>CAZEMI010000149.1:0-7783 GCA_964513235.1 uncultured Acidobacterium sp.
CAAGTCCCAAGTCCCAAGTCCCAAGTCCCAAGTCCCAAGACCCAAGTCCCAAGTCCCAAGTCCCAAGTCCCAAGTCCCAAGTCCCAAGTCCCAAGTCCCAAGTCCCAAGTCCCAAGTCCCAAGTCCCAAGACCCCCGTGAAGCGTCTTATAATCCCAGTATGAAGTCCCATGCTTTTCGTCTTGCCGGCGTTGCGGTGCTGGCCCTGTCGATCGACGTCGGAGCCCAGCAGCCTTCGGCACCTCAGGCACCCCAGCCACCCAACAGCCAGGCCACGTTCCGCGTGGCGATTGACTACGTCACCACCGACGTCATCGCCCGGAACAACCAGGACCAGTTCGTGGCCGACCTCACGAAGAGCGACTTCGAAGTCTTCGAAGACGGCGTCAAGCAGGACATCACCACGCTGACGCTGGTGCACGGCGGGCGCGTGCACAACCTCGCGGCGCCGCCGCCGCCGGCGGCCCGGGAAGGCCTGATCCTCCCGGTGTCGCGGCCGCGCAACGACACCGCCGGCCGCATTTTCCTGATCATCGTGGACGACTTGCACCTCGACTTCCGCAACACCGGCCGCATCCGCGATCTGTTCAAGCGCATCGCCCGCACGCTGGTGCACGAAGGCGACATGTTCTCGATCGTGTCGACCGGCCCCTCGTCTCTGGCGATCGATCCGACCTACGACCGCAAAGTGCTTGACGAAGCGATCAAGAAGATCACGGGGAGCGGCCTGAGGCCGTCAGATATCATCCAGGGCGCGGAAGGCAGCGACGGCCCGTCGGAAGTGCGCTACCGCGCGCACGTCGCGTTCTCGACCGCCTACGACATGCTCTCGCAGATGGAGAAGATCGCCAACCGCCGCAAGGCGGTGGTGTGGGTGAGCAACGGGTTTGACTTCAATCCGTTCGCCGATTCGCGCCTCGGCGAGGATCCGGTCTTCGGTGGACGCTTCGGCCAGTCGCGCGAGGAAGGCCGCGACCAGCAGCGCGGGTCGATGTCGCAGAACCAGTTTGCCGACGCCGACCTGGCGCGCGAGCTGGCCGAGGTGACGCGCGCCGCCAATCGCGCCAACGCCACGCTCTACACGATTGATCCGCGCGGCCTGGTCGCCGGCTCCGACCTCGACGAGCAGCTCGATCCGGTGGAATTCGGTGAACACATCCGCAAGACGCAAGACAGCCTGCGCGTGCTGGCCGAGCAGACCGGCGGCATCGCGGTGGTGAACCAGAACAATTTCGACAAGGCGTTGAAGCGGATTGATGCCGAGACGAGCGACTACTACGTGCTGGGATACTCGTCGACCAACCCCGACCCGCTCAAGCGCACCCGCAAGATCGAGGTGAAGCTGGTGGACCGCCCGGGCGTTACCGTGTGGTCGCGGACGTCGTACTCGCTGCGCCAGTTGCCGAAGCCGGCGCAATAGCGCCGCCCAGGGCAATCGACTCCTGGATCCGCTCGCGCAGCCAGAGTACAGGCTGTGGGTGAATGCGGATGAAGGCTTGCCACTCCTGTTCGTTCAGGCTGATCGAGATGACGCGGTGAGAGTCGTTGTGCATAAGTGAATCGCCGGGCTCGATCCTACGCCTCCTGACGACGATCAAACATAAAATGATCGGATTTGATGCATGCGCCACGCGCATGTTAGGTCTTGGGTCTTGGGTCTTGGGTCTTGAGTCTTGAGTCTTGGGTCTTGGCCCCAAGACCCAGGTCCCAGGTCCCAAGACCCTACGGCGCCAGCTTTAGCTTCGGCCGCACGCGCTCGAACGCCTTGATGACTTCCTGCACCGCCCGCGGCGTCCGGCTCATCTTCGGATAAATCCACCCGGTTTCGCGGACCAGCGAGCGCCCTTCGATACGGGCGCAAAACAGCTGGCCCTGGGTGACGTCGCGAGCCACGGCCTGGTACGGGATGATCGTGATGCCGAGCCCGTGACGCACCAACTGCTTGATGATCTCGACGTTTTCGGTCTCCATCACGATTTGCGGCTCGATGCGCGACGTCATGAAGAACTCGTCCACGGCGCGCCGGGTGTTTGAACCGGATTCGAACAGGACGAACGGCTGGCCCACGAGGTCCTGGGGCAGCACCTTGCGCTTCTTCGAGAGCGGATGCTTCGCCGCCGTCACGATCAACAGCTCTTCCTGCAGCACCGGCACGGTCACGAGATCCGGCTGATCCACCGGCAGTGTGAGCAGCGCCAGGTCTCCCGCCCCGGAGCGGAGTTGCTGCAGGCACCGCTCGGAGCTGCCGGTCGTCAACTTCAAGTCGATTTCGGGGTGCTGACGCTTCAGCTCGGTGAGCAGCGGCGGAAACACGTACAAACACACGGTCATGCCGCCGAGCAGGCGGACCGTGCCGCGCAGAGACTCCTGGCTGTCGGTGATCCCCGCGATCGTGTCTTTCAAATCCTGAAAGACCCGATGACTGAGCTGCAACAGCGATTCACCCGCCGGGGTGATGCGAATCCGCCGCCCGACGCGCAGGAACACCGGTTCCTTCAGTTCATCTTCGAGCAGCAGAATCTGGCGGCTGATGGCGGATTGCGAGACGTGAAGCTTGTGACCGGCGGCGGTGAATGAACCAGTTTCCGCGATGGCTCGTATGATTTCTAGTTGTCGAAGGTCCACGAACCCCTCCTTGGATGCATGGAAGGATATTACAGTCTGCAGTCGACAGTCGGCAGTGAAGAGTTTTCAGTTGGCAGTCTGCAGTTCAGTCAGCAATCAAAAGTTCAGTCGGGAGGCAGCGGCTTTCAGTTCGGCGTCCGTGCGCGCGACGGCTTCTTTGAGATAGTGCTCGTCGAGCTCGATGCCGGCGAAATTGATCCCGAGCTTCGCGCAGGCGACGGCGGAACTGCCCAGTCCCAGGAACGGATCGACCGCAAGTTTGATGCGGTCGAGGCCGTGGAGCTTCAGGCAATACGCGGGCAGCCGCCATGGAAACGTGGCCGGATGCGGCCGCTCCTTGTCGCGGCTCTGGATGGTGTCGTAGGGCAGGAACCAGGTGTTGCCCCGGCAACGGAGGCCCGAGCCGGCCTTCTGCCACCGGGTCACGTTCGAGGCGTCCTGGTATTTCACGCCCACGGCCGTCCGATCGAGCGGCGTCGTCCCCTTGGGGCTGAAGTGAAAGACGAACTCATGGCAGTCGTTGAGAAAGCGGCGGCTGTTAATGGGTTTGTAATGACCGACCGCAAGGTCATCGGCCAACCCACTGCGCGTGCCGGCCAGGGCTTTCTCGATGGCGATCGACTTGACCCAGTGAATGATGTTTTGCAACTCGAGGTGCGGCCGGACGGCTTGGGCCACGTCGAGGGCCGTCCAAGGGTCCTTGGGTTTGGCGCCGACGTTCAGAAAGAGCGACCCCTGGCTCGAGAGGACCCGGCGAGCCGCCTGGACCCAGTCGCCGGTCCACTCCAGATACTGCTTCCGCGGCCCCCCATCGTCGTAGGTGCGGTAGCGGATGCCAAGATTGTAAGGAGGTGACGTGACGACCGCGTCGACCGAGCCGGCGCGAAAGCTCCTCAGGATTTCGATGGCGTCGCCGTGAAAGAACTGCAAGCGCGACCGGCCGCGACCGAGGTCGGCGTAGGGTTTAGGCAGGGCGCGGGGCACTGCCAAAGATTGTACTGCCCAGAATTGTCAGTTAGGACGCTCTTGCGGTCACCGTAGAGACAGCCACCGCCGCGAACCGCTCGCGCTCCGCCGAAACCGTGTGGTTGCGGCGATGCGCGTGGCTTTCGCAGCTGGCGCCTTTCTCCTCTACGTAAACCACCTCGCGCGTGCTGGCAATGTCGCGGTAACGTCCCACGACACACCCGCACGACAGCGTCCAGAACCCCAAAATACGAACGACGCTCATCGAACTATTCCCCTCGTTGCCGACACTAAGCAACTCTCGTGCCGCAGCACATCCAGGGCAATCCGTCTGGGGAGGATGAGATCTTGGGGTACGGTTGTCTCTGAGAAGGTGGTTCTTCTTACACACAGCGGTGGTCAAAAGCACACACTAGCTGTTCCCGACATCTCGAGTCTTGGATCTTTCTTCAGCAATTTGAATCACGCGGGGAAGCTACGCAGTCTTCTTTTTAGCGGTTGATCGAGGCGAGAGCGTCGCGGGCGGGCTGCGACGTGGGATCGACGATGAGCGCCTCGGCGAAGTAGCGGATCGCCAGGTTGCGATTGCCGGACTGCAGCTCGAGGTTGGCGAGGTTGGTATAGGTGCCCGGCTCGCGCGGATCGGCCTTAATGGAGGCTTCGAAGGCCGTTCGCGCTTCGTCTCGACGCCCCATGTTGGCCAGGCAGGCCCCGATCAGATTGTGGGCTTTGGCGTGCGCCGGATCGATCGCCACGGCATTGCGCGCCGCCTGCAGGGCGAGGTCATGACGATTCTGTAAGAAGAACAGGGAGGCGACGTAGTAGTGCGACCAGGCGTTCTTCGGGGCTTCCTTCACCAGCCGAATCGCCACCGGTTCAAGACGGGTGGTGTCGCCAAGGTCGGACAGCACCGAGGCCAACTGCTCGAGCGCGGGGACGTGCGACGGATTGCCCTGCAGCACGCTGAACGGAATGCGGATCGCCTCGCTTACGTTGCCCTCGGAGGCGAGCACCCGCGACAACGCCAGTTTGGCCGAGGTATTCGTCGGGTTCGAGGCCAGGTTGGTCAGGAAGGACTGCGCATCGCCGATGCGGTTGAGCGACGCGGCGGCGCGGATGAACGCATCGAGCGCGACCGGGTCGTCGGGGTTCGCCGTGAGCGATCGCGCCAGGTCGTCGTAGGCGGGGCGATAGGCGTCGGCCTTCAGGAACATCATCCCGCGGTTACGCCAATCCGCGGGTGTGGCCGAGGTGAGCGACCGATCCACGGCCGGCGGCTTCGGGCTCGCGGCCGCCAGCGCGCGCAGCGCCGCGGCATTATCGTCGCGACTACCGCCGAAGATGCTGCGCGGGCCCGAGAATTCGAGTTGTGACCGATCGTCGGTCTGGAGCGGCGCGCCGTTGGCCCAGGCTTTCAAGGCGTCGCCTTGCGCCACGAATAATGATATCAGTGAGAACGGGCCGGCCACGCCGACGCTGGCGAGATCGGCGGCCACGCCGGGGCGCCGCATCGCGTCGCCGATGCCGCCAATGCGGCCGTCCAACGGCTCCGTCGCTCCCACCAGCAAGACGTCGGCATCGCCGACCAGCCACAAGGTGCCGTTGGGGAACACCGAGAGGAAGGTGGCGACAATCGATTTCAGATCGTTGCTGCTGATGTCGTAGGTGTGGGCCCACTGGCACAAGACGCCGCCGGGCGCCAGCCGGCCGCGCGCGCCCTCGAAAAACTCGCGCGTGAACAGCGACGCGATGCCGGCCATCCACGGGTTGGACGGCTCCGAGACAATGACGTCGTACGACTGCCGGCCGAGCATCAGGTGCGTGCGGCCGTCGCCGACGATCAGCCGCGTGCGCGGATCGGCGAGCGCGCGATTATTCTCGGCCTCGAAAAACCGCGACGCCTCGACCACCCCTTGTGAAATCTCCAGCACGTGCACTTCGGCCACGGGATGGGTCAGCGCGGATCCCAGCGTCACGCCGCTGCCCAGGCCGATGATCGCGGCCCGCTGCGGATTCGGGTGCAGCAGCAGCGGCACATGCGCGAGCAGGCGCTGCGTCAGCATGTCTCCGGCGTTGGACGCATCAACCTTCCCGTCGATCGCCAGCGAGATGGTGCCGGCCAGGCGGCGGACCGCCACCGTGCCGGTCGAGCCTTCGCGATACGACAACAGCTCTCCGGCGGTGAGCGCCGTCTCGAGGCTCGGGCCGCGGATGGCCGGCGCGTATTTGTAGGCGCCGCTCGACAGCAGCGCGCGATCCCACTGCGGCAACGCGACGATGGCGACAGTGACCGCACCGGCCAGCGCAAAGCCCACCGCACGGCCCCGCGCGTGACCGGCCTTGACGAGAATCGCGACCGCGACGATCGCGGCCAGGGCCGCGACCAGGCGGATGGTGCCGTGCAGGCCCACCTGTGGCACGAGGAAGAAACCAGAGAGGAGCGACCCCAGAATCGCGCCGATCGTGTTGACCGCGTAGATGACGCCGATGTCCCGAGTGACGGACTCATCGCGTCCCGTCGCCACCGCCACGGCAAAGGGGAACGCCGCGCCGAAGGCGAGGGTCATCGGCAGCAGCAGTCCCGACACCAGCAGCACTTCACGCTGCAACACGTCGGCGAATTGATACTCAGGACGCGAGACGATCTGGGCGATGGTGAGCAGTGCCCAATCCACCGCGGACGCCGCGGCCAGCGCGAGGCCGGCACTGAGGAGCAGCGAACATGCCAGGCCGATGGCCGGGTTCATGCGCGACGCCAGCCGCGCTCCGATGGCGGCGCCGCCCGCGAGGCCAATGATGAAGATCGACACGACGGTACTGAAGGCGTAGGTCGTGGGCCCGAGGATCTGAACGAGCAGACGCGTCCAGACCACTTGCAGGGTCAGCGAGGCAAAGCCGCTGGCGCCAAGGGCGGCGGCCGCGAGCCACAGGCGAGGAGGGGCTTGGGACTTGGGACTTGGGGCTTGGGACTTGGGACTTGGGGCTTGGGACTTGGGGCTTGGGACTTGGGCTTTGGTTCGGGGAGCGGGCGTTACGGCGACCGCCGATTGGTTCACTGGCAGCACGACCGGGGCGCGTCGCGCGATCAGCAACGCGCCGGCCGCGGCGATCACATTCAACAGCACGGCGAGCCACGTGGATCCACTGAGTCCGAGCGCGGGGATCAGGACGAAACCGGCGAGCATCGCGCCGGCCGCCGCGCCCAGCGTGTTGGCCGCGTACAACGTGCCCGCGTCCTCGGCGGCGGTGGCCGCCGTCCGCACCATCCATCGCGACGCGATTGGGAACGTCGCGCCCATGCACGCCGCCGGCACGCAGAGCAACAGCACGCTGGTCACCAGGCGCAGCACCGCGAACGACCCGCCGCCCGCGCCGTCCGCGTAGGCGGCGGCGAGCAGGGGCCGCACCGCCGTCAACGCCAATGGCATCAGCAACGCGAGCACGGCGATGGCGATCTCGAGAGCCGCGTAGGTGCGCAGCGCGCGTGTCGGTGAAAAGCGTCCCGCCACGTGTCCCGCCGCGCCGGCGCCCACGGCGAGGCCGCCCATGAACGCCGCGAGCACGGCACTGGCGGCGGCAAGGCCGTGACCGAGGTGCAGCGTCAGCAGTCGCGTCCAGACGACTTCGTAAATGAGAGCGGCAGCGCCCGACACCGCGAATACGAACAGAAACGCGCCCCGCCTCATCGGTCACAGGGTATCAAACGCGCGTGCCTACACCCTTCTTTGTATTGAATTGACTGTCTTGACAGTATTGATCTGGGAGGCTTGCGCGAATAGCGTCCGTCCAGTGTCGTCGAGCCATCCCTTCATTCGGGACCGGCCCATGACGTTGCCAGTGTCGAGCCCGTGATCTCGACTCTGCCGTGACGACCAACATCACCTCGCGTCCGAATCTCGACCGCGCCGACTTCGAGAGCACGCGGGTGTGGACTGCGCAGAAATAGAAAACTGCGTGGTGTGATCGTTCGTGAAGTCATAAGCCTAGGGGCGAAAGGGGTGGGCGATGCAGCGTTTGATTCTCGCGTGGGGTTTGGTGCTGTCGGTCGGCGCGTCCGCGGCGGCCGGACAGAGTTACTCCGAGCTCAGGGGGCGTGTGGCTGACGAACAGGGCGCCGTCATGCCCGGCGTCACCATCGTGGTTCGGAACCAGGACTCGGGGACGTTTCGTGAGGTGGTCAGCGGCACGGACGG
>CAZEMI010000150.1:0-92884 GCA_964513235.1 uncultured Acidobacterium sp.
ATGGACGCGGGCGTCCCGATCAAGGCGCCGGTGGCCGGCGTGGCGATGGGCCTGATCATGGACGAGACGACCGGCAAGTTCGCCGTCCTCTCCGACATCGCCGGCGCCGAGGACCACTACGGCGACATGGACTTCAAGGTCGCCGGCACCGCCAACGGCATCACGGCGCTGCAGATGGACATCAAGGTCAGCCACATTTCCGCCGACGTGATGCGCGCCGCGCTCACGCAGGCGAGGGCCGGCCGCCTGCATATCCTGAACCTGATGCAGGAATCGCTCGCCACGCACCGCCAGAACATGTCGGCCTACGCGCCGCGCATCATCACCATCAAGATTCCCGTCGACAAGATCCGCGACGTGATCGGGCCCGGCGGCAAGATGATCCGCAGCATCATCGAGAAGACCGGCGTCAAGATCGACGTCGAGGACAGCGGCCAGGTCAACGTCGCATCGGCGGACGAAGCGGCCGCGATGAAGGCGATCGGCATGATCCAGGAGCTGACCGCGACCGCCGAGTTGAACAAGACCTATCTCGGCAAGGTGCAGCGCATCACCGACTTCGGCGCCTTCGTCGAGATCATGGCCGGCACCGACGGCCTGCTCCACGTCTCGGAGATCGCGCACTACCGCGTCAAGGACGTGCGTGACGAGCTGAAGGAAGGCCAGCAGGTGCTGGTCAAGGTCATCAACATCGACCCGACCGGCAAGATTCGTCTGTCGCGCAAGGCGCTGATCACGCCGGAAGAAGGCGGCGCTCCGCCGGCCGGATCCGGCGGCGAAGAAGGCGCGCCGGCGGGGGCGAATGCGGGCGGCGGCGGCCCCTCGGGCGACCGCGGCGATCGTCCGCCCCGCGATCGCGACCGCGGCCCGCGACGCGACCGCGGACCGCGTTAAGAAGTCTGAGTCCCGACGGGTAGCACTTCCCGTCGGGATCACGCGCCAGCTACAATGACGCGCGTGCGCCAGATCTCTGCTGCAGTCTTCATCCTCACGCTGGCGCCAACCTTCGCCCAGGAGCCGGCGCAGAACCGGCGCGAGTTCACGATCGTCGCGAAGGATCACGTCTTCACCCCGAACACGCTCGAAGTCTCGCAGGACGATCTCGTGAAGATCACCCTGCGCAGCGAAGAGCGGCCCACCAGCTTCGCCATCGACGCCTATCGCATCATCAAGCGCGCCTCCGGCGGCACGTCGATCACGTTCGAGTTCCGGGCCGATCAGCCCGGGACGTTCACGTTCTATTGCAACCTGACGACGGATCAGGGATGTCAGGACATGAAGGGCACGTTCGTGGTGCGCGCGCGATAGCCCCCGCCTTAAGGCGGGGGTTATCCGAGGCTATCTGCGCGGAAATTTGTCCGGGTTGTCTGTGAAGAGCGCGTCCACGCCCAGCTTGTAGAGATAGTGCGCCATCTCTTCCGCGACGTCATTGAATCCCGCCTTCAACGCATCTGATGCGCGGAACGTATACGGCGTCACCGTCATCCCTTCGGCGTGCGCCCATTTCACGAAGTCAGGATTGCGCAGCACGATATTCTTCGCGGGCCCGAAACCCTGGACGCTGCCCTTCCAGGCACGCAGCTTGTCCGCGGTCTTGTAGTTCTCGTCCGAGTTCAACAGCAACACCACGGGCACGCCGATCTTGATCTTGGCGAGCGTGCGCGCGCTGTCTTCGCCGAAGGTCTGGAGAATGACCGGGGTTTTCGCATCCGCCTTCGGACCACGCAGGCCATTCTTGTCGAGCGCAACGGCCACCAGCTGTTCGAAATTGACGTTGCGCCCGGCGTAAATCTCGGGCGTCTTCAACTCCGGAAAGATGCCGGCCTTGCCGCGGATGAGGGCAATGGCCTCATCGAAGGTCGGAATCCGTTCGCCGGCGAACTTCGCGTTGAACCACGACCCCGCATCCAGCCGCTTGATCTCCGCCAGCGTGAAATCGTTGGCAAGCCAGGCCTTCCGCGTCTTGCCTTCGATGGTCTGCGTGGTGACGCGATCGGGAAACAACTGCTCGACATTGGTGGTGCGCTCGAGGCTGGCGTCGTGGAGGCAGATCAGGATGCCGTCTTTGGTGACGGCGAGGTCCTGCTCGACGTAATCGGCGCCCATGTCGATCGCCAGTCTGTAGGCGGCCAGCGTGTGCTCCGGCGCGTAGGCCGATGCGCCACGATGCGCGACGCTGGTTTTCGGCTTCGAGTATTGAGCGTCCCCCGTGATCGACATGCAGGCGACCAAGCTTACTCCCAAGACCCAGGACCCAGGACCCAAGACCCTATGCTGCATGGTGTTCTCCGCGGCCGAATGCCCTGGCCGCCTCAATTCGCTCGCGAATCGGCGGATGTGAATAGAACAGGAACCGGACGAGTGCCGACGGATACTCCTCCGCCAGATTCTGCTGCGACAGCCGCTTCATGGCGGTGACGAACGCGTCAACATTCCGTGTCGTCTTCAACGCATAGCGGTCGGCGGCGCGCTCCTGCGCGCGCGAGAGGCCGTTGACCACCGGCAGCAGCAGGAACGTCCAGACGCCGCCGATCAGCAGCACCGCCGGCAAACCGGCAGGATCGGCGATCCCTCGTAACCCCAGCGGATCCGCCAGTGCGGCCAGCAACACACTGGCCACGAAGAACCCCGCCAGCAGCGCCACCGCCTGCACGGCGATGCCGCGCCACAGGTCGCGGTGCACGTGATGCGCAAGCTCGTGAGCGAGAATCACTTCGATTTCGTCTTCGGAATAGTCCGCGAGCAGCGTATCCGACAGCAGGATGCGCCGGGTGCGTCCGAGCCCCGCGAGCGCGGCGTTGGCTTTCTTCGTGTGGCTGCTCAGCACCCACTCGAACACGCCGTTGACGCTGGTCCGCGCGCCGGCCGCCAGCTTCACGAGGCGTTCGACGAGCGACGGGCGGTCGAGCGGCTTGAACTTGTAGAAGATCGGCAGCAGCACGACGGGCGCGAGCTGAGCCAGGCCAATCGTCGCCGCCGCGAACAACCCTGCCGAGATCCACCACCAGTCGTCGGGCCAGTTGCGGAGGGCGCCATAAACAACCGAGGTGCCGAAGATCGCCAGCACGAGGCCGAGGCCAATGCCTTTTGCCTGATCGGAGAGCCAATGCCCGCGCGACTGTGTGGAGAGGCCGTAGCGATGTTCGAGCAGATAGCCGTGGAAATACGCGAAGGGCAGCTCGACGATCGCCAGGATGAGCATCACCAGGACCGTCGCGAGCATCACCATCACGATGTCGTTGAAGCGTTCGGGCACCCACTGCGATATTGCCGCGGCCACCTCGCGCAGCCGATGGCTGCCGCCCGCGAGGGCAAGCGTCAACAGCACGACGCCGGCGGCCGACGTCCCGAGGAGATCGGCGCGCCGGCGCAGGCGATGGTAGCGAGTGGCTTTATCTTCGTTCACGGGCGGTATTCGGTAGCAGTATCCAGTACCCAGAAACTTCTGGCTACTCCTCTCGCTACCGGACTGCTGTCTACTCGTTGGCAATCTCGCTGCCCGACCGTGTAGACTCCTGCATTCATGGCGCTGTACAGTTCCGCGATCTCGTTTGCCGGTGTCCGGCCTGCGGTGAGCATCGGCGTGACTCTCGCCGTCAGCCTTGTCAGCGTCCCGCGTGCCGCGCAACCGCCGGCGCCTGGCGCCAGGGCGTTCACAAACGTCACCATCGTGGACGGTACGGGCGCTCCATCGCGCTCACGCATCCCGGCGGACGTCTCTCGAAACTCGGCTGCACGCCGGAGCTGATGACGGCGCTGGCGCGCGCGGCCAGCCGGGCCGGCGTGACCATGCTTACCGGCACCGACTGGCACGCCACGCGGGAAGCGCCGCTGCCGAGCCTGCATGACGAGATCGTCGCGCTCGTCGAGCACGGCATCTTGTCGCCGTCAGCCGCCATCCAAGCCGCCACGCACAACGGCGCGCCGGCACTCGGGATCCTGGAGCGGGCGGGCACGATCGAGCCGGGCAAGGACGCGGATCTGGTGATCCTGGACGGCGATCCACTGCAGGACATCCGCGCCATCCGTAACGTGCATGCCACGGTCAAGCGCGGCCGGCTGTACCCGCGCGTCGAGTACGAGGCACGGCGCAAGGCCGGCGCGGCCGGGGGGCGTTGAGGCTACCGCCGCGGCTGCGCGGTGGGGTCGCGCGTGAGGTCGATGACATTCGCGTCGGCGTAGCCGACGAGCTCTTGCAAGCTCGGGACGGCGGCCGCCGGCGCAAGCGGTGATAACGAGTGGCTACTGGTTACTGGCTACTTACAGGAGCGCAAACGTCACGATGATGACCATCGTCACGGCCACGGCCACGCCGTTGTGGCGCGAGGGTTCGAACTCCCACTGTCGTACGGCGTCGAGCGCGGCCTGATCCAGGACGGCAATCGACTTGAGCACGCGCGTGTTGTGCACTTTGCCGTCGGCCCCAATCGTGGCTTCGATGAGGACATTGCCGCCGACCCGCGCCACCATGGCAGGCAGCGGATAGGCGGGCTTGACATGCTTGATCTTCCGGGGCCGATCGATTCCTTCACCGACACGGAACGGGCCCGTGGCCGCCGGCGGGTGCGCAGGCTCGACCGAAGGTCCGCTACCGGTGCCACCAGGAACGCCGCCTGACACGCCGTCGGGCGCGCCGTCGGGCGCGCCGCCGACCTCGACTCCGGCGGGTGCACCCTCACTCGGGGCGTCGTCGAGCGCCGTGGGTTGAGCCTCGACGCTTGACGGCGTCTCCAGCGGTGCGGCGGCCGGCGTCTCTATCGCCCTCGCGGGCGGCGGGGCCGGGCGCGCCAAGTCGGCCGGCGCGGAACGTTCAAAGGGCTTGCGCGCGGGCGGCGGTGCGACGGCGGCCGGCAGCAGCGACACGATGTCCGGCATTCGCAGCGACACATCCATCAGCCTGCGCGGCGTCAGGTCAGCGCGCGCGGCCCGCGCAGCCAACAGCAGCAGCACGAGAATCACCAGCACGACATGCACCATCGCCGAGGTGCTGCAGGCGGCCGGCAGGTTGGCCTGCTTTGATTCGACGAAGAGGCGGTCGGTGAACCACTCGCGGCTGCCGGCGCGCTCGACGACGCCGTGCACGTCGGGCGCCGGATTCCACGGCGTGCGTTTCCGCGCCTCGATCGGCGAACGGCGCGGCACTGCGCTGATGCCGTGAGGTACAACGATGGTGCGGATCGTCGACCACGACTCGCAGACGCTGCCATTCGCTAATGGCAGGCGGTCGGGACCTTCGATGGCGTCGGGTGGCACCGTGAAGTGTCCGACGCCGAGTATCGACGCGCCGCAACCAGCGGTACCAGAGTTGTCAGGATTTTTTGCCGGCCACTTGCGAGACCGCAGAAAAGCAATGCCGCGGAGATCCAGAGACGCTTGTAGCGACCACATGGTGTGTCTCCCCTATGGTCAGCTTACGCGTCGGCTCGACGCGTTGTTCCGGGATAACCCGATCGGGTAAGGAGCGCTCAGCTCCGGCCTGCTACTGTGCGGAGGGCTCGCGCGTGCTGTCGATCACGGTGGCGTCGTCGTACCCGCCCAGCTGTTGCACGCGCCGCAGGTCCGCAACGGCATCGGAGCGATTGAAATACGGTCCGAGCACAATCTGTTGCACGTGCCGTCGGCGAAGCTGGAAACCCCGCTGCATCGCCGGCAAACCCGCCTGCGTGAGCACGTCGACGAGCTGGTCGGCGCGGTCGCGGCTGGCGAACAAGCCGACGGCGACAAGATCGACGCCGAGGTTTTCGAGCGTCAGCGCTTCAGTAGGATTGAGCGCTTCGGCGCGTTGTAGTTCGGCCACGCTGCCCCTGCGATCGCCAATCGCGGTGAGATACCAGCCGTAGGCACGCCGCGTCTCCGCGATGTTGGGACCGATGGCAATCGACCTCGTGAGCGTGGCGGCGGCGCCCTTCCAGTCATAGTCGTACTGAAACTGCAGCACGCCCAGAACGTATAGCGCTTCCCGGCAGATTGGGGTCGATGGCTAACGCCCGCAACGCGGCGGCGCGGGCCAGCGGCATCGAGTCGTTCGGGGCCGCTCCTGGGGTGTGGTTTGCGCCCAGGTTGCGGTGCGCCGCCGCCACGCCGGCGTGTGCGCGCGCATACAACGGGTCGATCGCCACGGCCTGCTCGAACAGCGCCAGGCTGCGCTCCAGGTCCTCGCGGCCCAGCCGCGACAGGAAGTAGCGTCCGCGCAAGTACAACTGGTAGGCCTCGGGGCTCGCGGCTGCCGCACCGCGAGAGCGCCGCGGTCTGCAGGGCTCAACTGCCCCACCAGGTCGGCCGCCACTTTCTGGGACACCGCGTCCTGGAGCGCGAACAGCCCAGAGAACGGCACGTCGATGAGCTCAGACCAGCGTTGGGCGCCAGTGCGGACGTCGACCAGCTGCACGGTCACGCGCACGCGATCGCCGTCGCGATGCACGAGGCCGCCGAGCACGTGATCGACGCGCAACCGGCGGCCCGCGTCGAGGACGTCCAAGTCAGGCGCGGCGAACTCACGCACGCTGGTGGTGGGCCGCACTCTAGTTGGCGCGAGTTGCCCAGCTGCGTAATGACCGCGTCGGCAATACCGAGGCCGAGGTATTGATCCTCCTCCGCCAGTTGCGGCGTCTGGAACGGCAGTACCGCGAGCGACGGCATGTCGGTCAGCCCGTCGCCGGTGGCGTGCCAGGGCTGCCACGCGCCGAGCGCACCGAGCACGAGCACCGCGGCGGCCATGGCCAGCCAGCGGCGCGCGCGCGGTGGGACGGCGAGGGCGTTCAAATCGCGCGCGAAGTCCGTCGCCGACTGGTGGCGCAGCGCCGGCTCGCTCGCCAAGCCCGTGGCCAGCAACCGCGTGCAGCCGGGCGGCACAGGGCGTTCGGCGGTCACCATCTCGCGCGGCAGCGACGGATGAAGCCCGAGCCGCGGGCGGGTAAAGGCAAGCGGTAAAGATTGGGCCGCGACGCAAGCGCGGCCGCTACTGGCGCGTGGTTACTGCCTGTTTACGAGGTGGTGTTGCCGATGCGCGACAGGCGGACGCCGCCGTTGGTCGTGCTGATGTTGACCTTGGCGCCGCCTCCGTTGAGCGTGCCGTTCAAGCGGCGTCTGCGTTCGGACTCCCGGGAATCTTCGTCATCGCGCTTGATGTCGAGGTCGTTGACGCGGACGCCGCCGTTCACGGCGCGCGCGGTAATGGTGGCCTTGCTCTCGGACGGCATGCCGAGCGAGACGCCGCCATTCACGGTAGAGATTTCAACCGAGTCCGTCGAATCGAGCGGGGCTCCCAGCTCGATCTCGACGCCGCCGTTGACCGACGAGGCCTCAATGGTTTCGGGGATGATGTTCTGGCCCTTGACGCCGCCGTTGGTGGTCTTGGCGTGAATCTCGCCCGACAGGCCGTCGAGGCGAACACCGCCGTTGACGGTGCGGAGATCGACGGTGAGGCCTTTCGGCACTTTCACGGTCCACTCGATTTCATGGCCGCCGAAGCCGCTGGTGCGCGGCGGCCGCGACTCGACGCGCACGGTCGAACCGCCGACCTCCTCGCGAATCTCGAGCTTGCCCAGGAGCTCTTTTGCGGCCTCGTCGGACCGGCCTTTCGCCGTCCGCCTCCCCTCGACCACCACGTCTTTGCCATCGGTGGGCTCGGCGCTGATGCGGCCGTTCACGTTGATGAGCTCGAATCTCCCTCCCACCGGGACCGTGTAGGTCCGCGACCACGTATCGGTGGCCTTCCCGGACGCGAAATCGACCGAAAAGCCGCCGTTTCCGCCGGCCTGGATGTCGCAGGCCGCGACGCTCAGACCCGTGGACAGAACAAGCGCAAGGAGAGAGAGCTTTCTCATACACGTCCAGACGTGTCCGAGGTTCCAAGGGTTCCAAACGGTTCCACAGGGTTCCACAGGTTCAGCGGCCGATGTCCCGGATGGGACATCACCAGACCGCCCAATTGTCTATGGTCAGCAGAGGAGTTAAGGCATTTTGACCATCTCGTCCGTTTTACCCGGCCGGGAATGGGAAGGCATGAACAACTTCACCCGCGCAATCCTCGCGATTGTGCTTGCCAGCATCGCCTTGCCGTCGTCGAGCCTCGCGCAAGGCGGCGTGCCCGACCTCACCCAGTTGTCGATCGAAGATCTGATGGAGATCGAGATCACGGCGGCTGGGCGCAAGGAACAGCGCGCCACCGACGTCGCGGCGGCGGTCTTCGTCATCACCCAGGATGACATTCGCCGTTCAGGCATGACGACCATTCCCGACCTGCTCCGGATGGCGCCCGGCGTCAATGTGGCGCAGATCAACTCGAACAAGTGGGCCATCTCGGTCCGCGGGTTCAACGGCATCTACGCCAACAAGCTGCTCGTGCTCATCGACGGCCGCAGCGTCTACAACCGGCTCTTCTCGGGCGTGCTGTGGGACGCCCAGGACGTGATGCTCGACGACGTCGATCGGATTGAAGTGATTCGCGGGCCGGGCGCCGCGATGTGGGGCGCCAACGCGATGAACGGCGTCATCAACATCGTGACCAAGACCGCCGCCGATACCCAGGGGGGACTCGTCCGCGCCGACGGGGCGCGCTTTGGTGGACAGGCGGCCGTCCGCTACGGTGGCGCCCTCGGTGCGGCGCACTACCGTCTGTATGCGCAGTGGACCGGCCATGAACAATCGCTGATTGCCCCGGGGACGCGCGCCGACGACGCGTCGCACAGCGTCACGACGGGTTTCCGCAGCGACTGGGCCTCGCGGCCTGGCGCATTTACGTTAGAGGGCACCTTCACGGCCGGCCAGGCGCACTCGCTGTGGCCCAACCTCGATCCGCAGACCGGCTCACCCGAACCGATCGCGAGCGATTACTCCAGCTTCAACAGCGGCAGTCTCCTCGGCCGTTGGACGGGCACGCGCAGCAGCGGGTCGACGCTGCAGATCCAGTCGTTCGTCGATTTCGCCGGCCGGCGGGAGCCGGTGGGGAACTACCACCGGCGTGTCATCGACGTCGACACGCAATTCCATGCGAAGCTCGGCGGGCGTCAGGACGTCGTCGCCGGTGCCGGTTACCGGTTCACCAACGAGGGGCTCGAAGGGCGCGGCGGATTCTCGCTGACTCCGGCTGAATACAGCGCTTCCCTCCTGACCGCCTTCATCGAGGACGAGATCGCGCTCTTCGGCAAGCGGCTCGCGCTGACGCTTGGCAGCCAGGTGCAGTACGGCTCCGATTCGGGATGGGACGTCCAGCCGACCGCGCGCGTGATGTGGATGGGCCTTCCCCGACAGCGTTTCTGGGCGGCGACGTCGCGCGCGGTGCGAACGCCGTCGATGACCGACCGCGGGGTTCGCTTCGATTTTCCACCGGTTCCGAGCGCGAGCGGGCTGCCGCTGTTGGTGACCGCACTGGGCAACCCGGCGGCGAAAACCGAACGCTTCGTCGACGCCGAAGCCGGATACCGAGTTGAAGTCGGTGCGGTCGCGTCGATCGATGTGACGGGGTTCGTGGGCCGTTACGATCAGCTGCGCACGCAGGAACCCGGGGCGCCCGCCGTCCTGTTCGTACCGTCGCCACACGTCCTGGTTCTCACTCAATTCAGCAACCAGCTCGAGGCCACGACCCGCGGCTTCGAAGTGGGGGCTCACTGGACACCGGTCCCGGCGTGGCGCCTCGACGGCAGCTACACAAACTTCGCGCTGATCCCCCACCTGGCGGCCACCAGTCGGGATCCCGACGCCGCCCGGGAAGACGGCAGCAGTCCGCGTCGGCAGTGGCAGGTGCGGTCGACGCATGCGCCCGGCACTCGCGCGACGCTCGTCGTCGCGATCTTCCACACGAGTCGGCTCGAGCGCCACAACGTGAGCGCCTACACTCGCGGCGACGTCACAGCCGAGTGGCGATTCACCAGCGGCCTGTCCCTCATGGCGATCGGCGAGAACCTGTTCGAGGCGTCGCACGCGGAGTTCGCCACCACCGCCCCTCTGCTGCTGGCGACCGAAGTCCCACGCAGCGCCAGCCTGCGCCTGCGATGGACGTTCCAATGATGGCCGGCGCGTGGTGTCGCGGCCGTGGGCCGGCTGTCGCCGGCATGGCGCTCGCCGCAACGCTGATCACGGTTCCAGCAATCGCCGACAGCCGCCACGAGCTCGCGGCTCAGGAGGTCGCCGCGGTCAAGGCGGCGTTCCTCTACAACTTCGCCAAGTTCACCGAGTGGCCGGCGTTGCCGCCGGGCCTCCCCATCGTCTTCTGTGTCGTCGGCGACGAGGGGATCGCCGCCGCGCTCGCGCAAACGGTTCGCGGACAGAACGTCAACGACCGTCCGCTCGATGTCTCGCGTCCTCAAGACAGCGCCACGTGGCGGGTGTGCCAGTTGCTGTTCATCGCAGAGACCGAGGCTCGACGTTCGGCCGGTGGATTGAGCAGGATCAAGACGCTTCCGGTACTGACCGTCAGCGACCGCAAGGGCTTCATCGAAGCCGGCGGCATCATCGAGCTCTACGTCGAAAGCGGACGGATGCGCTTTGCGATCAACGCGAAGGCCGCCGAGCTCACGGGGCTGCGCCTCAGCTCCCGGCTGCTCGGACTCGCCACGATCAAAGGGACCGGCGATGAGGAATAGCCTCGGCGCCTGGTTCCGCCGCCAGTCGGTGGGTCGCAAACTGACAACCACGACGATGGCCATCAGCGCGTTCACGGTGATGATCGTTGCCGTGGGGCCAATCGCGTACCACTACCTCGATAGTCGGTCCCGCCTGTTGCGCGACCTGTCAATTCTCGCCGACGTCATCGGGACTAACAGCACTGCGGCGCTGGTCTTCAAGGACGCCGACGCGGCGGCCGAGACGCTGCGCGCCGTGGCGGTCAACGATCACATCCTCAACGCCCGGTTGTTCACACGCGACGGCACGCTGGTGGCGACCTACGTGCGCCCGGACGCCTCGTGGAGCCTTCTCCTGCCGGACCACGGTGCGCCAACGAGCGTCGATGCGGTCGCCCGGTTCGAACTGAATTATGTCCGCGTCGAGCGGCCGATTGTGCTCAACCACGAGGTCATCGGCACGATTGCGGTGGAAGGGGACACCAAAGCGGTCTGGGCAAGGCTCGCGACGATCGCGACCATCGTCGCGATCGCGTTGTTCGGGGCCTTCTGGGTGGCGCTTGGCTTGTCACGCGCGACGGCGAGGCGGATCTTCGGCCCCATCGAGCGGCTCATTGAGGTGACGCACCGCGTGCGCGACCAGGGTCGCTACGACGTCCGCGCCGAGGCCGGCGACGCCGATGAAATCGGCGAGCTGATCGATCGGTTCAACGCGATGCTGGGCGACGTCCAGAAGCGCGATCAACAGCTGCTCCTGCAGCAGGACAGCCTCGAACACTCGGTAGAGGCGCGCACCGCCGAGCTCAAGACCAGCAACGAGGAGCTGGTGAGGGCGCGCGACCACGCGATGGAGGCCAGCACAGCGAAGAGCGAGTTTCTCGCCAATATGAGTCACGAGATCCGGACACCGATGAACGGGATCATCGGCATGACGGACCTCGTGCTCGACAGCACGCTGACGGCGGATCAACGGGACGGTCTCCTGACCGTGCGGAGCTCGGCCGACACGCTCCTGTCGATCCTGAACGACATTCTCGATTTCTCGAAGATCGAATCGCGCAAGCTCGATCTCGAAGCGAGACCGTTCTCGCCGCGCGGGTTAATGGCGGAAGCGCTCAAGCCGCTCGCGCTCAACGCCTACCAGAAAGGGCTCGAGCTCATCTGCGATATCGACCCGGGCGTTCCCGACGGCGTCGTGGGCGACGCGATGCGCCTTCGACAGATTCTGACGAACCTGGTTGGCAACGCGATCAAGTTCACGACCCAGGGCCACATTCTCGTCACCGTTGGCGCAGAGGCGGGAACGGACCGCCGCTCGACGCTGCACGTCAGCGTCACCGACACCGGCATCGGCATCCCGGCAGCGCAGCACGCGGCCGTCTTCGAGGCCTTCCGCCAGGCAGACGGATCGACGACGCGCCGCTTCGGCGGCTCCGGCCTGGGCCTGACGATTTCGTCGTCGCTCGTGCGGTTGATGGGCGGACGCATCTGGGTCGAGAGCCAACCCGGCACCGGCAGCACGTTTCATTTCACCGTCGTCCTCGATGTCGCCGACGCGCCGGCGATTCCAACGGAGGTTTCTCTTCCCCCGCATCTCGAGGTGCTGATCGTTGACGACAATGCGGTCAACCGGCGCGTGCTCGGCGCGCAGGTCCGGCGCTGGGGGATGACGGCGACGCTGGTCGCGAGTGGGCGGGAAGCCCTGGCGGCGCTCACCGCCCGCGCGCCGGATCACCGACCGTTCGACCTCGTCCTTCTCGACGCGCAGATGGCGGAGATGGACGGGTTCGCCGTCGCCGAGGAGATGGCGAAACACCCGGACCTGAAACGCGTGACGATCATGATGCTGAGCTCCTCCGGAGATTTCGGCGAGCAGGCGAGGTGCGCCGAGCTGGGCATCGCGCGCTACCTCACTAAGCCGGTCTACGCCGCCGATCTGCTGGCCGCGATCGAACGCACGCTTGGCGCGGCGCCGTCCACCACGCCGGCGCCTGGCACGCCTGCCGCGGCCGGCGCCCTCGCGATGAGTCCCGGTGGCCAGCGCGCCCGCATCCTGCTGGTCGAGGACAACCCGGTCAACCAGCGGGTCGCCTCCGGCCTGCTGACGCGCCGCGGGCACGACGTGACGGTGGCGCAGGACGGGCGCGAGGCCCTGGCCCGGCTCGAGCACGAGGCCTTCGACCTGGTGCTGATGGATCTGCAAATGCCGGTCATGAGCGGCTTCGACGCGACCGCCGCGATTCGCCTCGGCGAGCGCGACTCGAACCGGCATACTCGCATTGTCGCCATGACCGCCCACGCGATGAGCGGCGATCGCGAGCGCTGCCTGGCCGCGGGCATGGACGGCTATCTCTCGAAGCCGATCGATCCGGCGGCGCTGTTCGCGGTCGTCGAACAGCGCGGCGACGATGCTCGTATCGAGACGCCGATCACGGCATCGACCACGTTCGACGTGGGCGGCCTGCGGCGCCGGCTCTCCGGGGATGACGAGCTGATGGCAGAGGTCATTCGGATGTTCCTCGACGACGTGCCGGTGCGGCTGGGCGCGATCAAGGCCGCCGTCACCGGCCGGAACGCCGAGGCCCTCCGCCAGGCGGCCCATGCACTGAGAGGGGCGGCCGCCACGCTGTCGGCGGGTGCGCTGGCCGACGCGGCGGACGTGCTCGAACACATCGGCGCCGAATCACGAATGGCGGATGCCGACGCCGCGTGGCAGCGGTTGTCCGTCGAAGCCGGCGTGGTCACGGACGTGCTGGGCCGCAGCCTGCCTCACCAGCGCGTTAGTTGAGTTGAATGGAAATGAGCTTCGACACGCCCGGCTCTTCCATCGTCACGCCGTACAGCTTGTCGGCGATCTCCATGGTCTTGCGGCTGTGCGTGATGATGATGAACTGCGTCTGGTCCATCATCGAGCGCAGCATCTCGATGAACCGGCCGATGTTGGCATCGTCCAAGGGCGCGTCGATTTCGTCGAGCAGGCAGAACGGGCTCGGCCGGTATTTGAACATCGCGAACATCAGCGCGATGGCGGTCAACGCCTTCTCGCCGCCCGAGAGCAACATCACGCTCTGCAGGCGCTTGCCGGGCGGCTGCGCCACGATGTCGATGCCGCTCTCGAGCGGATCGTTCTCGTCGAGCAGCATGATGCCGGCCTTGCCGCCGCCGAACAAGGTGGCGAAGGTGCCCTGGAAGCTGTCGTTGATCGCGGTGAACGCCTCCCGGAAGCGGGCGTGCGTGGTTTCGTCGATCTTGCCGATCGCCTCGTTGGTCTGGGCGATCGAGTCGACCAGGTCCTGGCGCTGGGTCGACAGGAAGCCGTGGCGCTCTTCGAGCTCCTTCGACTGCTCGATCGCCATCATGTTCACGGGGCCCATCCGCTCAATTTTCTCGCGGAGTTCCGCAATCGCTTCTTCCGCGGACATCTGAACCGGTTCAACAGGTTCAACGGGTTCAAGGCGTTCAAGTGGTTCGCTGGGTTCGGCGCCTTCTTCGAGCTCGTCGGCTTCAACGGCTTCTGCGGCGCGGATGGCACGCACGTCGGGCTGCACCTGACCCGCGGCCTCCATCTGCGCCACTTCTTCACGAATTTCATCGAGAGCAGTGTTCACCGTGTCGATCGCCTGCTGCGCGAGGTGCGTGAGATCCGATTCCGCGGTGGCGCGCTGCACGTCGACTTCGGCGGCGAGCGCGCGCAGGGCATCGACGGCGCGCCGCGCATCGCGGATCACGTCTTCCTGCCTCTCGGCCGCCTGCGTGACCTCCAACGCGCGTTCGTCGGCGCGGATCATTTCGGTGCGGAGGCCCTCGAGCCTGCCGACGTCCTGGTCCATCAGCCGCTGGCCATCGGCAATCGCGTTCAGCAACCGCTCGCGCTGATCGCGCATCAGGCTGATGTCGCGCGTGCAGGATTCGACGCGCCGCTCGAGTTCGGCCGCCGCGTCTTCCATCCGCGACACTTCGGCGACGGCGGCGGCGCTGCGTTCGACCAGGCCGGCGTGCATGGCGCGGGCCTCGCCGGCTTTCAGGCTCCGGCCTTCGGCCGTGTCGCGCGCCGCGCTCAGGCGCTGCTGCGCGCCGTTGAGCGCACGCTCGGCGGCCGTTTTTTGCTCGTGCAGGTGGGCGATGGATTCGCGCGCTTCCGCCTGCCGCGCGTCGAGACCGGCAATCTCTTCCCGCACCCGGCTGATCTCGGTGGCCACGAGATCGGTGCGCTGCTGCACGCGCGATTCGTCTTCAGCGGCGCGCCGGGCCTGGCCTTCGACGCCGACGATTTCCTTTTCCTGGCGATGGATCTCGCTCGACAAACCGGCGATGGCCGCGGTGGCGTGCGCGATCGCCTGCTCGAAACTCGCCGTCTCGGCGATCACCTGCTCGAGCGACGCGTTCGAGGCCGCGATCGTCTCGCGCAATTCCTTGATCTCGCGCTTGGTGGCGAGGATGCCGCGCGATTCCGCCTTGTCGCCGCCGGTCACCACGTGACGGCCGCGGAAGACGTCGCCCTCGACGGTGGCCACCGGCACCGGCACGGTGGGCGCAATGCGGGCCGCGGCTTCAAACGAATCGGCGATCAGCGCGCCGCCCATCACCGCGTGAATCGCGGCGGGGAACGGTCCACCCACGCGCACCACGGATGACAGCGCCACGGTGCCGGCCGGAGCCTCGGTATGACTGGGGCGAGAAGCCTCCGTGTCCTCCGTAGACACGTAATGAATCTCCGTGTTCTCGTGGGGTTTGCCAACGATGAAGCCGGCGCGTCCCGCGTTCTCCTGCCGAATCAACTGGAGTCCGGCCGACACATGTTCGAGCCGTTCAACCACGATGTGCTGCAGGAGATCCCCGAGGCACGCCTCCACCGCCCGCTCGTAGCGCGGCTCGACCTCGATGAAGTCCGCCAGCGCGCCCATTTGCCCGACCCTGCCGTTGGCGTTGACCAGCACCATGCGCGCCGCGTCGGCAAAACCGGAACGGTGCGTGTCGATCTCTTCGAGCGACCGGAGCCGCCCCGTCATCGTGGCGAGTTCCTGCTCGCGCGTGCGCACGTCGCGCGACCGCCACTCGTGCTCGATGCGCGCGCCCGACAGCTCGAACTCGCGCGTCGCCCGCGCGATTCGCGCCGCCTCGAGGCTCTCTTGCGCGCGATGCAGCGCTTCAGCGGCGACCTGCCGCTGCGATCGTGCCGTCTCCAGTTCGGCGGCGAGCTCGCGCGTTTCCAAATCGAGGCGGCCGCCGGCCTCGACGGCCCGCTCGCGCTGGGCCGACGCGGATTCCAGCGCCGCGCCGAGCGCGGTCATCGTGTTGAGCACCGCGTAGAGATCCGCGCGCTCCCGCTCGACGTCCTGTTCGGCGGCCTCGATGTGCTGTTGGGCGCGGGAGTAGTCGTCGGCCGCCGCGGTGGCGAGTGCCGCCGCGTCATCGCGCGCGGCGGCCGCGTCCGCCGCCGCCCGGCGGCGCGCGTCCAGCGCCACCCGTTCCGGCTCGCGGCGCTGCTCCAACTGCTGCCGTTCGATCTCGAGCTCGTCGGCGCGCGTGCGCAGCATTTCCGCCTGTTGCGTGTCGAGGGCAATCTGCTGTTGCCGGCGGTTGATCTCGAGCTCGTGCGCGTGCACCGCCTCGCGCGCCTGCGCCGCGGCTTCATCCGCGGTCGCCAGCTCGATCCGGATGCGGCCCAGCTCGTTCTCGACTTCGGCGAGCCGGGCCGAGGCCGCCGCCTCGTTCGTGCGCGCCTCGCGCAGCCGCGCGCGCGCCGACTCGATGGCGTCCGACAGCGTGCGATACCGGCGGGCGAAGAGCACCTTCTCCCACCGCCGCATCTCGTCGCGCAGCCGCGTATAGCGGCGCGCCTTCGCGGCCTGCCGCTTCATCGAGCCGCGCTGCCGATCGATCTCGTAGATGATGTCTTCAAGGCGCGTCAGGTTCTGCTGCGCGGCCTCGAGCTTGAGCTCCGCCGCGCGCCGGCGCGCCTTGTATTTCGTGATGCCGGCGGCCTCTTCGATCAACTGGCGGCGATCGGTCGGCCGCGAGCTGAGAATCATGCCGATCTTGCCCTGCTCGATGATCGCGTAAGCCTTGGCGCCAAGGCCCGTGTCCATCAACAGCTCGTGAATGTCCTTGAGGCGGCACGTCTGCCCGTCGATCAGGTATTCGCTCTCACCCGATCGGAACAACCGGCGCGTGACCTCGACCTCACGCGTCGCCTGGACGACCAGCTCCGCCCTTCGACCGTGCTCAGGGCCGCCCCGAGCGAAGTCGAGGGGCGCGGTGTCCGGATGGTGACCGTTGCCGCTCCCGCCGGCTCCCGGAATCCCCTCGCCCATCTCCTTGAGCAGGGAGGGCGGGACAACGACGTTGCCGAAGCGGAGACGGACTTCGGCGGCGCCGGTGGGCTTTCGCGCATCGGAGCCGCTGAAGATGACGTCTTCCATCTTGTCGCCGCGCAGGCTCTTGGCGCTTTGCTCGCCAAGCACCCACGTGAGCGCGTCGGCCACGTTGCTCTTGCCGCAACCGTTGGGTCCGACAATAGCGGTGACGCCACGGTCGAATGCCAGCTCGGATCGGTCCGAGAAGGACTTAAAGCCTGAGATTTCGAGACGTTCGAGATGCATTGAGACGGGTACTGGAGGAAACGCCCGTCAGTCTAGCAAGCACAGCCCCTTGTAGCAAGTAAGATCAAGGCCCCAATATTTAGGGTCATTGCCTGCCGTCGCTCCGGCTTCGGGCGGCGGCAGTCGCGCCGAAGCGCCAAAGGCGCGAAGGCGGATTACTGCTTAGCTAGCGTCTTGTTCCTGGCAAGCTCCAGCAGCTTTTCCGCGTCGGGGAACTTCGCAATCGCGAATCGCGCCTGCGGGTCCACCGTGACCAGGCGCTGGCGCGCCGTGGCGATGTCGAATACCGATTCGTCGATGGCGTAACGAATCATCGCGCGGATGAAGTCGAGGTCCTTCGTCCACGCGTCCTCGTCGATCTTGACGTTGCGCGAGGGCACGAACTTCTTGAAGTCGGCCACCATCGCCTCGTCCACCACAAACCCCTTCCTGACGATCTTGCGTGACGGGCCCGAATGGCCGACGCGCGCATCGCCCTCGCCGCTGTACTGTTCGGCGTAGCCCAGGAAGAACCCGCGCGCGTGCATCGTGCGGCCGAAGCGGGTCGGGTTGAAGCCCTCGACCGGACCGTCGAAGCGCATATCCGGCTCGATGCCGCCGCCCGAGAACACCTTGCGTCCGCCGGTGGTGTACTTCAATTGCTCGGCGGTCTTCGCCCGCTCGCCCTGCTCCTTCAACGTATAGGTCAGGTACTCGTCGAACGTGCCGTCCCACGGCCGCTGAATCAACCGGCCGCTCGGCGTGTAGTAGCGCGCGGTGGTCAACGCGAGACCCGCGCCGCCGCTCACGCGATACACCGACTGCACCAGCGCCTTGCCGAACGTCGTCTCGCCGACCACCAGCGCGCGATCGTAATCCTGCAGCGCGCCCGACACGATCTCCGACGCGCTCGCGCTGTTGCGATTCACGAGCACCACCATCGGGATGTTCAGGTAATCCGGCGTGTCGGTGGCGCGATAATCCGAATCCGAATTCTGCACGCGGCCGCGCGTGTAGACGACCATCGATCCCTTGGGCACGAAGCGGTTGGTGATGCGGATCGCCTGATCGAGCTGGCCGCCCGGATTGCCGCGAAGGTCGAGCACGAGACGCTTCATGCCCTTCTTGGTCATCGCCTCGAGCGCGTCTTCGAGATCCTCGTCGGTGTGTTCCGCGAAATCGGTGATGCCGACGTACCCGGTCGTGCTGTCGATCATGAAGGACGCCGACAGGCTCGGGATGCTCACCTGGTCGCGCATCACGCGCATTTCGAGCAGCCGCTCGAACCCCTTGCGGCGCACGCCGATGTTCACGAACGTGCCCTTCGGCCCCTTCAACTTGTTGACCGTCGCTTCGGTGGTCCAGCCCTTGGTGTTGACGCCTTCCACGTCGGCGATCACATCGCCGCGGCGGATGCCGTTGCTGAATGCCGGCGAGCCTTCGAACACGCGCACGGCGGTGATGTCGCCGTCGACGGATGAAATGGTGAGGCCCAGGCCGTAGTAGCGGCCTTCCTGCCGCTCGCGCATCTGCGCATAGGTCCGCGGATCCATGAAGCTCGAGTGCGGATCCAGGGTCTGCAGCATGCCGTTGATGGCGCTGTAGACCATCCGGTCGGATTCAACCGGCTCGGCGTACTGCGATTGGATGGCGGTGAGCGCCGCGGTAAAGGTCCGGTAGTGCTCCGGCACCGAGTCCGAGGTGGCCTGCGCACCCTTCCCGAAAACCCCGCCAATCAGGGCGGAAACGACGATGGCGGCGACGGCGGCGACAGTCGATCTCGTGCGCATAGGCGATGTTAACTGGTAAATCCCGCCCCCACAAGGACGAAGCCGGCCTCTGCAAGGCCGTGAATTCACGAGCCTCGCCAGTTTGGGACTATACTCACGTATTGGACGATTTCGGCCTGAAAAAGGCCCTCTCGACCTTTATAGGGAGTATCAAGTCATGGGTCCCATTGGCATGCCCGAGCTGATCGTCATCATGGTGATCGCGCTCATCATTTTCGGGCCACGCAAGCTGCCGGAGCTGGGCAAGTCCTTGGGGCGCAGCCTGAACGAGTTCAAGAAGGCGTCCACCGATCTGCAGAACACGCTCGAGCAGGAGATCAAGATCGAGGAACAGAAGGAAGCCGCGGACAAGTTCAAGGTCGACGAGGACAAGTTC
The DNA here is from genome assembly GCA_964513235.1 of uncultured Acidobacterium sp. Lineage (GTDB taxonomy): Bacteria > Acidobacteriota > Vicinamibacteria > Vicinamibacterales > UBA2999 > 12-FULL-67-14b. The sequence continues at coordinate 19,310 of CAZEMI010000150.1, forward strand.
AAGGCCGACGACAATGTGGCGCCGCCCCACACGGTCACTCCGGGACCAGGATCGGATGCGGATACCGATGCCGCGCCTCCCCAAGAGACGGTCTCGCGCTAAGAGCAAGTGGCACTCGTTCCATTCCCGACGCAGAACCGAGACGACGAGCCGGGGGACCTTCCGGAGAAGCCCGGAGGGTTTTCACCGTTCGGCGATCACGCTGAGGAACCCGGCGAAGGCCGGATGACGTTCCTCGAGCACCTCGACGAGCTGCGCAAGCGCATCACGCACTCGGTGTCCGGGCTGCTCGTCGGGTTCATCCTGTCGTTCGCGATCTACGACCAGATTCGCCTGTTCATCTACGGGCAGCTGACCGCCGACATCCCGGGCGGACAATTCATCTATACCGAGCCGACCGAAGGATTCTTCCTGCTGATGAAGATGTGCGCGCTGACCGGCGTGCTCATCGCCTCACCCTACATCATGTGGCAGGTGTGGCTGTTCATCGCGCCGGGCCTCTACGCCAAGGAGAAGAAGTTCGCGATCCCGTTCGTGGTCTCATCCTCGATCCTGTTCGTCAGCGGCGCCGCGTTCTCGCACTACGTGGTGTGGCGTGCGGCGTGGACGTTCTTCGCCAGCTTCTCGAACGAGTACATGGTGTTCACGCCCCGGATCGATCCGGTGTTCGGGCTCTACGTGAAGCTGGTGATCGCCATGGGCTTGACGTTCCAGCTGCCGGTCCTGATCTTCGTCCTCGCCCGCCTTGGCATCGTCACTCCGCGCTACCTGGTCCGGAATTTCAAGTATGCGGTGCTCATAATGGTGATCACCGCCGCGATCATCACGCCCGACGGCAACCCGATTACCCAGCTGCTGGTCGCTGGCCCAATGGTCCTGCTTTACGGATTCGGGATTGCAGCCGCGTGGCTTTTTGGGAAATCCAAAAAATCAGATCCAGACGTCGATAACGCCTAACCTCCCAGGTACGTTTGACTTCGGGGGTTTTTAGGCTCTACAATCCTGTGTATGAAAATCATCCGCCCTCTGGCGTATGGCCTAATGCTGAGCTTGCTGCTTTCGCCTACAACGGCGAATGCCCAAGAAAGCCGACCCGGCGGTAACACGATCTACGGAGACACCGGGATTTGGTTTGTGCCGCAGGGCGAGACGGTGCCAAAGGGTCGATGGAGCGGGTCGTTCGGTCTGGTCAACGAGGATCGCAGCGAAGGGTTCAGCGACATCACCGACATCGGCGGCATGTTCGCATTTGGCGCCACCGATCGCATCGAGCTGTTCGGCACGATGACGTATCGGCGCATCGACGCCGACCTCGTGCCGGTGGCGCAAAACGGCCAGCCGCAGGATTTCCTGATTCGAAAAGGCTGGAGCACGGGCCTTGGCGATCTGTGGGTCGGCGCGAAGTTCAACCTCGCCTCGCAGCAGACCAACAACGGCGTGGCCGTGGCGGCGCGCGTGATGGCGAAGTTGCCAACCGCGAGCTTCGATGACGGGCTTGGCACCGGCAAACCGGATTTTCAGTTCGATCTGATCACGTCGCGTGAGTTCGGGGAGAAGGTCGACCTCGCGATGTCCACCGGCTACAAGGTTCGTGGCAGCCCGGATGGCTACAACCTGACCCAGGGGTTCAAGTGGGGCATCGGCGCCGCGTTCCCGAGCCGGTCGAAGTTCCGCGGCATTGCGGAAATGTTCGGCGAGGCGCTGGTCGATCAGGAACAGCGATTCACGGGGAGCGATCCCGCGCCGGGCATGCCGAGCGAGTGGGACCCGGATGCGACGCGCCATCTGTTTGGCGGCTTCCAGTACAACGCCGACAACGGCGTCTACTTCGGCGCCGGCGTGACCTACACCGCCTCGTATTTCCTGCACCGCCGCGACTTCACGACCTCGGAAGACAGCGACTTTGATCGCCTGGGCCTGCAGGTGCGCTTCGGCTATCACCCGAGTGGCGTGCGGACCTTCTCGCCCACCCCCACGGTGCAGCCCACGGCGCCACCCACGCCGGCACCGCCGCCCAATCGCGCGCCCACGGTGAAGGCGCGCTGCGAGCCGTGCACGGTGGAAGTGGGCCGGCAGCTCACAGCCTCGGCGGATGCGCAGGATCCCGACGGCGACACGCTGACGTACCGCTGGTCGGCTCCGACAGGCACCTTTACCAACCCGGCCGATCGCCAGACGCCGTGGACCGCGCCGGGCCAGGTCGGCGCCGTGCCGCTGACGGTGACCGTGAACGACGGCAGGGGCATGACGGCGTCGGATACGGTGACCGTGCAGGTGATTGCGCCGGCGGCGAAGAAGCAGATCACGTTCGAAGACGTGCACTTCGACTTCGACCGCTACACGCTGCGCGTCGAAGCGACCCGTATTCTCGACGAAGCGATCAAGGCGATGACCGAGGATCCCAACCTGCGGCTCACGGTTGAGGGCCACACCTGCAATATCGGCACGACCGAATACAACCTGGCGCTTGGCGAGCGGCGGTCAGCGGCGGTACGGGATTACCTGGCCAGCCGCGGCGTGAATCCGAACCGCCTGCAGACGGTGAGCTACGGTGAAGAGCGTCCGAAGCACGACAACTCGCGCGAAGAGACGCGGCGCCTGAACCGCCGCGCCGCTATGACGATTCGGTTGCAGTAGTTTTCAACAAGGTCAGGAGTCGATCCAAGAACGGCTCCTGACCTTTCAAGATTCTCTTTCGCGCTTCCTCAATCGAAAACCACCCCGCGCGATCGACTTCCGGAAATTGCGCGCGCTGCCCCGACTTCGGCGGCCACTCCAGCGAGAACAGGTTGCTCTGCACCGTCGAGACATCGAAGTCCGATTCGGCGACGAAGGCATGGACGACCTTGCCGCTCGGCTGCTTGATCGATCCGATCTCGACCAACTCGCCGGCCGGCGGCGACCCCATCTCTTCCTCGAATTCCCGCTTGGCCGCCGCGATCGGCTGCTCGTCGTCGTGGAACTGGCCTTTGGGAAGGGTCCACGCGCCGAGATCTTTCCGGGCCCAGAGCGGCCCGCCGGGATGCGCGAGCAGGACCTCGAGGCCGCGCGGGCGGTGGCGGTATAGCAGGATGCCCGCAGCCTGCTTCGCCACGGCTAGTACGCCTTTGCGAACCAGGCCGAGACCGTCGCCGGCTTGCCACACTTGATGCACGGCGTGCCCGGCGCCTGGTCGTAGCCCTTCGGGATGTTGCGGATCGTCGCCTGCGTCTCGGCCTTGATGTCGGCTTCGCACCTGGCGTCGCCGCACCAGGGTGAAATCACAAACCCCGGCCGTCCCTCCATCGTCGACTTGAACTCGTCGTACGAATGGGTTTTCGAGGTGTGCTCGTCGCGGAACTTGACCGCGCGATCGAACAGCCCCTGCTGGATCTCGTCGAGCAGCTGCAGGATCGCGCCGGCGAGCCCGTCCATCGGGATCGATGCCTTGACGCGCGTATCGCGGCGGGCCGCGAACACCGCGGACTTCTCGATGTCCTTTGGGCCGATCTCGAGACGCAGCGGCACCCCGCGCATTTCGTACTCCGCGAACTTCCACCCGGGCGTCTGGCTTTCGTCGGCGTCGAGCTTGACGCGAATGCCGGCCGCCGTGAGCTGATCGCGGATCTCCTGGCATTTCGGCAACACCGTTTCCTGCCAGTTGGCGCGCGGGATCGGCACGATCACCACCTGATAGGGCGCGATCTTCGGCGGCAGAATCAGGCCGCTGTCGTCGCCGTGCGTCATGATCACCGCGCCGATCAGGCGCGTGGTGACGCCCCACGACGTGGTCCAGCAGTATTGCAGGGTCTTGTCGCGGCCCTGGAACTGGATCTCGAACGCCTTCGCGAAGTTCTGCCCCAGGTTGTGCGAGGTGCCGGCCTGCAGCGCGCGGCCGTCGCCCATCAGCGCTTCGATCGAATAGGTCTTCGACGCGCCGGCAAATTTCTCGCTATCGCTCTTCTGGCCGTCGATCACCGGCACGGCCAGCACTTTCTCGCAGACGTCCTTATAGAGCGCGAGAATCTTCATCGTCTCTTCCTGGGCTTCTTCCGCCGTCTCGTGCGCGGTGTGGCCTTCCTGCCAGAGGAACTCGGTGGTGCGCAAGAAGGGACGGGTCACCTTTTCCCATCGCACGACGTTGGCCCACTGGTTGATCAGCACGGGCAGATCGCGCCACGACTGGATCCACTTCTGGTACATCACGCCGATGATCGTTTCGGAGGTCGGGCGGATGATCAGCCGTTCGGCCAGGTCCTCGTCGCCGCCTCTGGTCACCCACGCCACCTGCGGCGCGAATCCCTCGACGTGCTCCTTCTCGCGCGTCAGCAGGCTTTCGGGGATCAGGAGTGGAAAGTAGGCATTCACGTGGCCGGTGGCCTTGATGCGGTCGTCGAGCTCGCGCTGCAGGTGTTCCCACATCGCATAGCCGTACGGCCTGATCACCATGAAGCCCTTGACCGGCGAATAGTCGGCGAGCTCGGCCTTGCGGACGACGTCGAGGTACCACTTCGAAAAATCGACGGATTGCTTGGTGATTTCGGTGACGAACTCGTCGTCTTTTTTACCGGCCATCTTCAGTGTGTCCAATCAGCAATCACCAATCCGAGATCAGAAATCGATTCTGTCTCCCAGGTGAATCCTGAATTTTACGTCATCTCTGGCCGGGAAGTCGGCGCGCGCATGGCAGCCGCGCGATTCCTCGCGGCGCAAGGCGGCCCGTGCCATCAAGCGGCCGACGGTCACGAGGGCGGCGATGCGGCTGCGATCGTCACCAAGTGCGGCGTACCATTCGTCGAGGGCTTCGACGGCCGTTCGAAGGAGAGCCTCTTCTCGCCAGAGTCCAACCGAGTTCCACATCAAGCCGCGAACATCGGCTTCCTGTGGAAGCCTCGTTCGCGGCGGTTCCAAGGGTTCCAGCGGTTCCACGGGTTCCAGGGGTTGGGTTCGGACGGGTTCTAGCATCGCTGCAGCGGCGCGAGCACCGAAGACGAGGCCCTCGAGGAGCGAGTTGCTGGCAAGCCGATTGGCGCCGTGGACTCCGGTACAAGCCACTTCCCCGGCGGCAAACAGGCCCGGCACCGTCGTGTTGCCCCACAAGTCGGTCTGCACCCCACCCATCACGTAATGCGCCGCCGGGCCCACCGGAATGCGATCGGCCGCGAGATCGAGATTCGCGGTGGCGCAGACCGCGGTGATGGTCGGGAAACGCGCTCTGACCCAGGCCGGGTCGAGATGCTGCATCGACAAGTACACCGGGCCGGCGGTTCGCGCCTGCTCGCGAACAATCGCGCGGGCCACCAGGTCGCGTGATGCCAGCTCGCCGGCTTCCTCATCGCGCGTCATGAACCGCTCACCGCGGGCGTTCAGAAGGTGGGCGCCTTCCCCTCGTAACGCTTCTGAGAGCAGGAATCGCGGCGTGCCTGGCAGATCGAGCGCGGTGGGATGGAACTGGACGAACTCGAGGTCCGCGACGCGCACGCCCGCGAACCACGCCAGCATCACGCCGTCGCCGGTCGCAATCGTCGGATTGGTGGTTTCGCGAAACACCTGGCCCGCGCCGCCGGTGGCCAGCAACACCGCTCCGGCATGGACCTCGTGCACCACGTCGCCGGTGTTGAACCGCGCGCCGATGCAGCGGCCGCCTTCGACGATCAGCCCAATCGCGCGGGCGTCTTGCTCGATGCGAACGCGTGATTGTGCCGCCACGCGTTCCCACAAGGCGCGGCCGATCTCACGGCCGGTGGCGTCGGCCGAATGCAGGACGCGCCGGCGGCCATGCGCCCCTTCGCGCCCGAGCGCCGGCGCGCCCGCGTCGTCTCGATCGAACCGCGCGCCCCACTCAATCAGTTCATGCACGTAGCGCACGCCGTCGGCCACCAGCACGGCAACGGCCTCCGGATCGCAGAGTCCGTCACCGGCGGCGATGGTGTCGGCGGCGTGTTGCCCGGGCGAGTCGCCGGAGCCAACCGCGGCGGCAATGCCGCCTTGCGCATAGTCGGTGTTGCTGTCGGAGGGATTGGCCTTGGTCAGGACGAGGACGTCGCCGGAGTGGGCAAGATCGGCGGCGGCGCGAAGGCCGGCAATGCCGCTGCCGATGATCAGGAAGTCCGTGCGCCGCGGCACCGGGTGTTATCCTAGCACTGCGGTGAAACAGTCAGCAGTCGACAGTCGGCAGTTCAGAGTTTCAGTCGGCAGTCGGCAGTTTCCGCCTGCGCGGCCGAAGGCCGCTACGGCGCGACCTCGCCGTAGCTCGCGTATTGGCCTGCGAGCGGAGGCGGGCAGTCGGCAGTCATGGTAGATCGCGTCGTTGTCTCCGCGGCAGCCGGGCCTTACGCCGTTGTGATCGGAGATGGTGCCATCAACGCCCTTGGCGCCGAACTGAATGGCGCGAAGCTTGGCCGGCGCCGGCTGCTGATCTCGAGCCAGCGCGTCTGGGATTTTCACGGTCCACGGTTCCGGAAGGCGGGCGCGGATCGCACGCCGATCCTGATCGAAGACGGCGAGCGTTACAAGAACCTCAATACCGTCGCGCGCGTGCTCGATGCGCTGGTGAAGGCCGAGGCCGATCGCTCGACGGTGGTCATCGCCGTCGGCGGCGGCGTGATCGGCGATCTCGTCGGGTTTGCCGCCGCCACGTACTTGCGCGGCGTGCCGGTGGTGCACGTGCCCACGACCCTGCTGGCGCAGGTGGATAGCGCGATCGGCGGCAAGACCGGGGTGAACCACCCCCTTGGGAAGAATCTGATCGGCGCCTTCCATGCGCCCAGCCTCGTGGTGGCCGATCCGGTGGTGCTCGAGACCTTGCCCCGCCGCGAATTCCGCGCCGGCCTCTACGAAGTGATCAAGTACGGCGTGATCGCGGAGCCGGGCTTGCTCGATCGCGTGCGCGATACGCTGCCGGCGATCTTCAATCGCGACGGCGATGCCGTGGCGCCTCTCGTCGCGGCCTCGTGCCGGATCAAAGCCGCGGTCGTTTCCGCGGACGAGCGCGAATCCGGCGTGCGGCGCACGTTGAATTTCGGCCACACCATCGGCCACGCGCTGGAGGCCGCCACCAAGTACAAGCGATTCCGTCACGGAGAGGCGATCGGCTACGGCATGCTGGCCGCGTTGGCCATCGGCGTCACGCGGGGAATCACGCCGCAGTCGCTCGGCGAAGAGGTGGACGCGCTGATTACGCAGCTCGGCCCGCTGCCGTCGGTGGCCGATATCTCAGCGAGAGAAGTGCTCGCGGCGATCACGCGAGACAAGAAGGTCGTGAACGGGACGCTGCACTTCATCGCCGCCGCGGATCGCGGCAAGACGGTCGAGGTCACCGACGTCAACGAAAAGGAAATCAAGACCGCGCTGAAGAAGATTGGCCTGAGGTCCTCCTGATCCGAGAACCCCCTGAGCTCCTGTCCTAGTCGAGGCCGTGCTGCTTCAACTTGGCGGTCAGCGTCTTGAAGTTGATCGCCAGGATGTCGGCGGCGCGCCCCTTGTCGTTCTGCGCCTGCCGCATCGCGAGCGCGATCTTGCGTTTCTCCGATTCGGCCGCGAAGCGCGCCGACACATCCGCGAGTGAACCGGTCCAGTCGAGCTGATCCCACGGATCCCCCGGCGGATGGAATCCCTGCTGCGTCGCCAGGCTCAAGTGCCGCGGCAGCAGCGTGTCGCCGTCGGCCAGGATCACGGCGCGCTCGATCGCGTTCTGCAGCTCGCGCACGTTGCCGGGCCATGAATGTTCCACCAGCAGTGACAGCGCTTCCGGCGAGAGCGTCACTTTCTTGCCCACGTCGCGGGCCACCCGGTCCACGAAGTGATGCGCGAGCTTCGGAATGTCTTCCCGGCGCTCGCGCAACGGTGGAACGGTGACCGGGAACACCGATAACCGGAAATACAAATCCTCCCGGAACTGCCGCGCCGCCACTGCCTGCCGCAACATGCGGTTGGTCGCCGCCACGATGCGGACGTCGACCAGAATCGAGGTGTTGCCGCCGAGACGTTCGAACCGCTTCGTCTCGATCACCCGCAGCATCTTGGCCTGCAGCGCGAGCGGCATCTCGCCGATCTCGTCGAGGAAGATGGTGCCGCGCTGCGCCATCTCGAACTTGCCGATCTTGCGCTGCTGCGCGCCGGTAAACGCGCCGCGCTCGTAGCCAAACAGTTCGGCCTCGAGCAGGTGTTCTGGAATCGCCGCGCAATTGATGGCCACAAACGGCCCGTTGGCGCGGGGGCTGGCGTCGTGAAGGGCCCGCGCGCACAGCTCCTTGCCGGTGCCGCTTTCGCCCTCGAGCAGCACCGTCGTGTCGGTGGCGGCGGCGCGGTCGATCGCCGTCATCACCTGCCGCAAGGCCGGGGAGTCGCCGATGATGCTCGGGCCGCCGCGGCGGGCCGCGGCTTCCTCTTTGAGCAGCCGGTACTCACCGAGCATCCGTTTCTGCTCGAGCGCGCGTGACACCAGGAGCAGCAGGTGATCGGGATCGACGGGCTTGGCGAGGAAGTCGAGCGCGCCTTGCTTCATCGCCTCGACGGCGTCCTGGATGCTGCCATGGGCCGTCATCACGATGACGGGCAGCTCGGCGTCCAGATCCTTGGCGGCGCGCAACACGCCGAGGCCATCGCCCTTGGGCAGGCGAAGATCGGAGAGCACCAGCGCCGGCTGCGCATCGCGCAGCGCGGCGGCGGCTTCTTCCTGATCGCGGGCTTCGACGACGCGATAGTCCTGCGACTCGAGCGCCAGCTTCAGCATCGCGCGCAGCGAGTCTTTGTCCTCGACGAGAAGAATGGAGGGAGCCGCCGGACGCGTCACACCGGCGGCCGCAACCAGCCCGACGGCACGTTGGCACGGCGGGCTTCATCTTCGATCGCCGTGATCGCCTTCATCTGGGCGTCGACCTCTTTCTTCAGGCGTTCGAGCTCGGCCAGCGCCGTGTTGAGATCCTGCTGAATCTTTTCCCGTTCGACGCGATTGTCGCGATTGGTGAAATCGGTCTGGAGCGAATTGATTTTCGTCTGCAGCGAATCCGCGAACATCTGCGTGCGGCTCAACGCGGTCCGCGCCTGCGACATGCGGCCGGCCCAATAGGCCTGGTCCTTCATGGCCGCCTGATCGATCGGCGCCGCCGTGCCGCCCGAAATGGTCGGCGACGTGTTGCCCGGAGAGGCGTTGGTGGCGCCCGAGGCCGACGCCGGCGTCGAGGGGGGTGCCGCCACCGAGACTGCGTCGGCGGGCGTCAGGTTGGCGTTGGTGAGCACCCTGGTCGCCTTCCTGGCCGTCTTGCGCCGGGCTTCCTCTTTCCTGGCCACCTCCGCCAGCGAGACGGTCTGCGATGGCGCTTGTGCGAAGGCGGCCCCCGAAGCCGCCAGGAGCAGGGTGATCGTCAAGGCAATGACCCGTTTCATGTTCTAGTTATCGGCCGCAACGGCCGTTTCCCCCCTAAGGCGATGGTACGACCCGCGTTCGGACAGGTCAAGGAAGCCACTGGCGCACCTCCTGCCAGGATTGCACACGATTGCGCAGGCGGCAGCCGCCCGGGCCGCCGGGCAGGCAATGCCGAACCAGCTCAGCCTCAATGGCTCGCCGCCCACTCATCGGCCCGTAGGCCTCGGCCCTGAGGCGCACCACCCCGTGACCAGGCATCCCCTCGGCGTCACCGTCCGTCAGCGGGTCCGCGTCCTCCTCGCGGCTGTCGTCTGCCACCCACACGGCCAGATAGCACGGCGCCGGCCGCGCCAGCTGGGCGATGCCCGCAAACGGGCCATATGCGTAGAGCTGCCAGCGCGCGTTGTTGGCGCCCCACGGCCGTTCTTTCGAGTTCGCGTCCATTTGCTCGGCAGTACAGGACGTGACCTTGCCGCAATTCAAGAGATTGGTAGCGGCGGTGAGGTCAACCACTCCCCCTCCCGGGATGACCCGGAGGCCGCCCTCGGGTCCGTCCACGAAACTGCTCTGCGACGCTCCGGCCAGGGCAAGGCTCCAATCGTCGAGCATGGCAAGGTCGCGCGCGGCGAGCTCGATCGCCGCGTCGGCGGCATACAACATGGCGACCGAGCCGCGCAGGTTGCCGGTGGCTAGGCGGTCCATGATCACGATCAAGGCGAGGCCCAGGCCGATCGCCGAGAGGAAGCTCGTGACCAGCACCACGAGGATCAACGCGATGCCACGCTGCCGCTTCATGGCACGTTCCTCGGGAACACGCCGGCGCGGAACGCCCGTTCGCGGACCCGCCCGTGTTCGGGCGCGGGGGGCGGATGCACGGTCAGGTTCACCTCCAACTGTCCGCCGGAGGCGTGAAAGGAGAGGCCGGTCACGTGATCGACAATCGGCTGGATCGCTCCGGCCACCGTTTCACGAACGAGCGTCGTCGATCCGTCCGGCGCCGCGTCGAGACGGAACGTATATGCATCGACCTCGATCAGGAAAGAACCCGCTGGATACGGCTGCGCAAAGGCGACCGAACTGGAGATGCTGTTCAAGCCCTGGTTTGTTGCGATCACGGTGAACAGGTCGAAACGTCCCAAACCGTCCGCGATCACGACGCTGGCGCCCGGCCTGAAACCGCACACGTCATTCACCGCCGGACAAGACGACTCCGACAGCAGCAGATCCCCGGACGATCCCTGCTGATCGGCATCGAGCTTGCCTTCGGCGGCGTGAAGTGCCCTGGCAATGGCCAAGAGCTGTGTAAATCGCTCGCCGGACGGATCCGGCGCGGACAACACCATTGGCGGCACACCATCGGTGATGCCGGCGGATCGAACCGCTTGCGCAATCGCGTCGATGGCGGTGCGGCCGCGCTGCTGCAGTTCGAGCACGGCGGGTGTTTGCTCGAACACCGCGCGAGACGGCGGCACCATGGCGCCGATGGCCGCGGAAACGAGCGAGCAGATCGCAAGCGCGACGAGCAGTTCGACGAGAGAGAAACCCTGCGTCATGGCTGCCGGACCCGTACGGTGGCGAGACACGCGTCGGCCTGCCGCGGATCCCGATTGGCCGAATGCATACTGAACACGCAGACGTCGATCGCAATCGCCTCGGGCTCGTCGGAGGCAATCGCGGTGATTCGCCAGCGGCGGACATACTCTGCGCCGTGTGCGCCTGGAAGGACGCCGCCCGATCCGTCCAGCCAGTCAACATAGCTCGCCACGTCTTCCGAAAGGCTGGCGGCCGGCGATGCGCTCAATCGAGGATCGGTGACGATCTCGCCGGCTTCGTCATACCCGAAGCGCAACGCCCGAAGCGCCTCGAGCCTGTCTTGCGCGCCGGCGAGCGCGACACCGAACTGGCCCGAGTCCCTGGTGAATTGAACGCTCAACGCGAAGAGGTGGGCCAGCCCCGCAATCGCGGTGACGAGCAGGCCCGTGGCGATCAACGTTTCAACAAGCGTGAATCCACGCGCCGATGATCTGTAGGTCATGCCGCAGCCGGTGCAACGCGCCTGCCGCGTGCCCGGCCGGACCGAATTCGAGTTTTCCCGAACGATTCGACGCGTGCCGGATTGGCACGCGCTCTGTGATGATCAGTTCCTGCGATGCGAGGGGCGCCGGAACAGCGCAGATTTTTACGACGGCCTTGTCGCGCCGAAGCCTACGAAGTAGGCGAAGGCGGACGGCTGAGCGGCAAGCGAATGCGAAACTGCGCGCCGCCGCCCCGGTGGTTGGCGGCGGCGATGTGGCCGTTGTGAGAGACGATCACCTTCTGGACAATCGCGAGGCCCAGCCCGGTGCCGGCGGCCTTGGTCGTGGCAAACGGCTGGAACGCTTTGCTCAACGCTTCGGGGGCGAAGCCCGGGCCGTTGTCTTCGAGCACCACCGTGAGGCTGCCGGCCGAGACCTCACCGCGCACGCGAATGGCCGCCGCTATTCCTGCGGCCTCGCAGGCCTCCAGGCTATTGCGCAACAGGTTGCTGAAGGCCTGCCGCAACAACACGTCGTCTCCCTCGATGGGGGCGAAGTTGCCTTCGATGGTCGTGGCGCTCCCGGCTGCGGGCAGATCATCAACGGCCCGCCGGATGACCGCCTTCACATCGACGGGCGCCATCGTCAACTGATCCGGGCGCGCAAACTTCAGGAAGTTCGTGACCACTTCGCCAAGAGCGATGGTTTCGGCGCGAATCCCTTCGACGCAGGTGCGCGCCTGATCGGGCAGCGACTGCGGATCGAGCAGGCGGCCATAGCCGTGAATGGTGGCCAGGCCGTTCCGAAATTCATGGGCCAGCCCGGCGGTGAGCTCACCCAGGCGCGCGAGCGCTTCCTTCAGGCGCAGCTGCTCCTCGAGCTGCACCACGGCGGTCAGGTCGGTGAACAGGCAGACCGCGGCCTGGAGCGATCCATCGGCGCCCGCGATCGGCGACACCGTCACGCCAAGGTGTTGCGGCCTGCCGCCGCCCAACGACAGGGTGCGGCGAACGATCGGCGACGCTTCTTGAAGCGCCTCGTGGATGAGGTCCGACATCGCGGGGGCGGCGGCGAGCGCCTGCCGGAAGGGGGTGCCGATGCCGTCGCTGCTCAGATCGAGAATGCGGCGCGCCGCGGGGTTCACCGATTGCACGAGGCCAGCGCGATCGACGACCACCAGTCCGGACGTCAGGCCCTCGACAATCTGGCCGGCCAGCCGCTCCGAGGCTTCGGCACGCGCGGCCGTGGCGCGTTCCTGCTGTTTGAGCTTGGTCAACGCATCCTGCAACGCCATCGATAGCATCGCGCTTTCGCCGCGGTTGTCGGCGGAGCGTTTCGCCGCGGCGCCGCGGCCGGTCGCCACCTTGACCACGCGCATCAGCACGATGATCAGCACGACGACAGTGAGCAGGGCGACGCCGAGCAGCGCGTAGCTGGCGAAATCAAGTGCCATGGCTAGAAAATCCAGAAGCTTCGAACGTACCAGTCAACGAACGGATCTGCGACGAACATCGCGACGAGTGCGCCAATCGCCAGGAATGTTCCGTATGGGAGCGCCGTACCCATGCCTGCTCGTTTCACCAGCATGAGCAGACCACCCACGAGTGCGCCAAGTAATGAAGAGAGAATCAGTGTAACGAGAATAGCCTTCCAGCCCAGAAATGCACCGATCATGCCCAGCATCTTGAGATCGCCAAAGCCAATGCCCTCAACTCGGCGCCACAAGTAGTAGAGGTAGAAGACTGCGTAGAAAAGTCCTGCGCCTGTCAGGACGCCGAGCAGAGCGCTCTTCCATCCTGGCGGCGCAATGAGGCTGAGCAACAGACCCGCAATGATGCCGGGAATCGTGATTTGGTCAGGAAGAATTTGAAGTTCCAAATCGATACAAAACAGTGGAATCAAGAGACAAACGAACAGCAATCGACTCACCATCAGCGGACCGGGCGGCGTGGCCCAGACCACCAGGACGAACAACAGCGCCGTGATCAGCTCGACGAGCGGATATTGGATTGAGATCGGGTTCTTACAGTTGCGGCAACGGCCGCCAAGCAGCAGCCATCCGAAGATTGGAAGGTTGTCGTACCACTTCAACCGGTAGCCGCATTGAGGGCAGCGCGACGGCGGCGAGACGATCGACTGGCCCAACGGCAGCCGGTAGATCACGACGTTGAGGAAGCTGCCGATGCAGGCACCGAAGAGGGCGGCGACAATGAGCGGCGGAAGCCCGGTCATCGCGGCGCGATGCCCGCGGCGGCGGCAGCGGAGCCGTCAGGCAGGGGCCAGAGCCCGGACTCGCGCGCGAGGCTGATGCGCCCGGTCGCGGGATCGAGCGCGAAAGGCACGCCCGATGAATCCACCGGAATACCGCGCCACTGCTTGTCGGCGGCGAGCTCCTGCCACGACGCCGGTGGACGGCCACGCCGCTGGGCGAAATCCTGCGACATGACGTTGAGCATGTCGATCACGTCCATGGCGTCGAGCTGCGTCAGCCGATGCGAGGCGTTGGTCCTGATCCATTCCACATCGGTCGTGTCGCGCAGTTCGGTCCAGAGCTGGCGAGACGACTGCCGGTTGCCGCCTTCCGCGAGCGTGGTGGCGGCCAGCGGCGCGAGCCACGTCGCCGCACCCGGAATGTCGCCGGCCTTCCTGAACCACTCGGAGGCACGCGCGTAGTCACGCGCCCACCAGTAATACACAAAGCCGATATCGAGGACGTATTCCCACCGCCGCGGATCGGCGGCGGCGCCTTTTTGCAGCAGCTGCACCGCCTGATCGATTCGGCCGGCGCCGCCCGGGAAGGGCTCCGCGAGGAAAATCGATCCGAATCGATACGCGACCTTGAAGTGCGGATCGAGCGACGTCACCAGGTCGAGCAGGGGATAGAGCTGATCGAAATTCTGCGCGCGCGTCGCGCGACGCTGGCCGCCGAAATAGACGACCGCACGCATCCAGTAGACATCGGCGACGAGATTGTCGAAACCGAGCGCGAGCCGCTGGGCCAGCGGACCCGAGCGAATCCACATCACGCCGCTCGGCGGCTGGTACGGTTCCCAGCCGCGATCGCGCACGATCTGTACCGCCAGCGACAGCGCCATCAGGGCGGCGATCGCCACATACCACCAGCGGTTCGCGGGCGCAATGCGTTGGACGCTCACTTGAAATCCCGCCGTCTGAAGATGGCAATCGCCGCCGTCAGCAGGATGGCCGCGTAGACCGCGCCGTACAACAGCGTGAGCCCGACGTGGCGCCACGCCACCGGGAATCCGTGCACGACTTCGGCCTTCACATCGAACGGCGCGAGGTTCGGCAGCGTGTAATACAGCGCCTTCCCGATCCAGGCAATGGCCGCGACGTCGACGACGTTTTGGAAGTTGCGCAGATCGGCGTTGAAATGGCCCGCCACCCACAGTCCCAGGGTGAGCAGCGTCGCCAGGAGCGGGCTCGAGAAGGTCGAGAAGAACAGTGCCAGCGCGGTGACCACCATCAGCTCCGCGTACATCAACAGGATCGGGATGAGTAGCCGCGGGTCGGTCGCCGGCGCCGGCCACGCCAGCCGCTGGCCCTCGGTGGCGGTGGTATGCATGTAGGCCAGCACCGCGTAGAACGCCACGGTCATGGCCGCGATGTTGACCAGCAGCGTGAGCATCAGGCCCGCGAACTTGCCGAGCACGAATTGCGGGCGCGTCACCGGCTTGGTGAGCAGCGCGTAGATGCTCTTGCGCTCGACTTCCTTCGACACCAGGCCGATGCCGATGAACACCGCGATCAGCAGGCCGAAGATCGAGATCGAGGCGAGTCCGAGGTCCTTGATGATCTTCACGTCCTGTCCCGCCGTCATCTGGCTAATCAGGTACGAAGCCGCCATCAACAGCACCGCAAAGACCACCATGCTGTACGGCACGCGATCGCGAATCGATTCGCGAAACACGGCGCCGGCCACCAGGGCAATGGCGCGCATGTCAGAGCCCTCCCGTGTCGCGCGCCTTCGCCGCTCTCACCTGCTGCAGGAAGTAGTCTTCGAGCGTGTCGCGCAGCGGGTGCAGCGATTCCACGCTGGCGCCGCGCGCGTGCAGTTCCGTCATCAGCCGCTCGGGTTTCTCCTCCGGAGCGATCTGGATGGTGTAACGGCCCGGCGAGAGCGGCCGCATCTCGACCACCTTCGGCGCGAGCGCCGCACGCACTTCATCGGTCACGCCGGCGGCGACCAGCTCCCAGCCTTTGAGTTGAAACGCCACCATCTCGCTGATGCGGCCGGTCGCGGCCAGCCGCCCCTGCGCCAAAATCGCCACGCGGCTGCACAGTGTTTCGGCGTCCGACAGGATGTGCGAGCTGAAGAACACGGTGGTGCCCTTGTCGCGCAGCTGCAGGATCAGGTCCCGCACCTGGCGCCGGCCCAGCGGATCGAGTCCCGACATCGGCTCGTCGAGAAACATCACTTCGGGATCATTGATGAGCGCCTGCGCGAGTCCCACGCGCTGCAGCATGCCTTTCGAGAACTGCCGCAGCCGCATCCGCCGCTCGGCGCCCAGCCCCACTTGGTCCAGAACGCGCGCCACGCGATCGGTGGTGGACTGGCCGCGCAGGCCGAACAGTCGCGCAAAGTAGGTGAGCACCTCCTCGGCCGTCAGGTAATCGTAGTAATACGGGTTCTCGGCGAGAAAGCCGATGCGCTGCCGCACCGCCACGTCCCCCGCCGGCCGCCCGAGAATGCGCGCCTCGCCGGCGGTTGGATAAATCAGCTGCATCAGCAGCTTCATCGTGGTGCTCTTGCCGGAGCCGTTGGGACCGAGGAACCCAAACACCTCGCCCGGTTCGACCGACAGCGTCAGTCCGTCGAGGGCTCGATAGGGTCGCGGCCTCCAGAAGCCGACGAGGAAATCCTTGGTCAGGTGGCTGGTCTCAATCGCCGCGCTCAATCACTTGCCTCCGCTCAACCGCCTCAATTCCCAGGCAATGGCGGCGTCGAAGAACTCCGCACGCAGCCCGGGAAGGCGCATGCCATTCAGGAAGAAGGTTGGGGTACCGGTGATCTTCAATTGCGCGCCCTGCGCAATGTCGCCCTTCACGAGCTCGAGCGTGGCGGGAAAACGCGCGTCGAAGTCCTTGACGTTGCCCACCGTGGCCGCGGCGTTCTTGACGGTTTCCGGCGTCATCGCCGGCTGATTGGCAAACAGCCAGTCCTCCATGGCCTCGGCCCGGCCCTGTTCGCGCGCCAGCCTCACCGCCACCGCCGCTTCGCACGCACCGAGGTGCAGATCCTGACTGACAAACTGATTGCATTGCCGCTCGAGGGGGTAATCCTTGGTGATGAACTTCACCTTGCCGGGCTGCTCCGTGTTCCACTTCGCGACCACCGGCTTGTAATCGCGATACGTCTGACCGCACGCCGGGCACTGGTAGTCATTGAATTTTACGATAACAACCGCGGCGCCATCGTTCGGCACCATCACCGGCACGCGCGGCTGCGCGGCCAGGTACTCCTCGAGCTGCTGCATCTGCGACGCGTTCACCGCCGGGATCGCCGCCGGTGGTTGTTCGGTGGCGATGGTCGTGGTCGGCTCACCCGCCGCGGCGGTGACGCCCGGTTCGGGAAACACGATGAAGGCGGCCAGCATGGCCACGGCCAGCAGCGCACCCGCGGTCAGCGCGCCGGGATCGTTGACGGCGCGGCTCGGAAGTTTGGTCATGGGATACCTGGTCGACGCTCCTGAAGTGACGAAGAGTCCAATCACGGCAACGTAGGTCGTGATGCACATCAGGCACACGATGCCGAGGATGAAATACGACGCATACGCGAGATACAACACGGCGGCAAGGCCCAACGTCGACGAGGCGAACACATAGCCCGCAAGGTTCTCGCGGGTCACCGCAGACCTCACGCTCCACGCGATCAACCCAAGCACGAAGACAAAGAACAGCAGCCCGAAGACGGCCACCGGAACGCCGCCCACCGAACCAAACCGGCTCGAATACGCCGCCGTGCAGCTGATGCTGGCGCTCACGTCGCACACGCTCTCGACGTAGGTCGGATCGTTCAGGATCCGGTAGTGCACCCAGGTGGAATACGCCGAAGCCCCAAGGCCCAGCAGCGCGAACGCCATCATCAGCGTGGTTGCCATTCGCAGGATTCTACCCCTGTACAAGCCAAAGGGTGCGGCCGGAGCCGCACCCTTTGGCAGTTGATTGGCGAGCGCCTACTGCAGCGGGGCGCCGGTGGCCGGCATACCGGCGCCGTCGGCGTCCGCGATCGCAGCGGTCAGGTTCTGGAAGATCGTGCCGAGCGTGTTCGTCCAGAAGTAGCGCGTGCCGGTCGACTGGGGCGCGCTAGGCACCGCGTTCGCCCAGTAGCTGCCACTCAGGACGTTCGCCGCGACGGTGTTGCAGGCGGGAAGCGTCGCAGCTGCGCCCGGCGGCAGGCCGGCCATCTGGACGATGTAGCCGCTCTTGGTGACCACCGACGAAGCGCCGAGGTCCGGGCTGATGAACGGCGTGGTCGTCGACGTGTAGAGGAACAGAGCCGGCATGTCCGGCGCATAGAAGCCATTCGCGCAGCTCGACGAGAAGGCCTGCTGCGAGCTGTTGAAGGAGCGCAGCGAACCAATCGCCGACGCCTCGTTGCCCGCCATGCGGGCGCGGAGCAGACCGGGCACCGCGATGGCCGCGATGATGCCGATGATCGCCACGACGATCAACAGTTCGATGAGCGTGAAGCCCTTGTTGCTACGAATACGCATAGGTTGTCTTCTCCTGAAAATCACCAGATTACCGAGGTTGTTGTTCTTGTTCGTCTTGGCGACGCCGCCGCTGGTGGGCGGCGTCGTCGGGACAACAGAAAGCAACCGTTGTGCCACCCACGCAGTCGGCGCGACTGCTCTATGTAAATATCTATAACTAAGTGACTTATCGGATAACTCAGGATTCTGTATAGCCCCACCTGAAGTTAAGAATCTTAAACGTTCTGACAAATTTTGTCAGGGTTGCCTGTCATTTTCTGTCAACCGCGGCAGTAGCTCGATGACCCAGCGCATCCGGTCCGAGGATTCGTAAAGCGTCTGATACGGCAGGAAGGCGCCGGGCTTGTCCGCCGGCTGTAAGGCCACGCCATAAAGAATCCCTGAGCGCTGCCAAAGTTGCCAGTTTTCATGCGGATTACCCATCGAGACGCCTTTGCGCCCGGTGGCGAGATACACCAGGCCCGGGTTGTTGCTGGCCACGCTTCCAGGGCCCGTCAGGTTGGTAGCGAGCCAGTCGGTGACGGCCTTCGTTTCCGCGTGCTCCTGCAGCCACGGTGGCGGCGTCTCGGATTTCATGGACCGTATGTACGCGGTGTGTTCCGTGCAGAAGAACGCAAGGATACAGGCGCCGGCAATGCGAAACGCGCCACCGAAATACCACTCACGTGCTCGCGCGGCCGCGGCGCTGAGCACTTCGAGGCCGCAAAAAAAATAGAACACCACGAATGGCGCGAGCGGCAGGACATACCGGAACGTCCGCGCGGGCACGAGCACAATCATGGCCACTGTCAGCGGCACCAGAATTTCCGCAACGGTGAACTGCCGGCGAGCCGCCGCCACGAAGCCAATGAACGCGACGAGGCTGATGGCCAGGGACACGCTGACGGTCGGCCACACGCGGCCCATGTGCGATGCGCGCATACCGGTTTCACCACTCATGCCGAATACCTCCTGGCCGCTCTCGGACGAACCGCGATAGACGGCTGGCAGGATAAACGCCCCGAGATCGCGGCCGGCGAGGTTGAGAAGGTTGGCGCTGATCCGGCCGGGCATGTCGCTCCAGGTGACGCGGCCGGAGTGCGCTTCGCCGCCGTAACGCATCAGGAGCAAATCGCGATAACTGTACGCAACCGATCCGCCATGTCTGACATGTTCCTCCTGGCTGTCGCGATTGGCTGCCGCATACATCGCCCACGGCGCGTAACACATCGCGGTCACAGCGGCGAACATCAACGCCACCCGCCATCCGCGTCGGTGCCACAGATAGAGCGCTGAAGCCACGACACCGGCGATACCCGCCAGCCGCACCAGCAACGTCATCCCGGCAATGAAACCGCCGACGATCGCGCCACGAGTCGCGTCTTGCGCCGGTGCGCGCGCAGCCCGCTCAACCGACAGCACCACGCACAACTGGCCAAGGGTGAACACGGCCTCGGCCATGACCGTCGACGTTGCGAGAAACACGAACGCCGGCATCAGCGCGGCAATCAACGCCACGACGGTGGCGACCGGTGCCGGCACGGATCGGTGACGCACCAGATGGAGATACATGGCGACGGCAACGCCGAACATCGCCACGATCGACACCGCTTTGAGGGCGGCGACGTTGTCGGGAAAGGTCGGCGTCACCGCCAGCACCGGCGCAAGGAGCATCGGAAAGCCGGGCGGAAACGCCGGCAGGATTGGTGTGGTGGCCGAACTCATCAGCCGGAATCCGTCCCCCTGGACGAGCGACTGCGCCAGCACGATGTACCAGGCGTCATCGACGAATAGCCCGGCCGCGGCATCGAGCCGCAGTACGTAGAGCGCACTCACGCCCGCCACGAGCGCGGCGACGACGAGCGTACGCCTCATTTCAAGCCGCGAGTTCCAGAGCACCGCTCAGCGATCTTCGGCCGCCGGAGTGATTTGAAGGATCCACAGGCGAAGTATCGGCGATTCGTAGCGAAGCGTGTATCCGTAGTTCTCAGATGGTCGTTGGATGACATGCAGGCTGGCGCCGTAACGCACCCCTGACGATCGCCATGTGTCCCAACGCGCACGGAAATCGGTCAGCACCACGGTTTTGCGGCCAGTCGCGAGGTAGACCAACGCGGGATTGGTCGTGGCGATGATGTCGTCTGGCGCCGTGTTCTGATTCAGCCAGTCGGTCACCGCCGTCGTCTCGTTGTAATCGCGCAGCCACAGAGGTACCGGACCATAGTGCCGCCTGGCTATGTATTGCACGTGTTCGGTCACGAACAAAATGGCGATGCAGGCCGCGACAATCCGCACCGCGGGTGTCAGCGACGCGGTGCCGGCGCTGAACCTCGTCTCAATCGCCTGGACACCGTTCAGGAAATAGAACAGGACAAACGGCGCGAGCGGCAGAATATAACGGTAGGTTTGCGCGGGTACCAACGCCACCATCGCGATTGTTGCCGCGACCATGTATTCCGCTGCCGTCAACCGCCGGTAAGCGGCGGCGACGAAACCAATGACCGCCACCGCGCTGAGGGCAGACCCTAGCCACCTGATTTCCGGACCACCGCCCATGCTCCCGGCGCGGAGATCCTTTTCGCCGGCCAGATTGAAGGCCTCTTGTCCGCTCTCTCCCGCGTCGCGATACGCGGCCGGAAATATGATCGCACCGAGGTCGAGGCTGAAGATGTTGGCCAGGTTGAATCCGACCCGCCGCGGCAGCTCGCCGACAGTGACAACACCCATGCTGGGTTCCCCGCCGTAACGCATCGCCAGAAGCTCGCGGTACCTGAACACCCACGAGCCGCCATGAGTGACGCGCTCTTCGGCGGTGGGAAGGTGCGTCGCCGAATAGATCAACCAGGGCGCATAGCCCGCGCCTGTCAATACCGCGAACAAGGTGGCGACACGCAGCCCTCTTCGGCTCACGAGGTAGACGGCGCCGGCGGCAATCGCCGCCACGCCCGCGGCGCGAATGAGCAAGGTGGCCGCGGTGATCGCCGCGGCGGTCACGGCACCGCGCGTCGTGTCCCTGCCGGGTGGCGCAGCGGCCAGCCGCTCGATGGCCAGCACCGTGCCAAGCTGCGCCAGCGTGAACGAGACGTCCGCCATGACCGTTGATGTGGCGAGGAACACGAACGCCGGGACCAGCGCGGTCAGGACCGCCACGAGGGCCGCAAAGGCCGCCGAGATCTGGCGATAGCGCAGGAGATAGATGTAGGTAAGCGCGCCGGCGCCGAGCATCGCGGCAATCGACACGCTCTTCAGGAGCAGGACGTGGTCCGGAAAATTCGGGCTGAGCCAGACCAGCGGCGTCAGCAACATCGGAAAGCCGGGCGGAAACGCTGGCTGGATCGGCGTGGTCGAATTGATGAACTTGAAGCCCTCGCCTTGCGCCAGTGCCTTCGCGAGCACGATGAAGAAGGCATCGTCGGTGTATAGGCCGGCCGATCGATCGAGCCGCAACAGGTACACCGCTAGCACGGCGGCGCCGAGGCTCACGGCGCCGAGCCGGCGCGTCATTTCAGTCCGTACTTCTTCGCCAAATACCGGAACTGGCGAAAACTGAGGCCGAGCACGTCCGCCGCGCGCGTCTGGACGCCGCCGGAGCGCTCGAGCGCGCGCTCGAGATGCGAGCGCTCGATGTCCTGCAGGTGCCGCTCGAGATTGAACCCGGCTTCCTCGATCGGGTCATCGACGTGGGCCCGCATCGACGTGGCCGGCTGGCCAGTGCGGAGATTCTCGGGCAGCGCGGCCACCTCGATGCGCCGCGCCGATTCGAGGGCGACCGCGCGCTCGACCACATTTTCGAGCTCGCGAACATTGCCCGGCCACCGGTACGCGGCCAGCGCGGCCGCGGCGTCGGGCGAAAAGCCCTCGATGGTCTTGCTCATCTCGCGCGTGTATTTCGCGAGGAAGTGATCGGCAATGAGCACAATGTCTTCGACGCGCTCGCGCAGCGCCGGCATCTGTACCGGGATGACGTTCAGCCGGTAGAACAGGTCTTCGCGAAACTTCCCCTCGCCGACCGACTTCGGCAGATCGCGGTTGGTGGCGGCAATCACGCGGATGTCGGCCGCCGTTTCGTCGGTGCCACCCACGGGGCGGTAGGTCCGTTCCTGCAGGACGCGCAACAATTTGACCTGCATCGACGGCGGCATTTCGCCGATTTCATCGAGGAAGACCGTGCCGCCTTCAGCCGCTTCGATCAGGCCCTTCTTGTCCTTGTCGGCGCCGGTGAAGGCGCCCCGCACGTGGCCGAACAACTCCGACTCGAGCAGCGCCTCGGGCATGGCGCCGCAGTTGACGGCCACAAACGGTCGCGACCGCCGCAACGAGAGCGTGTGAATCGCGCGCGCGACCAGTTCCTTGCCGGTGCCCGATTCGCCGGACAACAGCACCGTGCTGTTCGTGCGGCACACCGTTTCGACGAGCCGGAACACGTCGAGCATCGCCGGGCTGCGGCCGATGATGCCGGCAAAGCCCTGTTGGGCGGTGGTCTGGCGCAGCACGGCATTCTCGTGCCGCAAGCGGCGCGATCGGAGCAACTGGCGCACCTGCATGGTCACCAGGTTGACGTCGCGGAACGGCTTCTCGAACAGCGCCTCCGCGCCGTTCCCCTGGGCCTCGGCCCACTCGGCCGAATCGCGCGTCCAGTGCGCCGTCATCATCGTGACGATGACATCAGGTGCCGACTGGCGGATCGAGGCCAGCAGCGCCACCCCGTCCAGTTTTGGCATCCTGATGTCGGTGAGCACCACGTCGACGTACTCGCGCGCCACGAGATCGCGCGCCACGATGCCGTCTTCGGCCGTGAACACTTCGAACCCGTCGCGCTGGAACAGCAGGCGCATCCACTCGCGCATCGACTGCTCGTCATCGGCGATGAGGATGCGGGGCTTCTCGGCCGCGGCCTCCCCGCCGGCTCCCGGCCTGCCCTGAGCGGGCGAGTCGCCGCGAGTCGCGGCCGCTCCCGGCCTGCCCTGAGCGAGCGAGTCGCCGCGAGTCGCGGCGGCTCGCGAGTCGAAGGGTTTCTTCATGACGCCTGGCGCTCCGCCCGCCGGTCCGCCGACATCGGAAACGTGACCCGGAAGATCGTGCCGCCGCCCGGCCGCGGCCTGACCTCGATGTGGCCGTCGTAGTCGGTCACGATGCGGTGGACGATCGCCAGGCCCAGGCCGGTCCCCTTGCCGAACGATCCCCGGAACGGCTGGAAGATCGTGTCCACCTCCTCGGGGGGAATGCCCACTCCTTCGTCCTCGACGCGCAGGACGGCCAGGTCCGAGCCCGCCACTTCGTGCACCGCGATCAGGCGCAGCGTCCCGCCGTCGGGCATGGCGCGCAGGCCGTTGGTGGCAAGGTTCCAGATGATCTGACGGATCTGTCCTTCGTCGGCGTCGATCATCACCGGCGTCTCCGACTGCTCGACCTCGATGTGGTGCCGGTCTTCGATATCGGTGCTGTTGCGCAGCAGCATCGCGGTTTCGTGCACGAGCGGGCGCAGGTCGAGTCTCTGCAGGGAGAACCGCTGCGGCCGGGCGTAGGCCAGGAACGACTTGATGGTCTGGTTGAGCCGCTCCGACTCCTTCAGGACGATGTCCATCAGCTGCGCCTGGTCGGTGGACAGCGGCAGTTCCTGCTTGAGCATCTGCATCGAACCCGACATCGAGGCGAGCGGATTGCGGATTTCATGCGCGATGCCGGCGGCCATTTCACCGACGGCCGCCAGGCGCTGCTGGAGCCGCGCGTTTTGTTCAAACCGCTTCACGTCGGTCACGTCCTGGAACGTGTAGATATAGCCGCGCGAGCCGTCGGGCAGCGGCAGGCCCGCCACGCTCAGGCCGACATCGATCGTCTTACCGTCGGCGCGCTCGTAGAGAAAGTCGATCCGCATGCTGCGCACCCGGGCGAGGTCGTGCGAGATGTTGGTCGCAAATGCCGACGGCAGTTGCAGCACGGTCGCGGCGGGTTCGCCAATCGGCAACGCGCCGCTCCGGCCGGTGATCAACATCGCCGATCGATTGAACGTGACCAGCTTGTTCTCGGCGTCGGCGGTGGCGAGGCCGCTGACCAGGTTGTCCAGCACGTATTGATTGAACGCCTGCAGGTCGGCAATCTCCTCGCTGGCCTGCTCCAGTTGGGCCTCGCCAAGGCGGACGCGCTCGGCGAGCGACCCGCTCAGGAGCGCCACCCCGAACAACCCGAACGCGTTGAGGGCCACCGTGTATTGCGCAATCTGCATCGGCGGCGGTTCGGCGCCAAGGCTGACGGTGCGCGGCAGGTCGAGATAGCCGGAGGCATGGAGATACTGCGCCAGCACGACCCCCACCAGCAGGATGGTGCTGAGGCCGGCGACCTGGAGCCCGCCGCGGCGGGACTGCATCGAGCTGGCGGCCACGACCGGCAGCATGTAGAGAATCGTGAACAGGCTCTGGACGCCGCCGGTCAGGAACACCGCGGCCGAGACGAGCAAGGCGTCGACGGCAAAGTGCACGTCGGTCAGCCACGGCGACCGGTCCACGAATCGCAGTGACCCGATGGACCCGAGGCTGACCACGTAGGTCATGCCGATCAGGAAGAAAAACGGATTAATCGACGTGGCGTCGGGCTCCCGCAGCTGCACCACCACGGCCGAGCCGAGCAGCACGGTGGCGACGACCAGGCGGACCGCAATCAGGACCGCCAGTCGTCGCCGCAACGTGCGTGGCGTCATCAGGTCAGCTTGCTGATCAGGTCGAAGATCGGCATGTACATCGCGATGACGATGCCGCCGACCGCACCGCCGAGGAACGCGATCATGATCGGTTCCATCAGCGTCAGCAGGCCTTCCACCGCGACGTCGACTTCCTCCTCATAGAAGTCGGCGATCTTGCTGAGCATGGTATCGAGCGCGCCGGTCGCTTCGCCGACGCTGATCATCTGGCAGACCATGCCAGGGAAGACCTTGGTTTCCTTGAGCGGCGCCGAGATCGTTTCACCGCGCTCGATGCTCTTGCGGGTGGTCTGAATGGCGTCCTCGATGATCGCGTTGCCCGACGTCTTGGCGGTGATGTCCAGGCCGTCGAGAATCGGCACGCCCGACGCCATCAGCGTCGAGAGCGTGCGGCAGAAGCGCGCCACGGCGATCTTGCGCAGGATCGGACCGAGGATCGGCAGCTTGAGGCTGATCGCGTCGATCACGCGGCGGCCTTTCTCGGTGCCGTAATAGGCCTTGAAGCCCCAGCTGCCCGCGACGATGCCGACGATGATGAACGGCATGAAGCGGACCAGGTTGTTGCTGAGCATGATCACGACGCGGGTCGGCAGCGGCAGCTCGGCGCCGAGGCCGGCAAACAGCGCCGCGAAGGTCGGAATGACCTTCCACAAGATCACGCCGATGACCACGCACGCGATCACGACCACGGCGACCGGGTAGATCATCGCCGACTGCACCTGGCTCTTCAGCTTGACGGCCTTTTCGATGTAGACCGCGAGGCGCTTCAGAATCGTGTCGAGAATACCGCCCGCCTCGCCGGCCGCGATCATGTTGCAGAACAGCGCGTCGAACACTTTCGGGTGGCGTTTCATCGCCTCGGCGAGCGACATGCCGCCCTCGACGTCGGTGCGCGTCTGCAGGATCACCTGCGCGAAGTACTTGTGCTCTTCCTGGTTGCCGAGAATGTCCAGGCACTGCACCAGCGGCAGGCCGGCGTCGATCATCACCGAGAACTGGCGCGTGAACACGGCCAGGTTCTTGGCGGGCACGCCGCGGGCCTTGAGCTTCTTGACCCCGGCCGAGGCCCCGGCCTTGGCCTGCGCGGGCTGGATCTTGGTCACCTGGATCTGCTCGCGGCGCAGCGCCGAGACCACCGCGTCCATGGTGTCGCCCATACGCTCGCCCGATACGTTCTCGCCCGAACGGGTGCGTCCTGAAAAAGCAAATGTCGCCATAATCAATCTCCGATGTTAGGTCACGCGAATCGTCGATTGGGGGGAGTCACAATCGCCAATTCTGCGATCGCTCGATTGTCAATTCTCCATCGCCCGATTAAGTCCCCGGCCGCACCGGCGGCCGCTGCGGCCGGTCGCCCGGCCGCGCGCCCATCCCGGCGCCGGCCACCACGCCCGCGCCGCGGCTGATCATTTCCTGCAGCTCGTCGCGATTGGACGAGGTCGTCATCGCGGTCTCGAGCGTGACCTTCCGCTGGAAATACAGCGTCGCCAGCGACTGGTTCATCGTCTGCATGCCGAGCTTTTCCTGCCCGGTCTGCATCGCCGAATAAATCTGGTGGACCTTGTCTTCACGAATCAGGTTGCGGATGCCGGCCGTCGGCACCAGGATCTCGAGCGACACGACGCGGCCCTTGCCGTCGGCCTTCGGCAGCAGCGACTGGCAGACGATGCCTTCGATCACCAGCGACAACTGGGTGCGAATCTGCGACTGCTGGTGCGAGGGGAACACGTCGATGATGCGGTTGATCGTCGACGACGCCGAGTTGGTGTGCAGCGTGCCGAAGGTCAAGTGGCCGGTTTCCGCGATGCGCAGCGCCGCTTCCACCGTCTCGAGGTCGCGCATTTCGCCGATCAGCACCACGTCCGGGTCTTCGCGGAGCGCGGCGCGCAGCGCGTTGGTGAACGAATCGGTGTCGCTGTGCAGCTCGCGCTGGTTGATCAGGCAGTTCTTGTGCTGATGCAGGTACTCAATCGGGTCTTCGACGGTCAGGATGTGACCGTGCCGCTCGGCGTTGATCTTGTCGATCATCGCCGCCAGCGTCGTCGACTTGCCGCTGCCGGTCGGGCCGGTCACGAGGATCAGGCCGCGCGGACGCTCGGACATCTTGGCCAGCACCTGCGGCAGGCCGAGCTCGTCGAACGGACGGATGCGTTCCGGAATCTGGCGGTAGACCGCGCCGACCGCGCCCTTCTGGTTGAACATGTTGCAGCGGAAGCGCGCCAGGCCGCGGATGCCGAACGAGAAGTCCAGCTCCTTGGTCTCTTCGAAGCGCTTCTTCTGCGCGTCGGTCAGCACCGCGTAGGTCAGCGACTTGGTGTCGGTCGGCGTCAGTTCGGCATGCGGGGTCATTTTTTCGAGCTCGCCGTGCACGCGCACCTGCGGCGGGGAGCCGATCGACAGATGCAAATCCGAGCCCTGCATCTCAACTGCCTGTTTCAACAAATCCGGAAGTGTCGCCATTGCGTGTTTTTGCCTTTGCCTTTTCTGCGCCTGCGGCGGCTTACTTCACGGTTTCCCGCAGCACTTCTTCAATCGTCGTGATGCCTTCCGTGATCTTGCGAAGGCCGCTGCCACGCAGCGTAATCATGCCCTCTTCGATAGCTTTTCGGCGCAACTCGAGCGCGGATGCACCCACCAGGATCAATTCCCGGAGTTCATCGGTGATTTCCATGACTTCGTAGAGGCCGCACCGCCCCTTATACCCCGTCTTATTACATTTTTCGCAACCGGAACCCTTTTTTGGTTTGACCTTGGCGGCCAGATCCGGCGTGAAGCCAATCTGCTCCAGCGCCGGCGGCGGCACGTCGTCTTCGATCTTGCAGTTGGTGCAGACGCGGCGCACCAGGCGCTGGGCGCACACCAGGTTGAGCGAGCTGGCGACCAGGAACGGCTCGATGCCCATGTTCATCAAGCGGTTGATCGTGCTTGGCGCGTCGTTGGTGTGCAGCGTCGAGAGCACAAGGTGGCCGGTGAGCGCCGCCTTGACGGCGATTTCCGCGGTTTCGAAGTCGCGGATTTCGCCGACCAGGATGATGTTGGGGTCCTGGCGCAGGAAGCTGCGCAGCGCGGCGGCGAAGTTGAGGCCGATGTTCTCGCGCACCTGCACCTGGTTGACGCCGAGCAGGTTGAATTCGACCGGATCCTCCGCGGTCATGATGTTGGTTTCGGAGGTGTTGACCTTCGAGATCGACGAATACAGCGTGTTGGTCTTGCCGCTGCCGGTGGGCCCCGTGACCAGCACCATGCCCCAGGGCTTCTTGATCTGCG
This sequence comes from uncultured Acidobacterium sp., assembly GCA_964513235.1. Taxonomy (GTDB): domain Bacteria; phylum Acidobacteriota; class Vicinamibacteria; order Vicinamibacterales; family UBA2999; genus 12-FULL-67-14b. The sequence goes on from CAZEMI010000150.1 coordinate 47,345, forward strand.
TGTCCAGTTTCTTCAGCGACTCGGGCTCGAAACCAAGCTTGGTCATGTCGAGCATCAGCTTGCCCTTGTCGAGCAGGCGCATCACGATCTTTTCGCCGAACAGCGTCGGCAGGCACGAGACGCGGAAGTCGATGTCCTTGGCCTGGCCGTTGTCGCTGAATCGAATCTTGATGCGGCCGTCCTGGGGCAGCCGCTTTTCCGCGATGTCGAGCTTCGCCATGATCTTGATGCGCGACGTGATCGCGTCGCGCATCTTCAACGGCGGCGCCATGATGTTGTAGAGAATGCCGTCGATGCGGTAGCGCACGCGGTATTCCTTTTCGTACGGCTCGATGTGAATGTCGCTGGCGCCCTTCGAGATCGCCGACATCAACACGACGTTGACCAGCTTGATGACCGGTGCCTCTTCGCCCTGGCGGGCGAGCATCTCGGCGCTGATCTCCTCCATGTCCTCGAGGACTTCAACGTCGGCGCCCGAATCCGCCAGCATCGTCGGCAGCTCGCTCAGCGAGCGGGCGGCGGCGTCGAGGGCGCTCTCACCGGTCTGTTCGATCTGCTGGCCGGCCTGATTGCCGCCGCGGCTCTGCGAGGTCGCCTGCCCCGCGCTGGCGGCGCCATAGTACTTGTCGATGGCGTCGATCACCGCGGTTTCCGAGGCCACCACCGGCTCGACGTTGTAGCCGGTCATGAATTTCACGTCGTCCATCGCAAAGACGTTGGTCGGGTCGGTCATCGCGATGGTCAGCGTGGCACCGGCGCGGCTGAGCGGAACGATCTGGTATTTGCGCGCGGTCTCGGCGGGGACGAGCTTGATCACCGCGGGATCGATCTCGAACTGATTGAGGGCAATCGAGGGCACGCCGTACTGCTTGGACAGCAGCGCGGTGATCTCCTCGTCCTTGACGTACCCAAGCTTCACGAGGTTGGCGCCGAGCTTGCCGCCGTTCGCGCGCTGGTAGTTCAGGGCCTCCTGGAGCTGTTCCGCCGAAATGCGCTTCTCTCTGAGAAGCAGTTCACCTATTCGTACTGCCATCGAGTTTTAAACTGTAATTTTTGACGCTTCACTCGCTAAAAACCCATCCGCGCGCCGATGCTCCATCCGCGCTCGTGCTGTTGTCCAAACACGGCGTGCGCTTCGATCAGCATTCCGGCCCTCAGCCCGGCCGAAACGCCGGCGGTCGCCGCCGCGCGCGAGTCGCCAATCGTGCTGCGGCGCAGGCCGCCGCGCACGCCCAGCCGCCTGGCCATCCACCACGTCTCGACGCCCACCGCCACGTCGCGGCGATCGCCGAAGGGCGTGGCCCGCGAGGCCAGATCGGCGTCCGCCGCCACGACCAGTCGCGTGTGGCCGGGCCACGTCGATCCCCACGCCGCGCCGGCGCGGACCTCGCGCGACAGCTCAATCGTGCCGAGCCCGTCTGCATCGACCTCGAATTCCGGCGTCGTCAGGTTGCGCGCCACGAGGCCGAGCCTGAAACCCCGCACCGCGATCATCACGCCGGCATCGACATCGAACTTCGTGCGGCTCAACCCCTCGAGCGCGGCCGCACGTGTCAGTGCGTCGCCGGCGCGCTCGTCGGTCGCCGCGCCCACAGCCGCCGAACCACGAACGACTTTCGGCGTGACGCCGACCACAATGTGTTCGGTCAACGACTGCAATAGCGACACGCCCGCCGTGGATGTCGTGAGCGCGTGCACACGGCGCCGCACTTCTTCTCGGCTGTGGGGCCCCGTTACTACAGGTGTGACTGCCTCTGTACCGTAGGCGCCAACCCGGTAGTATGCAAGCCCAATTGGGGGGAGCGAAAGCGCCACCATTCTACCCGTATGTCGTGCGGCTGCAGCCGTTTGCGGCTCGTCCGGGACGGTTTCTTCGCTGGAAAAAGTCACGATCGCGCTGGCCAGCGCGCCTGTAGCCAGTCCGGCGGGGTTCCAATAAACTGCTGAAGCGTCGTCTGCCACACCCACGAACGCGCCGGCCAGACCGGCCGCGCGCGTGCCCAAAGGCGCCTGTGCTTCAGCGGTGCCGGCGGCTCCCAGCAGAGCCAATATTGCCAGCAGGGACAGGTTGCGTAGATTTGATGCCATGAAATATTATTTTTGCGTAAGCAAAATGTCGACAATCAACGGCATTCGGGCAGGAGTTGGACGGCGAAAGTCCATCCTATTCAGCGGTTTGGAAGCGTGTCAAGGAAACCAATGCCCGGCAAGAGTCGTATGTTGGAGCAAAGGACGTTTGAATGCGCCGTGTGACGGGTGTGTTGAGGCACCCTCGCGCCACGATGGCCGAGGTCGTGCGGCACCCGGCCTTCATCACGAACTGGGTGGTCGTGTTGCTCGTCGCTGCCGTCTGTGGCGGGCTGCTCCTCTCGACACCAATCGGTCAGCAAGCGCTGGTCGACGAGCGCGTGCGGGTCACGGAAGCCCTTGGCGGCCGTGTGGATGACGCCGCGTACGATCGGCTCAGATCCGATCCGCCGGTGTCGAACTATTTGACGAGCGGCGGGCGGGTCCTCTTGACGCCACCCGTCACGCTATTAGTGGCGGCGGGCCTGGTGGGTCTGGCGCGGTTGGGCGGAGCGCGCGTGACGTTTGTCACTGCCCTGGCGATCGCGGTTCACGCTACGGTGGTACTGGCGCTGCAGCAGGTGGTGGCGGCGCCCCTCCACTACGTGAACGAGTCGGTGACGAGCCCGACCACCCTCGCGGGACTGTTGCGGGTGTTCGACGAAGGCTCGGTGCCGGCACGGCTGTTCGGCGCCATCGACGTCTTCGGGCTGTGGTGGACGTGGCTGTTGGCCGTGGGGCTCGGGGCGGCCACCGGTCGTCCCGCTCGGCAATACGTTTGGCGACTCCTGGCCGTCTATTTCGGTGTGGCCGCAGTCGTCGCGGCGGTGTTTGCCGTACTTGGCAACGGCTTTTAAAGACTGTTGACTGTCGACTTAACTCTGAACTGCCGACTGTTGACTGCTGACTGGTTTCAAAGGGGGTTTCGTGTTTCGGAAGAAGTGGGTTCTGGTCCTCATCGTGTTGGTGCTTGCCGGCGGCGCCGCTGCCGCGTACTTCGCCACGCGAGCGGAGACGGGCATCGTCGTCACGGTGGAAGCGATCCAGAAACGCGATCTCGAGGCGATCGTGTCGGCGTCGGGCAAGATCGAGCCGAAGAAGACCGTGAACATCAGCGCCCAGACCATGGGGCGCGTCACGCGGCTGGGCGTCCAGGAAGGCGATCGCGTCCGGCAGGGACAGTTCCTGCTGCAGATCGATCCGGTGAATGCCGAAGCCGCGGTCCGTCGCGATATCGCCGCCGTGGCCGGCGCGATGACGTCGCTCGAACAGTCCAAGGCGTCGCTGCAAAGCACTCGCGCCAGCCTCGACGTGGCGCGGCAATCGCTCAAGCGGCAGCAGGAGCTGTGGAGCGCCGGCCTGACCACGCGCGAGACGCTCGAGCGCGCGCAGTCGGAAGTCGAGGTCCGCGAGAGCGATCTCAAGGCGCGCGAGCAGGAAATCAAGACGCGGGAAACGCAGCTCAACCAGCAGCAGGCGGGCCTCGCCAGCAGCCAGCACACGCTCGCCCAGGTGCGCTTCGACGCGCCGTTCGACGGCATCGTCACGCGCCGCAACGTGGAAGAGGGTGAGAACGTGGTGGTGGGCACGATGAACAACGCCGGCACGGTGCTGCTCACCGTCGCGGACATGTCGGTGATTGAGGCTGAAGTGGAAGTCGACGAAACCGACGTGCCCTTCGTGCAGATGGGCCAGATCGCCAGTATCGAAATCGACGCGATTCCGGATCGGCAGTTCCGCGGGCACGTCACTGAGATCGGCAACAGTCCGATTCAAACCACCGGCTCCGGCACCATGCGCACGGCGACGAACTTCAAGGTGACGATCACGATCGACGGCCAGATTGGCGACGTCCGGCCCGGCTTCACGTGCACAGCCGAGATCACGACCGCCACCAAGAAGCAGGTCACGTCGGTGCCGATCCAGTCGTTGACGGTCCGGGAATTGCTGGTCGACGACAAGGGCAACATCATCCACGAGCCTCGGCCGCCACGCCCGCGCTTCCGCTTCGGACCACCGCAGGCGGCGCCGGTTGCGACCGCGCCGGCCGAGTTGAAGCCGGGCCAGAAACGCGAGGAGCGAGAGGGGGTGTTCGTGATGAGAGACGGCAAGGCCACGTTCGTGGAAGTGAAGACCGGCATTGCCGGCGAGCGCTATCTCGAAGTGCTGACCGGGTTGAATGAGGGCGACCAGGTGATCACCGGCCCGTTTGATTCGGTGCGCGGGATGTACGAAGGCGATCTCGTCCGGACGGCGCCGGCGCCAGGGGCACGTCCGCGGTAAACCGCGATGTCTCAGATCTTCGAGTCCGTCCGGCTGGCGCTGGCCTCGATTTGGGCGAACAAGCTCAGGTCGATGCTGACGCTGCTCGGCAATATCGTCGCCGTGTCGTCGATCATCACCGTGGTCGCGTTGATCACCGGTGTGAACGAAGCGGTGACCGACGCGATCGTCTCGGACCTGGGCGCGGACTCGTTCACCATCCAGCGGATGGGCATCACGCAGAACGAAGACGAGTTCGAGCGGATGCGCAACAACCCGCTCGTCACGCTCGAGGACGCGGCAGCGGTGAAGCGGTTTGCCGCCAGCGTGCAGTCGGTGATGGCGCAGGCGCAGACGCAGACCCGCGTGGCGTACCGCGACGAAGAGCTCGAGACGGTGCAGGTGCAGGGGGTCAGCGACGAGTATCTCGACTTCGCCACCTTCGACGCCGAGCGCGGCCGGATGATCACGCCGACCGAGATCACGCGCAAGCGTCCAGTGACCCTGATCGGCTGGGGCATTGCCGATCGGTTGTTCGGCGTCGAGGATCCGCTCGACAAGAAAATCAAGATCGCCGGCATCGCGTTCACGGTCGTCGGCGTCAGCAAGAAAAAGGGCGCCGTCCTCGGCCAGTCCCTCGACGAATTCGTCGTGATTCCGCTCGGCTCGTATCTGAAGCTGTTTGGCGCGCGGCAGTCGCTGCAATTGATGGTGAAGCCGCGTGATGCGGCGTTCGCGCAGCACGCGCGCGACGAGGTGCGCGTGGCGCTGCGCATCGATCGCGGACTGAAGCCCACCGAGCCGGACAACTTCGGCCTGGTGGCGTCGGACTCGGTGCTCGACATCTTTCAGCAAGCCGTGGCCGGCATTGCCGTGCTGCTGGTCGGCATCGTCGGCCTGTCGCTGCTGGTCGGCGGCATCGTGATCATGAACATCATGCTGATGGTGGTCAGCGAGCGGACACGCGAGATCGGCCTGCGCAAGGCGCTCGGCGCCAAGCGGCGCGACATCATGTCGCAGGTCCTGACCGAGTCGATCACGCTGTCGCTGGTCGGCGGCATCGCCGGCATCGCCCTGGGCGCGCTGTTCTCGACGATCATCTCGAGCCTGACACCGGTGCCGTCGGCGGTAGAGATGTGGTCGGTGGCGCTGGGCGTCATCATCACCGCGGCGGTCGGGTTGTTCTTCGGCTGGATGCCGGCGCGGCGGGCGGCGATGCTCGACCCGATCGAAGCGCTGCGGCGGGAATAGACCGTGTCGGCGTTCACCAAGCAAATCGCGCTCTTCCGAGAGACGGCGCACATGGCGTTTGAGACGCTGCGCAGCAACAAGATGCGCTCGGCGCTCACGGTACTGGGCGTCGTGATCGGCGTCACCTCGATCGTCGGGATGACCTCGCTCATCCGCGGCTTTGACACCTCGCTGCGGAACTCGATTAATTCGCTCGGGCCGAACACCATCTTCATCCAGAAGTTCGGCGGCATCAGCATCTCCTCCGGCGCCTCGTTCATGGAGCTGATGCGGCGGCCGAACCTCACCCTGGCCGACATGCAGGCGATCGAGCGGCTGGGCACCACGGTCGGCATGACGGATATTTGGCTGGGCGCCGGCCCGGGTCAGCCGCCGATCGAGCGGTTCTTCTATCGCGGCGAACGGACGCGGGGGTCGCCGGTGATGGGCACGACCGAGGGATACGTGGACATCAACTTCGCCAAGATGCTCCTCGGCCGCTCCTTCACGCAGCAGGAAGTGCAGCGCGCGCGACAGGTCGCCGTGATCGGCTACGGTCCGTACGAGGCGCTCTTCGAGAAGCGCGGCATCGATCCGATTGGCAAGGCGATCCGGATGGGCAGAGTTGAATACACCGTCGTCGGCGTCATCGGCAAACGGCCGTCGCCGGGCGGGTTCGCCGGCGCCGATGATTTCGCCATCGTCCCGTACACCGCGTGGCGCAAACACTTCGGCAGCGAGCGCGCGCGCGGGCCATTCGGGTTCGTGCCGGTGATGATCGCGGTGCTGCCGCGCGAGGGGGTGCCGCGCGAAGAGACGATCCGCGAGATCGAAGCGATCATGCGCATCCGCCACGGCTTGACGCTCGACAAGCCGAACGATTTCGATCTCGTCACCGGGGACGCGATCATCGCGGTCTGGGATCAGATTTCCGCCGCGATCCTGCTCTCGCTCGTCGTGATTTCCTCGATCGCGCTGATGGTCGGCGGCATCGGCGTGATGGCGATCATGACCATCTCGGTCACCGAACGGACCCGCGAGATCGGCGTGCGGTTGGCCATCGGCGCGCGGCGCCGTGAGATTCTCGTCCAGTTTCTGATCGAAGCCGCGGTGCTGACCACGGTCGGCGGCATCCTCGGCGTGCTGATGGGGAGCGCCATCGGCCTGACGGTGAACCTCATCTCGGGCTTCCCGGTGTCGTTGCCGTGGTGGTCGTTCGCGCTCGGCCTCGGCTTCTCGGCCTCGATCGGGATCTTCTTCGGGATGCTGCCGGCGTGGCGCGCCTCCCGCCTCGATCCGATCGAGGCGCTGCGCTACGAATAACCGGCGGCCGTGAGGCGTTGGTTATAATTGGCCATCCAGGGCTTATCATCGACATCCGCCTACCGCATTGCTACCGCCGCAACGATCTTGGCGGCACTGATCGTGGCATTGCCGATCCGCCTGAGCCGCGCCGCGAATGAACCGTCGGCGGAGAGCTGCCTGCGACTCGCCGATCGTCCCCCCGCGGACGGCCGCGAGGCGCTGAGCGAACTCGAGCGATGCCGCGCCGTCGTCCCGCTGGATGTCGAGCTGCTGGCGGACCTCGCCGCCGCCTACGAACGCGCCGGGCGCCCGCTCGATGCTGAGAAGACCTATCACGACGTGCTGGCACTCGATCCAGACTATGCGGATGTGCGCGTTCGGCTCGCGACACTGCTGCTCGGTCGCGGCGCGGCGCGCGAAGCGCGGGACCACGCCGAGCAGGCCCTGCGCATCCAGCCCAATCGGACGCGCGTGCGACACCTGCTCGATGAGATCACGCGGAGCCAGGCGCCGTGACCCGTTGGGCGTTTTTCGCCGCCCGCGCGGCGGTGGCGGCGTACTTCCTGCTCTCCTGGATCTACGGGCTCATCGTCTCGGTGCGGTTTGCCTTTGAACAGTTCATCCGCCCTGGGCTGTTTCCATGGGTGACCGAGTTCGTGATCTGGCACCACGCGTGGTATTGGGGCGCGTGGCTGGTGAGCGCGGCCACGCTGATTCCCGATCTCCGGGCCCTGCGAGAGCACCGTGGACGACACCTCGCCGGGTGGCTCGCCGTGGGCTACCTGCTGTGCTTTGGGGCCATCGGCTTCCACCTGCTCGGTAATCCGTATCTCGTGACGCTTGACGGTGGCGAGCGCTCACTGGCGCTGGTGCCGGGCGCGTTACTGCCGTTGCTCTGGCTGGCGGTCATCGATCACCTTGGCGGCCGCTTTCCTCGAGACGAGCGGCCCCGCACGGTGACCGGGCAGCGGCGCCTGTTCGCTGCGTGTCTCGCGACCACGTTGTCGGTGTGGGTGCTGCACGTCGGCGTCACGGCGTTGGAATCCGACATTTCGGGGGGCTGGGCCGGCCGGATGGCGAGCGGCACGTGGGCGCTGGCGCTCGACGTCGGGGCAGGCCTCGCGGTGTTTGTCGTCCTGAGCGTGGCGGTGGCGATCGCGGCAACACGGCGGCGCGCCTTCGAATGGGAATACGCCTTTGCCGTCGTCCTGTTCGGCGTCGCCATCACGGAGTTCGTGCGGCGTTTGGTCCTGCCGTCGATCGCGTTCACGGCCGTTGAAGCCGCGGTCGGTGCCATCCCGTTTGGCGCCGTGATGGCGCTGATGTGGTCAGGATGGCGAGTCCGGCAGCCCCGGCGGGATCGCCCACCCGACACCGCCTTGGCCCTGCTCTCGGCGGTGTTCGACGGCCGGTCGATCCGATCGCTTCTGCTTGTGTGCGTGGTGCCGGCGGCGGCCGCGATCGCGTTTCGACAGGTCGAGCAGGTTGACTGGGCGCTCAACATGAATCGGCTGATCGCGGTGGTTGAAACCGGGCTGATCTTCGCATTCTTCCTGGGCCGGTTCCGCGACCGGCAGGACGATTCGTGGTCGAACCGGCGGCTCGTGGCCGCTCCGCTCGCCGCGCTCGTCGTGCTCTCGGCGCTGCCGTACGCCACCACGGCTCTCGTCGCGGCGACCGGCAACCCCCACCTCGAGTCGGAACTGGCGCTGGAGCGCCTGCCGACCACCGACCCGCTCGGCGCCATCGTCGCGCGGCTCTGGATCGAGCAGCAGCCGCCGAACATGGATTACTACCATGCGATGACGGCGTCCAACCTGACGCAATCCGCGCAGCGTCCGGCGGTACCGGCCGCCAACTTTAGCAGCACGCCCATTGACGTTCGCGCGCCGCTGCCTCACGTATTCATCTTTCTGATTGACAGCCTGCGACGCGACTATCTGTCACCCTACAATCCCGCGGTCACCTTCACGCCGGCCATCGCGAACCTCGCCGCCGACAGCTACGTGTTCCGCAATGCCTTCACCGGCTACGGCGGCACGTGGATGTCCATCCCGTCGATGTGGACGGGCACGCCATTGACGCGGGGCTGGGGCCGGATCTTCAAGGAGATGAACGCACTCGAGCCGCTCATCAAGACCGGTGGCTTCGACTTCGCCATCAATGACTACACCGTGGCCACCGTGTTCTCGACCCCGCAGACATTTCTCAATCCCGGTATCGAGAGCGTTCAGACCGACATCTGCGACAACGTCAAGGCGCTGCGGGCCCACATCGAGACGCGGGCGGCGCCCCAGCGCCCGCTGTTCACGTTTCTCGCGCCGATGAACGTGCACATCCTGAACACACGTAACGCCGCCGCGGATCCTGCGGACCCGCGCTATTCCGGGTTTTACCCGGGGTATGCGGCGCGGCTTGAACGCGCCGATGCCTGCCTCGGGTCGTTCCTCACCTACCTCCAGGAACGCGGGTTGTACGACAACAGCATCATCATTCTCGCCGCGGATCACGGCGAATCGCTCGGCGCCGACGGCAACTGGGGGCATCAATTCTTCCTGTTTCCGGAGGACGTGCGGATTCCGCTGATCGTCCGGCTGCCGCCGGCGATGCGCGAGCGGTTCACCACGGATCTCGCGCGGGTGACGCTGCTGCGCGACGTGGCGCCCACGCTGCTCGCCCTGCTCGGCCAGTCCGTGCCCGATCTCGGGGAGCCGTTCGGCGCGGCACTTTTTGTGCCGCCCGATCGCGAACCGAGACCGCGCCGCCGCGAGTCGTTTCTCCTCATGTCGAGCTACGGCTCGACCTTCGCCATCATTCGCCGGAACGGCAAATTCCTGTACATTTCGGACTTGGTGAACTGGCGGGAATATGCCTATACCCTGTTTCGTGAGCCGCTCGGGGAGCGCGTCCCCGTTAACGAGACGCTACGGCGCGTGGGCCAGGCAGACATCACCAAGAAAATGGATGAGGTGGACGCCCTCTTTCGGGCGAAGTAGCGCCGATTCCTCTTCCCGGCGGGCGGTGGTCCGGTATTAAGATGCGCCTGTAAGGGCGTGTCCCGCGCCCGGGAGGGTTCCGCCTTATGAAGGTCTACGACGCTGCCAGCATCCGCAACGTGGCCATGGTGGGTCACGGCGGTTCTGGCAAGACACAACTGGTGTCCGCGCTGTTGCTCGACGCCGGCATGGTCAACCGCCTCGGCAGGGTTGACGACGGCACCACAGTGACGGACTACGACGAAGAGGAAATCAGCCGCAAGCATACGCTCTCCGCCAGTCTCGCCTACGCGGAGTGGAACAAGACCAAAATCAATCTGATCGATACGCCCGGGTTCGGCAACTTTTTCTCCGACGCGCGCGCCGCGATGCACGTGGCCGACGGTGCGGTGCTGGTCGTCGACGGCGTGTCGGGCGTCGAAGTGCAGACCGAAAAGGCCTGGGCCGTCGCCGACGAGCTCGAGCTGCCGCGCATCGTCGCGGTGAACCGGCTCGATCGCGATCGCGCGTCGCTCGATCGCGTGCTCGAATCACTGCGGCAGACGCTGGGACGCACCATCGTGCCGATCCAGTTGCCGCTCGGCGAAGAAAGGAATTTCGCGGGCGTGGTCGACCTGGTGTCGATGAAGGCGTACTCGTTCGCCGGGGACGGCTCGGGCAAGATGACCGAGGGCGAGATTCCCGCGGCCCTCGCCGACGCCGCCACGGCCGCGCGTGAAGCGCTGATCGAGATGGTCGCCGAGGCTGACGAATCGTTGATGGAGAAGTTTTTCGAGGCCGGCACGCTGACGCAGGAGGAACTGACCCAGGGCCTCGCCACCGCGACGCGCGCCGCCACGATCGTCCCGCTGGTGTGCACGTCGGGCCTCCAGAACATCGGCGCGCAGCCGCTGATGGACGCGATCCTCGCGTATCTGCCCTCCCCTGCCGATCGGCCGTTCGCGGCGATGGCCAACACGGAGACGGTCACCAAGACCGCGGACGAAAAGGCGCCGTATGCGGCGTTCGTGTGGAAGACGGTGGCCGATCAGTTCGCCGGCCGCATCACCATGTTCCGCGTGTATCAGGGTTGCCTGAAAGCGGATTCAACCGTGGCCAACGCCACGCAGAGTTCGCCGGAGCGCCTCGGCCACCTGATCGTGCTGCAAGGCAAGACGGCCACGAACGTGCCGGAGCTGAAGGCCGGCGATTTGGGGGCGGTGGCGAAGCTGAAGGACACGCGCACCAACGACACCCTCGCCGACAAGGCGGCCGGCATCACCTTTGCGCCGATCGCGTTCCCGGAACCGGTGCTGTCGTACGCGATCGAGCCGAGGAGCCGTGGCGACGAAGACAAGATCAGCACCGCGATGCACCGGCTCGAAGAAGAAGACAGCACCATCAAGTACCAGCGCGATCCGCAGACCCACGAACTGCTGCTCGCCGGCCAGGGTCAGATGCACATCGAGGTCACGGTGGCGAAGCTCAAACGCCGCTTCGGCGTCGAGGTGCTGCTGAAACCGCCCCGCATTCCCTACCGCGAGACCATCACCTCGCGCGTCGAGGCGCACGGCCGCCACAAGAAACAGACCGGCGGCCACGGCCAGTTCGGTGACTGCAAGATCAAGATGGAGCCGCTGCCACGCGGCAGCGAGTTCGAGTTCGTCGACGAGATCTTCGGCGGCTCGATTCCCCGCGGCTTCATACCGGCCGTCGAAAAGGGCATCCAGGAATCGCGGTTGCGCGGCTATCTTGCCGGCTATCCCGTGGTCGATTTCCGCGTGACGTTGTACGACGGCTCGTACCACGACGTGGACTCGAACGAACTGTCGTTCAAGACCGCCGGCTGGCTGGCGTTCAAAGACGGCATGTCGCGCGCCAAGCCGACGCTGCTCGAGCCGATCATGAACGTGACGATTCAGGCGCCCAACGACAACGCCGGCGACCTGATGGGCGACCTCAACGGCCGGCGCGGCCGCATTTCAGGCATGGAAGCGCGCGGCACGTCGACCGTGATCAAGGCGCAGGTGCCGATGTCGGAAATGCTGACTTATGAACAGCACCTGACCTCCGTCACCGGTGGCCGCGGCTCGTATCACATGGAGTACTCGCACTACGACGAGGTGCCGAACCACCTGCAGACGAAGATCATCGCCACCGCCAAGGCCGAGCGCGGCCAGGTGGTGGAGGAACCGGCCTGACGCTTGACGATTTCAGATCTCAGATTTCAGATCTCAGATCAATTGCCGATGTGAAGATCTGAGATCGGCAATTAATCTGAGATCTTCACTCTGAGATCTGAGATCAGCCCGTCTCTTAACCCGTAGATCCATCCATGCAGCTGCACGTCGTGGCCGTGGCGCCACGCGTCCTGCATGATGGTGGTGCGCGCGACGTGACGCACCTGCGCGATGACGTTCAATTCGCACAAGCGATTCTCACGCGCATGCGCATCGGCGATTCGCGCCAGCTCGTCTTCGTATTCCCGCTCGACGTCCTGCACGTGCCGCAGCCAGTTGTCGATCAACCCATGCGAGTGTTTCTCCATGGCCGCACGGATGCCGCCGCACCCGTAGTGCCCGCAGACGATGACGTGCTTCACCTTCAGCACGTCGACGGCAAACTGCAGCACCGACAGGCAGTTGAGATCGGTATGGACGACCACGTTGGCGACGTTGCGGTGCACGAACAGCTCGCCGGGATCGAGGCCGACGATCTCGTTGGCCGGCACGCGGCTGTCGGAACAGCCGATCCAGAGGAACTCCGGCGCCTGAATCTTCTCGAGACGCGTGAAAAAACCCGGATCGCCCTTGACGCGATCGGCGGCCCAGGCGCGGTTGTTCTTCAGCAGGGTCTCAAAAGGGGGCATCCGGATCCTTAGGCTCTAAGACCGGCGACCGACCGGCAGCCGGCCGGCGAAACAGTGTCACGCCGGCCCCAATCATCACGGCGAGCCACATCGCCGGCCACCACCAGGTGAAACTCTCCGGGATCGCGCCGCCGTCAGGCAATTGCCGGCGCACCTGGCGCAGGTAGCGCGGAAAGTAGTCGGGCCCCTGGCCCGGCGCCGGAGACTGCCACCACCGCGGTGAATCGATCGCCGTCACGAATGGAATGTGACCGAGCCGGTAGCGGTTATTCGCCCGGCCCGGCGGCGGATCGATCAGCTCGTAATATCCGGCCACCACCTGCCCGCGCGCATCACGGCGCAGCGCCTGGTCTTCGAGGAACGACACCGTCACCGCGAACAGGCCAATCGCGAAGCCGAGACCGCCGCACGCCATCCACGCCGCGCGCGGCCAGCGATCCACCGCCGGCCCGGCGGCCAGCATTGCTGCCAGCGGCACGATCGGCACGAGATGGCGCGGGCCGTGCGCGTAGCCGCCCTCCGGAAACAAGTACGCGGCATAGAAGATCAGGCCGATCGCAAACGCCGTGGCGACGCCGATGGTGAGGCCGCGCTCGAGGCGCCATGTGCGTGCGATGCTCAACGCCGCCAACACCAGCAGCGGCGCCCACAGAAACACTGACTTGCCTGGCGTCGCGAGAAGCAGCACGAGCCCGCGAGGAATGTCGGCCAGCAGAAACGTGCGTGGCGGCATTACCGGGATCGTCTCCGACCAGTCGTATCCAAAGTCGAACATCGCGCCGAATCGATAGTCGTTCCACAGCAGATGCGCCGCCGTCGCCACGGCAATCCCGGCCGCCAGGGCCGCCGCCACCTGCACACGTCGTCGTTGAGGCAGCGACGTGTCGGCCAGCGCGGCGACGACGAAGCCGGGAGCGAAGACGAGGCTGGTAACCTTGGTCAGGCCGGTCACGGCGAGCAGGACCGCGGCCAGCGCGACGTTCAGCCGCGGCCGCGCGGCGGTGCGCGCCTCCAGCAACAACGCCGCCGCCCAGATCATCGTCGCGGCCTGCCACGCTTCGGTATAGAACGACGTGCCGTAGGGCCAGAGCACCGTCGCGCCGCCGAGGAGAAGCGACAACCCCAACGCGGCCGGCTGCGGGGTGCCCAGGGCGATCACGGCGCGATAGAACCCGGCCACCGCCAGCGCCGCCGCCGTCGCGGTCGTCAACATGGTGATGCCGGCAACGAACATCACCCACGCGAGCCCCTGGCTGGGCGGACGACGTGGGATGCCGAGCAGGCTGGCGAGGGCCCTGCCGGCGGCATGATGCGGGAGCGCGAGCACGGCGGCAAACGGACCGTACGGGGCGTACGGCGTGCCATCCTGCCCGACCTTGCCGAAGAACACCGACTGCGTGCCGACCACCTTGCCGTCAACCACGACGGGCTGGCGGATCTCGAGCGTCTGCGGCACGGAGATGTCGCCGGCGTCGAGGAGATGTTCGGTCTGGAAATACAGTTCGAACTCGTCGGGAATGCGGAACGCATTTCCCGACGAGCTCAATGCGTAGAAGGCCTGGAAGAAAATGAAGAGCGCCAGCGCCGTGCGAGCGCGGGTGGTCATTGCCGGAACTGCTCGGGGGCCCAGACGTGCTGGCCGATCGCGCAGACGCCCGTGAAGCCGAGCCTGCGATACAGGCTCGCGCCCCGCTCGCTCGAATGCAGGATGGCGAGACGATAGCCGCGGGCCCGCGCTTCGGCCAGGGCCGCCCGGGTCACCGCTTCGCCAAGCCCGCGCCGGCGCCACGCCGGCAGCGTCGCGACGTCGTAGATGCCGGCCACGCCCGCGCCGTAGAACACCGAGCAGGTCGCGGCCGGCTCGCCCTCGAGGCGCCCCAGAAAGTGACGGAACGCGGCCGAGGCATCGAGTCCGATCGCGCCGATCAGCTCACCGAACGCATCGCCGAATGCCCGCGGCGCGCCGAAGGCATCGCAGAGCACGCGGCTCCACGCCGACAACGCCGTCAGGTCGCTGACCGCTTCGACGGTGATGTCGGGATCGGCCACGGCGGTCGCCGCGATAGTGTCGAGGTCCGCGGCCATGCCGTGCGCGGGCTCCGGCAGGAATCCGCGCCGCTCGAGCCGCGCGCCAAGGTCGGCCGGCGTCGTCGATGGACCGGTCCACCACAGCATCGGCACGTTGCGGCCCCGGCAATCCTGTATCCGCGCCTCGATGCCGGCGTCGGCATCGGCATCGCTCAGCCGCGCGCGCACCACGCTGTTGAAGAGGGGGAACGGCAGATCCGACAGCGTCCAGCAGCATGCGCCATCATCGTGCAGCTCGACGCGCGGCCACGGCGCGAGGTGGTCAAAGAACGCAAAGAGATTGGCCTCGACGGCATGTGCCATCGAGGCCAAATCATGATGTGGACGGTGCGAAGCGGGCGGGTCGTGCCTAGGATCCACCGGCTTTGCGTGGCGTCGTGGTCTTCTTCGCGGCGCCGCGGGCGGGCTTGCTGGCCTTGCTCCTCGCGCCGCCTTCGCCGCCCTGGGCCTTCTGGCCGCCGCGGATGTTCTTCGCCGCCGCGCGCAGGCGCTCGCCCACGCTCTTGGTCGCCTTTGGCTTCTCGCCGGCCTCGGCCGCCGCTTCAGCGGCCTTCTTCTCTTCTGCCGCCTTCTTGGGATCGAACTCGCTGCCGATCAACTCGATCTGCGCGACCTCGGCGGCATCGCCGCGGCGGTGTCCGAGCATGAGAATGCGGGTGTAGCCGCCCGGCCGCTCCATGAAGCGCGGCGCCAGCTCGTCGAACAGCTTGGTGACGACGGTCTCGTTGAGCACGTCGCGCATCACGAGGCGGCGGGCCGACAGCGACACGCCTTTCGGATCGTTGGCGCGAACGCCACGCTTGGCGATGGTGATCAGGCGCTCGACGAACGGGCGCAGTTCCTTCGCCTTGGGCACGGTGGTCTCGATCCGCTCGTGCGCGAGCAGCGCTTCGGCCTGGTTGCGCAACAGCGCCGTGCGGTGCTCGCTGACGCGGCCGAGCTTGCGATGTGCATTGCGATGACGCATGACTGTTATTCCGCCGTCGCGGGCTGATCGAGCTTCATCCCGAGGCTCAATCCCATCGACGTCAGGATCTCCTTGATCTCGTTGAGCGACTTGCGCCCGAAGTTCTTGGTCTTGAGCATCTCGGTCTCGGTCTTGCCGACCAGCTCACGGATGGTGCGGATGTTCGCGTTCTTCAGGCAGTTGTAGGACCGCACCGACAGTTCCAGCTCCTCGACGCTCTTGTCGAGGTGCTCGTTGGCCACGCCGGCGCGGGCCGGCTCCGAGCCGCCGTCGATCACGTCGTCATCGGCGTCGTCGAGGCTGACGAAGATGTTCAGGTGATCGCGAATCAGCTTCGCCGAGAGCGACACCGCGTCGCTGGGCGTCACCGAGCCGTTGGTCCACACTTCGAGGGTCAGCTTGTCGTAGTCGGTGGTCTGGCCGACGCGCGCGCCCTCGACGAGGTAGTTGACCTTCTTGACCGGCGAGTGCACCGAGTCAATCGGGATCCAGCCGATGCCGAGATCCTCGTCGAAGTTGCGATCCGCCGACACGTAGCCGCGGCCGCGCTTGACGCGCAGCTGCATGTGCAGGTGGCCGCCGTCGGCGATGGTCGCAATGTGCGCATCCGGTTCCAGGATCTCGATGTCGGCGTCGGCCTCGATATCCGAGGCGCGCACCGGGCCCGGCTTGTCCTTCCGCAGCGTCAACGTCTTGGTGAAGTCGGCGTGGCAGGTGATCGGCAGCTGCTTCAGGTTGAGGATGATGTCGGTGGCGTCCTCGACCACGCCCTTGATCGGCGAGAACTCGTGCAGCACGCCGTCGATCTGCACAGCGGTGATCGCCGCGCCCTCGATCGACGACAGCAGCACGCGGCGCAAGGCGTTACCGATGGTGGTGCCGAACCCGCGCTCGAACGGCTGCGCGTAAAAGCGGCCGAACCGATCGGTCAGGGTCTCGCGTTCGAAATCAAGGCGCTTGGGGCGCTGAAAACCTTTCCACATATCTCGTAACTTCCTTTCGCGAACGGGCCGCCAGTTGCGGCCTCCAGGCCTGCGTGTTGACCGCGCTCGCTCGCTGCAGGCCTGACAAGCTGCTGGAGCGCGGTTGCGAAACGGCGGCACGGAGGCGCCGCCCTCCCGGTATTACTTGCTGTACAACTCGACGATCAGCTGTTCCTGGACCGGCAGGTTGATCTGCTCGCGCGTCGGCATCGAGACCACCTTGCCGCCGAGCTCGCCTTCCGGCGAAATCCACTCCGGAATGCCGCGGCCCTTGACCTCTTCCCGCGCGTGCAGGATGGTCGGGTTCTGGCGGCTGCCTTCGCGGACCACCACCGTGTCGCCGGACTTCAGCGAATACGACGGCACGTCGACGCGCTTGCCGTTGACCAGGAAATGGCCATGGCGTACCAGCTGCCGCGCCTGCGCGCGCGAGGTCGCCATGCCCATGCGGTAGACGGTGTTGTCGAGACGGCGCTCCAGTAATTGCAACAGCGTTTCGCCGGTGATGCCGCCGCGCGTGCGCTCGGCCTGCTCGAAGTAGCGGCGGAACTGGTCTTCCAGCACGCCGTAAATGCGCTTGACCTTCTGCTTCTCGCGCAGCTGCACGCCGTAGCCGACCATCTTGGCCTTGCGCAGCCGTCCGTGCTGGCCGGGCGGCATGTTGCGCTTTTCAATGGCGCACTTCTCGGTGTAGCAGCGCTCGCCCTTGAGGAACAGCTTCATGCCCTCGCGGCGGCACAGGCGGCAAACGGGTCCGTTATAACGTGCCATGAATCACACTCTCCTACGCTTCGGGGGCCGGCAGCCGTTGTGCGGGATCGGCGTGACGTCGCGGATCGATCGCACCTCCAGCCCGGCGGTCTGCAGGGCGCGGATCGCGGACTCGCGGCCGGAGCCGGGGCCCTTGACCAGCACGTCGCACGAGCGCATGCCGAACGCCTTGGCGGCGTTGGTGGCGCTCAACGCGGCCTGGGTCGCGGCAAACGGCGTGCCCTTGCGCGAGCCCTTGAAGCCGATCGCGCCGGCGCTCGACCACGACACCACCGCGCCCTCGGCGTCGGTGATCGTGATCAGCGTGTTGTTGAACGAGGCCTGCACGTGCACGAAACCGTGGTGCACGATGCGCTTCTCGCCGCGCTTCTTGAACGCCTTCTTTTTTTTCTTGGTCGGTGCTTCCGCGCCGCCCGGTGCCTGCTCTGCTTTGGCCATAATTCGTTACACCGTCTTCTTCTTGGCAACCGCGCCCTTGCGCGGGCCTTTCCGCGTGCGCGCGTTGGTCTTGGTGCGCTGCCCGCGCAGCGGCAGGTTGCGACGGTGACGGCCGCCGCGATAGCTGCCGATCTCGATCAGCCGCTTGATGTTCATCGAGATCTCCTTGCGGAGATCGCCTTCGACGCCGCCCTGCTCTTCGAGCACGCGGGTGATCTTGCGGACGTCGTCTTCGGTGAGGTCCTTGACCCGGACGTCGGGGCTGACCCCCGCCGCCGTGAGGATCACGTTCGAGCGATGCCGGCCGAGGCCGAAGATGTACGTGAGCCCGATCTCGATGCGCTTCGTGCGCGGAAGATCGACACCTGAAATACGCGCCATAGTCCTTTATCCCTGACGTTGCTTATGCTTCTGGTTCGTGCAGATCACGCGGACCACGCCACGGCGGCGGACCACCTTGCACTTGACGCAAATTTTCTTCACCGACGCTCTGACCTTCATACAGCCTGCTCCATCGGCGGCTCAGAAGAGCCGCCCTCCCGGCACTCCTCACAACTTCTCGACGATCCGCCCGCGACTGGGATCGTTCGACATCAACTGCACGCGCACGCGATCCCCGACGATCACCCGCACGTAATTGCGTCCCACCGGACTCGCCAGGTGCGCCGTCACGATGTGGCGCCCGTCGAGCTCGACGCGAACCAGATGGCTCGGCAACAACTCGAGGACAACGCCGGCCGCCGTTTTATCCGGCGGCGGCGGCGGTTCGTCCACCCCTCGACTCCGCTGAGCCTGCCGAAGGGCCGGCGGCGTCCATCGCCACCTCGTCCAGCAGCGTCAGCACGCGGCAGCCGTCTTCGGTCACCACCACCGTGTGCTCGAAGTGCGCGGACAAGGCCCGGTCTTTCGTGACCGCCGTCCAGCCGTCTCCCAGCACCTGCACCGCGGGCTTGCCGGCGTTGACCATCGGCTCGATCGCCAGCGCCATGCCTTCCGCCAGCCGCGGGCCGCGGCCCGCGGTCCCGTAGTTCGGAATCTGCGGCTCCTCGTGGAGCGCCGTTCCGATGCCGTGGCCCACGAACTCGCGGACCACCGAAAACCCGTGCGCCTCGACGTAGGACTGCACCGCGGCACCGATATCCGACACGCGCGCGCCCACCTTCACCGTGGCCACCGCGCGATCGAGCGCGGTCTTGGTCACGCTCAACAGCCGCTCCGCCTCCGCCGAGATCCGGCCCACTGGCACCGTCACCGCCGAATCGCCGAAGAACCCATCGAGCTTCGCGCCCATGTCGATCGAGATGATGTCGCCTTCCGACATCGGCCGATCGTTCGGAATCCCGTGCACGACCTGCTCGTTCACCGACGCGCAAATCGTGGCCGGGTATCCGTGATACCCCTTGAACGCCGGCTCGGCGCCCGCTTCGCGCAACCGCCGCTCGGCGAGCTCGTCGAGCTGCCGGGTCGTCACCCCGGGGCGGACCGCCGCCGCGAGCTCCTTGAGCACGCGCGCCACCAGCGCATTGACCCGCGCCAGCTTCTCGATTTCCGCCGCCGACCGGCAAATGATGCTCATGAGCCTGCGCCCGTCTTATTCTCGCCGCGCTCCGCGCGGGTATCCTTGCCGCGTTCCACGCGGCTATCCTTGCCGCGCGCCGCGCGGCGGGACGGCGTTGCCGTCCTGCTTCTTCGTCAGCGACTGCAACTGCGCCGCCGGCATGCCCAACGCCGATGCCACCGCGGAGACCATGGCTTCCCGCACCCGCTCCGGCGTCTGCAACCCGTCGATCGACCGGAACGTCGGCCGCGAGCTGTAGTACTCGATCATCGGCCGCGTATCGCGCCAGTAGATCTTCAATCGCTCGCGTACCACCGACTCCGAATCGTCCGAGCGTGCCACCCACCTCGGGCCGATCGATCGGCACTGCTCGGTGTTCTGGCACAAGTCCGGCAACGCCTCCCGCTTGTTCTCGAAGGCGTCGGCGTTGGCGCCGCAGTCCTCGCACACCCGCCGCGCTCGCACTCGCCGTACCAGCTCCTCGTCGGGCACCTGGATCTCGATGCAGATCACCGGGCCTCGTGACGCCGTGATCTCATCGAGCGCCTTCGCCTGCGGGGCCGTGCGCGGAAACCCGTCGAGCACGAACCCGCCGATCGCATCCGGCCGCGACAACCGCTCGCGGGCGATGTCGATCATCAGGTCGTCGCCGACCAGCTCGCCGCGTTCCATCACGGCCTTCACCTTCCGGCCGAGGTCCGACCCGCTCTGCACGGCCTCGCGAAGGATGTCCCCGGTCGAGACCTTGGGGATCCCGTGCTCGCGTGCGAACCGTTCCGCCTGCGTGCCCTTGCCCGCCCCCGGCGGGCCCAGCATCACCAGGTTGAGCGCCACGTTAGCCGCGCCGTCCCCGGATTCGGGTCTTCTTCATGAATCCATCGTAATGTCGCATGATCAGCTGCGACTCGACCTGGTTCACGGTATCCATGGCCACGCCGACGACGATCAGGAGCGACGTGCCGCCGAAGAAAAATGTCACGCCCAACCCCTGGGTGATGAAGCGCGGCAGATTCGCGTCGAGGTCCTCTCCGATGAACGGGATCGGCGCGACGCGGAACCCGGTCAGCAGGAACTCCGGGATGATCGCGACAATCGCCAGGTACACCGCGCCGACCAGCGTGATGCGCGCCAGGATCGTGTCGATGTATTCCGCGGTCCGCTTGCCGGGTCGGATGCCCGGAATGAAACCACCATACTTGCGCATGTTCTCCGACACGTCATCCGGGTTGAAGATGATCGCGGTGTAGAAATAGGCGAAGAAGATGATGCCGAGCACGTAGAGCAGGTTGTGCAGCGGCATGCCGTACTCAATCTGCCGGATGACACCGGCTGCAAAGCTGTCCGGCGCAAACACGCCCCCTAGCGTGGCCGGGAACGTCAGGATCGAGCTCGCGAAGATCACCGGGATCACGCCGCCGGTGTTCACTTTCAGCGGGATGTGCGTGCTCGAGCCGCCATATTGTCGCCGCCCGACCACGCGCTTGGCGTACTGAACGGTAATGCGCCGATGCCCGCGCTCCACGTAGATGATCGCGGCAATCACGCCGACCATCCCCACGACCAGGATGGCCATCGTCAGCAGACCGATCTGGCCGGTCTGCAACTGATCGAAGGTGGCAATCACCGCGCGCGGGAGGTTGACGACGATGCCCGCGAAGATGATCAGCGACATGCCGTTGCCGATGCCGCGCTCGGTAATCTGCTCGCCCAGCCACATGATGAACATGGTGCCGGTGGTCAGCGTCAGCATGCACATCAGGCGGAAGCCCCAGCCCGGCTCGAACACCAGCGGCAGGCCGCCGGCGATTTCGGTCTGGCGCTCGAGATAGATCGCGATGCCGAGCGACTGCACCATCGCCAGCATCAGCGTGAGGTAGCGCGTGTACTGGGTGATCTTGCGGCGGCCCAGCTCGCCTTCCTTCGACAACCGCTCGAGGTACGGCCACACCACGGTCAGCAGCTGCAGGATGATCGACGAGCTGATGTACGGCATCACGCCGAGCGCGAAGATCGTCACGCGCGACAGGCTGCCGCCGGTGAACATGTCGTAGAGGCCGAACATCGAGTTCTGCGCCTGCTCGGCGAGAATCTTGAGCGCCTCCGAGTTCACTCCGGGCGTGGGAATGAAGTTGCCGATGCGATACACCGCGAGCATGCCGAGTGTGAACAACACCCGGTTGCGCAGATCCGCGACGGCGAACAGGTTCTTCAGTGTGTCGAGCACAGTTACCTCAAGTCCTCAAGCCCTCAAGCCCTCAGATCCTCAAGCCCTCGTTAGCTACCAATCGCCTCGGCTTTGCCACCCGCGGCGGCCAGCTTCTCGGCGGCCTTGCCGCTGAATTTGTGCGCCTGCACGGTCAGCGCCTTGGTGACCTCGCCGCGCGCCAGCACCTTCACCAGCGCGGTCCGGCTGCTGACGATGCCGCGCTCGCGTAGCGCTACGACGGTCACCGTCGCGCCGTTGTCGAACAGCGTCTCGAGCTGATCGAGGTTCACCACGTCGTACTCGGTGCGGAAGATGTTCGTGAAGCCGCGCTTGGGCACGCGCCGGTGCAGCGGCATCTGGCCGCCTTCGAACCCGCGCTTGAAGCTGTAGCCCGAGCGCGACTGCGCGCCCTTGTGGCCGCGGCCCGACGTCTTGCCAAGGCCCGAACCGGGACCTCGGCCGACGCGCTTCTTCTTGAACTTCGACCGTTCGGCCGGCTTTAAGTTGTTCAAACCCATTTCTAAGCCTTCTACCTTCTCAAGACCTCAGGACCTCAGGACCTCAGGTTCATTCACTGACCGTCACGAGGTGACGAATCTTGAAAATCATGCCGCGCGTTTCAGGCGTGTCGGCCAGCCTCACCGTGTGATTCAGCTTGCGCAGGCCCATGCCTTCCGCAACCTTCCCCTGGATCTTCTGGAACCCGATCGGGCTCTTCACGAGCGTGACCGTCACGGTTTTGGTCGCCTGCGCTGCCTGCTTTGCCTTAGCCATAATCTGTGCCTAATCGCTGTTTAATCGGTGCCTAGCTGGGCCGGCCGCCGGACAGCTCGTCCAACGTATCCTTGCCGCGCAGCCGCATCAACTTCTGCGGATCCTTGAGGTCCTGCAACGCCGTGAACGCCGCGCGCACCACGTTGTGCGGGTTCGCGGATCCCAGCGACTTCGTCAGGACGTTGGTCACACCCGCCGACTCCACCACCGCGCGAACCGCCGCGCCGGCGATGATGCCCGTGCCATCCGGCGCGGGCTTGAGCAGCACGCGCCCGGCGCCGTATCGGCCAACCACGGGATGCGGCACGGTCGTGCCCTGCACCGGCACGCGGATCAAATTCTTCTTCGCCGCCTCGATGCCCTTCTTGATCGCCGACGGCACTTCCTTCGCCTTGCCGACGCCGTAGCCCACCACGCCGTGACCGTCGCCGACCACGACCAGCGCGCTGAAGCTCAGGTTCTTGCCGCCCTTCACGACCTTGGTGACGCGGTTGATCGACACCACCGTGTCCTTGATGTCGAGCTGCGCCGGGTCGATCTTTTCGCGTGTCTTCATATGTGCCATCAGAACTCGAGACCCGCCGAGCGAGCTGCTTCGGCGACGGCGCGCACGCGCCCGTGATAGAGGAACCCGTTGCGATCGAACACCACCTTGGTGATGCCCTTCTCCTTCAAGCGCTCCGCGATGGCCGTCCCGACCATCTCGGCGCCCTTGATGTTGCCACCGGCGATGCCCTTGGCCAGCTTGCTCTTGACCTGCGGGTCGATGCTCGACGCCGACGCAATCGTCTGGCCCGAGCGGTCGTCGATCACCTGCACGTAGATGTGCGACACGCTGCGGAACACGCTGAGACGCGGCTTGTCGGTCGTGCCGGCCATCTTCTTGCGGATCCGGAACTTAATCCGATCCCGCCGGTCTTCCTTGGTCTTAATCCTCATAGCCAATCACCAAATCTGCGATCGTCAATTAATCTGCAATCCGCAATCTGAAATCTGAGATCGTCAGGCTCCAGTCTTGCCCGCCTTCTTCTTCAACACTTCACCCGTGTAGCGGACGCCCTTCTGCTGATACGGGTCCGGCTTGCGCATGCGCCGCAGGTTGGCGGCCACCTGACCCACCAGCTGGCGGTCCACGCCGGTCACGGTGAGGTGGGTCTGCTTCTCGATCGCAATGTCGATCCCGTTCGGGATGTCGAACACGATCGGATGCGAGTAGCCCAGCGCCAGCACCACCTGCTTGCCCTTCATCTCCGCGCGGTAACCGACGCCGACGATGTCGAGCTCCTTCTTCCAGCCTTCGGTGACGCCGAGCACGGCGTTGTTCACCAGGCTGCGCGCCAGGCCGTGAAACTTGTTGAGCGCCGGATCGTCCGAGTTCTTCTTCGTGACGATGGTGCCCTCTTCCACGGCGGCGACGATGCCGGGCGGCAGCGCCTGTTTCATGTGTCCCTTGGGGCCCTTCACGTCGACGCCGTTGGCGTCGGCCTTGACGGTCACACCCTTGGGGACTGCGATCGGTTTCTTTCCAATTCGACTCATTGCTTCATCCTTGACGATGTCAGATGTTCGATCTCAGATTGCTGATCAATTGCTGATGGCCGATCGAACGATTAATCAAGACCTCTGCAATATGCAATTGATCTGCAATCTGAGATCCAACATCTGAGATCACCACACGTTACAGAGTATTTCTCCTCCGACGCCCGCCTTCTGCGCGGCGCGCCCGGTCATCACGCCGCGGGAGGTCGTCAGGATCGACACGCCGAGTCCGCCGAGCACGGCCGGCACTTCGTCGCGGCTGGCATAGACGCGCCGGCCGGGACGGCTGACGCGCTCGATGCCGGAGATGGCCTTCTCGCCCGTTGGGCCGTACTTCAGGAACAGGCGCATCTGTTGACGCGCGGCCTTGCCGGCGCGTTCGGCCGGCGTCTCGACCATCTTGAACCCCGCGATGTAGCCCTCGTCCTGCAGAATCCGGGCGACCTCGGCCTTCAGTTTCGAGGCCGGCATCTCGACGCGCGCATGGCGCGCCGTGACGGCGTTCCGGATCCGGGTCAGCATGTCGGCAATCGGATCAGTCATCTCTTCGTTCTCTCTTGGCTACCAGCTGCTCTTGGTCACGCCCGCGACGTCGCCCGTCAGGGCCAGCTCGCGGAAACATAAACGGCACAACGCGAACTTGCGCATGTAAGCGCGCGGACGTCCGCATCGACGGCACCGGTTGCGGTGCCGGACTTTGAACTTCAGGGTCTTTCGCTCGCGCGCTTTCTTCGCGGTAGTTGCCACTGCCTTAGCCTCTGCGTCTCATCTGCGTTAATCTGCGGCTTAGTTGGTGCGGAACGGCATGCCCAGGAACTGCAGCAGCTTCCGCGCCTCTTGGTCCGTCTTCGCCGTCGTCACCACGCTCACGTTCATGCCGCGGCCCTTGTCGACCTTGAGATAGTCGATCTCGAGGAAGATCAACTGGTCCTTCAGGCCGAGCGTGTAGTTGCCGCGGCCGTCGAAGCCCTTCGGTGACACGCCGCGGAAGTCGCGCACGCGCGGCAGCGCGATGTTCATCAGGCGATCGAGGAACTCATACATGCGATCGCCGCGCAGGGTGACCATGGCGCCGATCGGCATGCCCTGGCGCACCTTGAACTGCGCGATCGACTTCTTGGCCTTGCGCACCGCCGCCTTCTGGCCGGTGATCTTGCTCAACTCGTCGGCGCCGGTGTCGACCACCTTGGCGTTCTGCGTCGCCTCGCCGAGGCCCATGTTGACCACCACCTTGGTGACCTTGGGCACGGCCATCAGGTTGGTGTAGCCGAACTCCTTCTGGAGCGCGGGCACCACCTCGGCGCGATACTTGTCGCGCAGGCGGATCACCGACGGCTTGGCTTCCTTGCCCGTCGCCTTCGGGGCCTCCGCGTCCTTGTGCTTGCCCTCGCGAGCCTTGGCCTGGCCCTTGGCTTTCGCCTCGGCCGCCGTGTCTGCCGGTTGTTTCGCCTTGCTCATTTGTCAATCACCGCGCCGCTCTTGCGGCCGATACGGACGCGCGTGCCGTCCGACAACACCTTCTTGCCGACCCGCGTCGGCTCGTTCGTATCCGGATCCACGATCATCACGTTGCTGGCGTGGATCGCCGCCTCGCGCTCGACAATGCCGCCCTTGATGTTCTTTTGCGGATTCGGGCGCGTGTGCCGCTTGATCAGGTTCACGCCCTCGACGACCACCCGGTTTTTCTCCGGCAGCACCGACAGCACGCGGCCCTTCTTGCCGCGGTCCTTGCCGGCGCGAACGATCACCTGGTCGTTCTTGCGAATCGACATACCCATGGCCTTACAGCACCTCTGGAGCGAGTGAGATGATCTTCATGAAGCGGCGCTCGCGCAGCTCGCGGGCCACGGGCCCGAACACGCGCGTGCCGATCGGCTCGCCCTGGTCGTTGATCAGCACCGCCGCATTGCGGTCGAAGCGGATGTAGCTGCCGTCCTTGCGGCGCTGCTCCTTGCGCACGCGGACGACCACGGCCTTCACGACCTGGCCCTTCTTGATGGTGCCCTCGGGCGCGGCCTCTTTGACGTTGGCCGTGATGATGTCACCGAGGTAGGCGTAGCGCCCCGCCGAGCCGCCGATCGGGTTGATCACAGAAATCTTCCGCGCCCCCGAATTGTCGGCGACGTCGAGGATCGATCGCATCTGGATCATGGCGTCACCCAATCTCTCTGTGTCATCTGCGCCTACACTTCCGCCGCGCGCTCGACGATGCGCACCAGGGCCCATCGCTTGCGCTTGCTGAGCGGCCGCGACTCGGCGATCACCACCGTATCGCCGACCTTGGCTTCGTTGTTCTCGTCGTGCGCGACAAACGTCGAGGTGCGCTTCTGCGTCTTGCCGTAGACGTCGTGCTGCACACGCCGCTCGGTCGAGACGACCACGCTCTTCTGCATCTTGTCGCTGACGACGACCCCCTGCACTTCACCTTTGCCGGCCATGGCTACTTCGCCTTCTCTTTCAGGATCGTCAGGATGCGCGCGCGCTCGCGACGAATGGTCTTCATCTTGCCGGGCGCCTCGAGGTGCCCCATCGACTTCTGGATCCGCATCCGGAACAGCTGATCGTCGATCTCCTGCGTCTTGGCGCGCAGCGCGTCGGCGTCCATGTCTCTCAATTCGGCGGCCTTCATAACGCCTTCTCCTCGGCAAATCGCGTCGCAAAGCGCGTCTTGATCGGCAGCTTCGCCGACGCCAGCTCGAACGCGCGCCGCGCCTCGGTGGCCGGCACGCCGTTCATCTCGAACAGGATGCGGCCCGGCCGGACCACGCACACCCAGCCCTCGGGCGCGCCCTTGCCCTTGCCCATGCGCGTTTCCTGTGGCTTCTTGGTGATCGGCTTGTCGGGGAACACGCGCACCCAGACCTTGCCGCCGCGCTTGACGAAGCGCGTCATGGCGACGCGCGCCGCTTCGATCTGCCGGTCGGTGAGCCAGCACGGCTCCATCGCCTTCAGGCCGTAGTCACCGAACGACACGTCCGAACCGCGCCACGCCTTGCCGCGCATGCGGCCCCGCTGCTGCTTGCGGTACTTCACTTTCTTCGGCATCAACATAAATGTGATCCTTGCATCTGTTGATCTGTTGATCTGTTGAACTCGTGATCTTGAACTCAGATCAAAAGGTCACCAGATCAACAGGTCAATAGACGTGCCTTATCCCCTTGCTCCAGGGCGATCACCGCCCGGACGTCGCGGACCGCGGTCCCGATCGCGATCGCGATGATCGCGGCCGCCGCCGCTCGTGCCAAATTCCTCTTCACGACCCGTGCGCGGCGTCAACCGCTCGCCCTTGTAGAGCCACACCTTCACGCCAATCTGGCCATAGGTCGTATTCGCTTCCGCGAAGCCGTAGTCGATGTCGGCGCGCAGCGTCTGCAGCGGCAGCTGCCCGTGCAGGTACCACTCCGAGCGCGCGATCTCCGCGCCATTGAGGCGCCCCGACACGCGCACCTTGATGCCGCGCGCGCCGAAGCGCAGCGCCGACTCCACGGCCTTGCGCATCGCGCGCCGGAACGCCACGCGCTTTTCGAGCTGCATCGCCACCGATTCGCTCACCAGCTGCGCATCCAGCTCCGGCTTCTGGATCTCCTGGATGTTGATGAAGACCTCGCGGTTGGTCCGCTTCTGGATCTCCTGCTTCAACTTGTCCACTTCCTGCCCCTTGCGGCCGATGATGATGCCGGGCCGCGAGGTGTGGATGTTGATCTTCAGGTTGCGCGCCGCCCGCTCGATCTCGATCATCGCCACGCCGGCGTGCTGGAAGCGCTTCTTCAGATCCTTCTTCAGCGCCAGGTCTTCATGCAGGAGCGTCGCGTAGTCCTTGCTGGCAAACCAGCGCGACTTCCAGGTCTTGTTGAACCCGATGCGGAACCCGTACGGGTGTACTTTCTGACCCACAGCTACTCCTTGACCTTGTCGGTCGTTTTCTTCTTCGTGGTACGAGCCTGGCGCGCCGAAGCCTTGGCGGAGGCGGCCGCGGCCGCTTCGGCGGCGACTGCCTTGATCACCTGGGCCCGCTCGGTCACTTCCACGGTGAGGTGCGCGGTCCGCTTCACGATCCGGAACGCCCGGCCCATCGGGGCGGGACGCACCCGCTTCTGCGACGGGCCGTTGTTGGCGTGGCACTTCGACACGAACAGTCGCGCCACGTCGCCGCCAAACGCGTCCTGCTGCTGCGCGTTCGCCACCGCCGAGCGCAGCACCTTGGCCACGTCGCGCGCCACCGACTTGCGGCTGAACTGCAGCGCCGACAGGGCGTGGTTGACGTCCTTGCCGCGAATCAAATCGAGCACGAGACCGGCCTTCTGGGCCGACGTGCGGATGTATTTGGCTGTGGCCTCTGCACGAACCATGGCTTAGCCCTTTCCTCCGGCCGGCGCCGCCGGCGCGCCCGGTGCGCCCGGCGCCCCCGTCGTGGCCGCGGCCTTGTCGGACCGCGCCGAGTGGCCCTTGAACTGGCGCGTCGGCGAGAACTCGCCGAGCTTGTGGCCCACCATGTTCTCGGTGAGATACACCGGCACGAATTTCTTGCCGTTGTGCACCGCGAGCGTGTGGCCGACCATTTCGGGAATCACGGTCGAGCGCCGCGACCAGGTCTTGACGACCCTCTTCTCGCTCGAGCGGTTCATCGCCTCGACCTTTTCGAGGAGATGCGTGTCGACGAACGGTCCTTTTTTCAGCGATCTGCTCATATCAACTCGGCGTTTAATCGGTGTTTAATCGGCGGCTTATTTGCTTCGGCGTTTAATGATGAATTTGTCGCTGGGCTGCGGACGACGCGTCTTGTAGCCCTTGGTCGGCACGCCCCACGGCGTCACCGGGTGACGTCCACCCGAGGTCTTGCCTTCACCACCGCCGAGCGGGTGGTCAACCGGGTTCATGGCCACGCCGCGCACGTGCGGGCGCTTGCCCAGCCAGCGGCTGCGGCCCGCCTTGCCGATCGACACGTTCTCGTGATCGATGTTGCCGACCTGGCCGATGGTCGCGAGGCAGTCCTGGTAGATCTTGCGGATCTCGCCCGACGGCATCTTCACGGAGACGTAGTCGCCTTCCTTCGCCACGACCTGTACACCGGCACCGGCGCTCCTCGCCATCTGGCCGCCCTTGCCGGGCTTCAGCTCCACGTTGTGGACCATCGTGCCCTGCGGGATGTTCTTGAGCGGCAGGCAGTTGCCGGTCAGGATGTCGACGTTGTCGCCGGCAATGATCGTGTCGCCGACCTTCAGCCCGACCGGCTGCAGGATGTAGCGTTTCTCGCCATCGGCATAGGTCACCAGGGCGATGCGCGCCGAACGGTTCGGGTCGTACTCGATCGTCGAGACCTTGCCGGGGATGCCGGCCTTGTCGCGCTTGAAGTCGATGATGCGATACAGGCGCTTGTGACCGCCGCCGCGCCACCAGATCGTCTGCTCGCCCGTGCTGTTGCGGCCGCCCGACGGCTGCAGCTTCTCGGTGAGCGGCGCATGCGGCGTCGAGGTGGTGATCTCGTCGAAGGTCAGCACCGTCATCTGGCGCCGTCCAGGGGTCACCGGTTTGTATTTTCTAATCGGCATAAGAACTTTTCGCGGTAGTTCGGAGTGCAGAGTTAAGAGTTCTGAACTCTTAACTCCTGACTCTGAACTTCTACGCGCCTTCCAGGAAGTCCGGGAGTTTCTCGCCGGCCTTCAGCGTGACATACGCTTTCTTCCAATCCGAGCGTCGGCCGACGAAACGGCCCTGGCGCTTCAGCTTGCCGCGGGTGATGGACGTGCGGACGTCCGCCACCTTCGCGCCGAGCAGCTTTTCGATCGCGCGCTTGATGTCGATCTTGTTGGCGTCCTTCGACACCTCGAACACCACGGTCTTGCCGGCGTCGCGAAGGACGGTGGTCTTTTCGGTGACCAGCGGACGGCGAATGATCTCAGTGAGTTTCATGGTTACCCTTCGACTCGCTTACGCACTGGCACGCTCGCGCGTGCGCTCGCTCAGGGCCGCCGCCAGTTTCTCGACCGCGGCCTGGGTCAGCACCACCTGGCGGGAGTTGGCCACCTCGCGCGCGGTCACGCGGTTGCTTTGCACCAGCGACACGCCGGCAATGTTGCGCACCGACATCGCGAACTTCTCGTCGAGCTGCGCGTCCACGAGCAGGGCCTTGCCGGTGACGCCGATGGTCCTCAGCACGCCGGCCGCCGCTTTGGTCTTCACGTCGCTCGCGGTCAGCGCGTCGATGACGATGAGCGAGCCTTCCTGCAGCTTCTGCATCAGCGCCGCGCGGAGCGCGCCCTTCTCGACCTTCTTCGGGATCGCGTAGTCGTAGCTGCGCGGCTGCGGGCCGAACACGGTGCCGCCCTTGCGCCACAGCGGGTTGCGGATTTCGCCGACGCGGGCACGGCCGGTGCCCTTTTGCCGCCACGGCTTCTTGCCGCTGCCGCTGACCAGCGCGCGATTCTTGGTGGCGTGCGTGCCGCGGCGCTCGGCCGCATTGGCGCGCACCACGGACTCGTGGATCAGGTCGGTCTTGATGCGGCCCCCAAAGATTTCATCTTTGAGGTCGACCGACCCGACCTTCTTGTTTTCCGCGTTGATGACATCAATCTTCATATCTGCACTCTGCAATTAATCAGCAATCCGCAATCAGCAATCCGCAATGCCTATTTCTTCCCTTTTTTGGGCTTTTCCTGCAGCTGCGGCTGCGGCTCGGGCTTGGCCGCCACGGCCTTGCGAATCACCACGTAGCCGCCGTTGGCTCCGGGCACTGCGCCCTTCACCAGAATCAGGTGGTTCTCGGAATCGATCTTCAGCACCTTCAGGTTGCGCACCGTGACCCGGTCCACGCCCATGTGGCCGTGCGCGCGCATGCCGCGCATCACGCGCGACGGATACGAGGACGCGCCGATCGATCCGGGCGCGCGGTGGAACATCGAGCCGTGCGTGGCATCGCCGCCCCGGAAGTGATGGCGCTTCACCACGCCCTGGAAGCCGTGGCCCTTGCTCGTGCCGATCACGTCGACGCGCTCGCCCTGGTTGAAGATCGAGACCAGCACCTGGTCGCCGGGCTTCGGCGCTTCCCCGCCCTTCGCCACGCGCACTTCGCGCTGCACGCGCGTCGGCGGCACATTGGCCTTCTGGTGATGGCCGACCGACGCCTTGGTGGCGTGGCGCGGCGGATTCTTCTCGACCAGCCCGAGCTGCACCGCTTCGTAGCCGTCGCTCTGTGCCGACTTCGCCTGCACCACGATGCAGGGGCCGGCCTGCAGGACCGTGGCGGGCTCCAGCGTTCCATCTTCCAGGAACAGCTGGGTCATGCCGACTTTTTTTCCGATGATTCCAGTGACCATTGTTCTAATCCCGGCTTACTTCCCGTGTTCCTTGCCGAACGCCTTGATCTCGACGTCGACGCCCGCCGGCAGATCCAGCTTCATCAGCGCGTCGACGGTTTGCGGCGTCGGCTCGAAGATGTCGATCAGGCGCTTGTGGGTCCGCACTTCGAACTGTTCGCGCGACTTCTTGTCCACGTGCGGCGACCGCAGCACCGTCCACTTGTTGATCTCGGTGGGCAGCGGAATGGGCCCCGCCAGCCGCGCGCCGGTGCGCTTGGCCGTTTCCACGATCTCGCCGGTGCTCTGGTCGAGCACCCGCGCGTCGTAGGCCTTCAAACGAATTCGAATCTTGTCGCCCAGCATGTTTAGCTCTCTGTCTCTGTGTCTAATCGGCGTCTAATCTGTGGCCTGTGTCTAATCAGTGTTTAATCGGTGGCTTATTTCGTGCCCTGCACCCGAGCGATCACTTCTTCACTGACATTGCGCGGCGCCTGCTCGTAGCGGTCGAAGAACATCGAGTAGGCGGCGCGGCCCTGCGTGCGCGACCTGAGGTCCGTGGCATAGCCGAACATGTCGCTCAGCGGCACCCGTGCGGAGATGATCTGCGTGCCGCCGCGATCTTCCTGCGACTGGATCTTGCCGCGCCGCGAGGCGAGGTCGCCGATCACCTCGCCGAGGTAGTCCTTGGGCGACACCACTTCGACGCGCATGATCGGTTCCATCAAGACCGGCTTGGCCTTCTTGGCCGCGTCCTGGAACGCCAGCGAGCCGGCGATCTTGAACGCCATTTCCGATGAGTCGACTTCGTGGTACGAGCCGTCGTAGAGCTCGATCCGGACATCGTCGATCGGGTAGCCGGCGAGAATGCCGCGGGTGAGCGCTTCCTGGATGCCCTGGTCGATCGGCTTGATGTATTCCTTCGGAATCGATCCGCCCTTGATGTCGTTTTCGAACTGGTAGCCGGTGCCCGGCGGCAGCGGGATGAGGCGGATCTTCGCTTCGCCGAACTGGCCGCGGCCGCCCGTCTGGCGAATGAAGCGCCCGTGACCGTCGGCCGGCACCGTGAGCGTTTCCTTGTACGCCACCTGTGGCTTGCCGACGCTCGCTTCGACGCCGAACTCGCGCTTGAGGCGGTCGACGATGATTTCGAGGTGCAGCTCGCCCATGCCGGCAATCACCACCTGCCCGGTCTGCTCGTCGGTGGTCACGCGGAAGGTGGGATCTTCGGCCATCAGCTTGGCCATGCCCTGGCCCAGCTTTTCCTGGTCGGCCTTGGTCTTCGGCTCGATGGCGAGCGAGATGACCGGCTCGGGGAAGACCATCTTTTCAAGGACGATCGGCTTCTTCTCGTCCGACAGCGTGTCGCCGGTGGTCGTCGACTTGAGGCCGACCGCGGCGGCGATGTCGCCGGCGTTGACTTCCTTGATTTCCTCGCGCTTGTTCGCGTGCATCTTCAGCAGGCGGCCGATGCGCTCGGTCTTGCCCTTGGTGGAATTAATCACCGAGGAGCCCGACGTCAGCGTGCCTGAGTAGACGCGGAAGAACGTGAGCTGCCCGACGAACGGGTCGGTCATGATCTTGAACGCCAGCGCCGAAAACGGTTCCTTGTCGTCGGGCTTGCGCTCGATCAGGGTCTCTTCCTTGGCGTCGGGATCGATACCGGTGACCGGCGGGATGTCGAGGGGCGACGGCAGGTAATCAACAACCGCGTCGAGCATCGGCTGGACGCCCTTGTTCTTGAACGCGGTGCCGCACACGACCGGGACGAACGGTGAGTCTTCCTTGCGCACGGACTGGATGCAGCGCTTGCGGAGGGCCGCCTTCAGTTCGTCTTCAGTAATCGTTTCGCCGGCGAGATATTTTTCGAGGAGCTTGTCGTCCGATTCGCTGACCTTCTCGACCAGCTTTTCGTGGTACGCCTTGGCGTCTTCCAGCATGTCGGCCGGAATGTCCTGGATCTCGTAGTCGGCGCCGATCGTCTCGTCCTTGTAGACGAGCGCCTTCATGCGGATCAGGTCGACCACGCCCCTGAACTTGTCTTCGGCGCCAATGGGCAGCTGAATCGCCACGGGATTGCCTTCGAGCTTGGTGGCGATCTGCGAGAGGGTCTCTTTGAAGTCCGCGCCGACGCGGTCCATCTTGTTGACGAAGCAGATGCGCGGCACGCGGTACTTGTCGGCCTGGCGCCACACGGTCTCCGATTGCGGCTCAACACCAGAGACGGCGTCGAACACGGCCACGGCGCCGTCGAGCACGCGCAGCGAGCGCTCCACTTCCACGGTGAAGTCGACGTGGCCCGGCGTGTCGATGATGTTGATGCGGTGGTCGCGCCAGAAGCACGTGGTCGCGGCCGAGGTGATGGTGATGCCGCGTTCCTGCTCCTGCTCCATCCAGTCCATCACGGCGGTGCCTTGGTGGACTTCGCCGATCTTGTACGTAATTCCGGTATAGTAAAGGATTCGCTCGGTGGTGGTCGTCTTCCCGGCATCGATGTGCGCCATGATGCCGATGTTCCGGGTTTTTTCTAGTGATGCCGATCTCGCCATTACAACTTTTGAACTGTTGATCTGTTGAACTGTTGATCTGCGCTACCAGCGATAGTGAGCAAAGGCCTTGTTCGCCTCGGCCATCCGGTGCGTGTCTTCGCGCTTCTTCACCGCGCCGCCACGCAGGTTCGCCGCATCGAGCAGCTCGTTGGCCAGCTTTTCCTGCATCGTCTTGCCGTCGCCCCGCGCACGCGCAAAGCCGACCAGCCAGCGGATGCTGAGCGAAAGGCGGCGATTCGGGTTCACTTCGATCGGCACCTGGTAGTTGGAGCCGCCCACCCGGCGCGACTTCACTTCGAGCGCCGGCTTGACGTTGTCCACGGCCTTCTTGAACACCTTGAGCGGATCGTCGCCCGAGCGTTCCTTGATCAGGTCGAAGCTCTGGTAGAGGATGCGCTCCGCGGTGGACCGCTTGCCCTCGCTCATGATGGTGTTGATGAACTTGGTGACCAGCGGGCTCTGATAGAGCGCGTCCGGCACCAGTTCACGTTTCGGAATTTCTCTTCGTCGCGGCATGTCTCAGCTCTCAGCCTTCAGAAATCTTTTCAAGCCCCAAGTCCCAAGCCCCAAGCCCTTAGGCTTTTGGCCGCTTTGCGCCGTACTTCGAACGACCTTGCTTGCGGCCCTGCACGCCGACCGCGTCGAGCGTGCCGCGCACCACGTGATACCGAACGCCCGGCAGGTCCTTCACGCGGCCGCCGCGGATCAGCACCAGCGAGTGCTCCTGCAGGTTGTGGCCGACGCCCGGGATGTAGGTCGTGACTTCGATCTTGTTGGTCAGACGGACACGCGCCACCTTGCGCAGCGCCGAGTTCGGCTTCTTCGGCGTTTGCGTGAACACGCGCACGCAGACGCCGCGCTTTTGCGGGCTGTTCTGCAACGCCGGGCTCTTCGTCTTGAACACGACCTTCTCGCGTCCCTTGCGGACCAGCTGACTAATCGTCGGCACGAGCACTCCTTGCACACAGGCGGACGTCTCCGCGAGGCGCAAACCGAAAAACTCCCGTTACCTCCGATTGGAGGTCGCGGTGCGTGAGGCCTGAAAACCCCCAGCAAAGAACACTGGAGCGCTTGGCACCTCACGCTGAAAAACCCTACTGAATGATGTTTTCGGCACCGGCGGATGCGTATTTCGCCTTACCGGCCTCTGGCCGGTGGGCTTCGCCGGTCCCCTGTTGGGTCCGACTCAGGCGCATCACGATGCTATTGAACCTAGATAGGGTGTCCTAGGCTCACGAGAACCTGACGAATATAGCACGCTGTGCGAAATCGTGGCAAATCGCCCCTATACTGCCGCCCATGATTCGCCGTGCACTTCTCACTATTACACTGGTGACAGTGCCCTTAGGCACCTCAGGCACGTTAGGCACCCTGAGAGCGCAAGCCCCCACCCCAACCGTAGTTGAGGGTCCCAACGTGAAGGTGCTGACGGGGTTGTTTGCCCAGCAATTTCAGGAAGAAATGAACTTCATGGTCCAGGCGCTGGGCGTCAGCTGCAACACCTGCCACACCCGCGGCAACTTCGCGAGCGAGGACAACGAGAAGAAGCTCATTGCCCGGCGGATGCTCGAGATGACCAAGGCCCTCAACCAGCAGTTTTTCCCTGAGTACAAGCCCAAACCAGACGAATCGGTACTCGGCAAGGTCACGTGCTACACCTGCCATAAAGGCGAGACCACACCGAAGCACACCGTGGGACACTGACAATGCAGAATGCAACATGCAGAATGCAGAAAATTCTCAGCGTTGTTCTTTTTGCATTTTGCATTCTGCATTCTGCATTGCCGGCGCAAGCGCCTTTGCCAACGCCCGGCTTTCACCATCTGCATCTCAGCTCGGTGAATCCAGAAGCCGCGATCGATTTCTACACGAAGGCCTTCCCATCGACATCGAAACTGCCGGCCCTCGACTGGGACGGCATGGATCGCGCGCCGTCGGTCACCAACACGCTCTTCGGCGACGTGTCGTTGTTCTGGTACATGAACCAGGGCGACACCCCGGCCGTGAGCACGCGCGGCCACGTGATGGATCACATCGCACTGAGTATCGCGGATCTCGACGCCTGGATCGCCAAGCTGCGCGCGGAGCAGGTCACGATCCTCGAACAGCTCTACATAGTCGGCGGCTCGCGCGCGGTGATGATCGAAGGCCCCAGCAACGAGGCCATCGAGTTGATCGAAGTGAAATGAGCGCGAGTCGTCGCGTCGTTCCACCGTTCCTGGCCTCGCTCGCCGCGGCACTGCTGATCACCGCGCCGGTGACGGCGCAACTGCAACTGGCCGCGATTCGCGGCGTGGTGCTCGATCCGTCGAGCCTGGTTGTCCCGGGCGTGACGATCGACCTCACCGACCCGCTTGGCAGCATCATCAATTCGACGACGTCCGACAACAGCGGGCGGTTTTCGATCAGCAACGTCGCCCCGGGGCGCTACGCGCTGCGCGCCTCCATCGCCGGTTTTGCTCCGCTGTCGCACGTGGTGCAAGTCACCGACGCACTTCCAATGGAGATCGCCCTGCGCCTGGAGCTGCCGACGATCTCCGAGGTGTGGGTCGATGTCGGCATGTTTCCGGACGTCCCGTCGACGCGCACGTCGATTGGCGGCACGACGCTGGCGCACATTCCGGTTCGCACCATTGCAAAAGGGATCCAGGACGCGGTGGCCACCCTGCCGGGCTGGGCGACCGAGGACAACGGGTTGCTTCACGTCCGCGGCAGCGACGACGGCTTCCTGTATGTGATCGATGGTGTGCCGGTCTACGAACGGCTCGATCAGCTGTCGGGCCTCGCCCCGGATCTCAGCTCCGTCGAATCGATCAACGTGCTGACCGGCTACATTCCGGCGGAGTTTGGCTACAAGGCCGGCGGTGTCATCGAGCTGATCTCGAAATCGCCGGGCAACAGCTGGATGGGATCGCTGCAGGCCCAACAGGGTTCGGACCACGACCGCAGCGGCACCGTCGCGATCGGCGGGCCACTGAACCGGCGCCTGTCGATGACCATCGGCGTCGCGGCGCAGCGATCGGCTCGCTTTCTCGATCCGGCGCATCCGGACAACTTCCACAACGCCGGCGATGTGGCCGGCGGCACCGCGCAACTCACGTGGCTGCGATCGGATTCAGATCTCGTCAGGGCCGGCGCGGGCGCCGGCCGGTCCATGTTCGCAGTACCGAACACCGCCGAGCAGCAGAACGCCGCGCAAGATCAACGACAGGAGGTCTCGCAGGCGCAGCTGGCTCTGTCGTGGCAACGGGTGTGGTCGGCGTCGACGGTCTCGCAGGTGTCGGCGTATCTGCGCGACGGAACCGTGCGGCTGCGTGGCAGCGATCAGGACACGCCGCTCTTTGCGACCGCCGATCGCTCGCTCACGCGCGCCGGCGTGCTGGCCGGACTGTCGCGTCGAATCGGCGACCACACGCTGAAGGCGGGATTCGACATCCAGCGGCTGGCGCTGGACGAGGATTTTCTGTTCGCCGTCACCGATGAAGACGCGGCGGAAGACGCCGGATTCAGCGACGAGGCGATCGCATTCGACATCAGCCATCCCTTCAGATTCGCGGACCGCGCAACGCCGGTATTGTGGTCCGCATACATGCAGGATGACTGGACGCCCACCGATCGATTGACCGTTGGCGCCGGCGTCCGGTTCGACCAAAGCCGGTTGCTGCTCGCGCGCCGGCAATGGAGTCCCAGGTTGGGTGTCGCCTATCGGGTGGCGGATGAGACGCTGGTGCGCGGTTCGGTGAGCCGCTTCTTTCAACCGCCGCAACCCGAGAACCTGTTGCTGGCGTCATCGGTCCAGGCGCGCGCGTTGTCGCCGTTCGCGGAGGATGGCGAAGACGGCGGCGCCGATGTGGAGCCCGAGCGGCAGTGGGCGTTCGAGGCGGGCGTTGAGCACCGCGCCGGGCGATCACTTCGTGTCGATGCCGCGCTCTGGCATCGCGCGATCCGCCACGCCGGGGATCCGAATGTGTTTGCCGGAACGACGATCATCTTCCCCAACGCGGTCGCCGAGGGCCGCGCGCGCGGGCTCGACATTCGCGTCGAAATACAGCGCTGGCGTTCGTGGTCGGCCTACGCCAACGCCTCGATTGCGCGCGTCAGGCAGCGCGGACCGGTCACCGGCGGACTCTTCCTCGAGGACGAGGTCGCCGACATCATCGCCGGTGGCGAGTTCATTCCCGATCACGACCAGTTCCTCGTCGCCAGCAGCGGCTGGACGTGGAGCCCGCCACGCTTCGGTGCAACCCTGTCGTTTACTATTCGCTACGAGACGGGCACGCCGGTCGAGAGTGGCGACGACGACGCCGAGGACCTGCGGTCGCGTCCCGGAGCCGAGACCGTGGACTTCGATCGCCGCCGCGTGGCGCCAAGAACGGTCGCGTCGGTGCAAGCCGAGGTTCCGATGTGGCGGTCCGGCCGTCGCTCGGCGCGGTTGCGTGCGGCGGCCTTGAACCT
The DNA here is from genome assembly GCA_964513235.1 of uncultured Acidobacterium sp. Classification (GTDB taxonomy): domain Bacteria; phylum Acidobacteriota; class Vicinamibacteria; order Vicinamibacterales; family UBA2999; genus 12-FULL-67-14b. The sequence continues at coordinate 85,673 of CAZEMI010000150.1, forward strand.
CTTCGACGCGCGATACGCCTACAACTTCGGCAACCCGTTCAGCGGCACCCACTTTGGCGCACCGCGCACGCTGTCGCTCGCGGTGCGTCTCGGCCTCTAACGCCTGGCGCGTGCCCGATCTTCGACGTCCTGTCGCATGCCGGTGAACGTCGTGCGCCGACCGCTGTCAAGGTGATTCACGATCGCGAAACGGCGAGCGAATCATCAAGGGTACTTAGCCGCGCAATATTCGGTTCTGCATATACAACAATTCGGCCCATCGCCGGCGTCGCTCCTTGTCAGTTGCGGCGAGGCCCGCAAGACGCGCTCCAAGGCGAAGCCACATCGTGTTGCGCCACAGGATCGCCGCACGAAGACTCTCGAATGGGCCATCGGGGCCGTCTGGAAAGCTTCTCCAGTTGCCCGTGCCGCCGCGCTTGATGTTGACGCGCCAGCCAAAATACCTCGGTTCTGGGCGAGTGATGTTCTTCAAGGTAATTTTCGGAAACCCATCGGGGCGTTTCTTTCGCGCCATCCGTCGAGTATAACCAACGCGCCCGTTCACTTGCGGCAGCGTAAATGTCCATTTATAATTCAGAAATGGACATTTCTGTGACCGACTTCAAGCATCGCTGCCTGGCCATCATTCGCGAAGTCGAGCGACAAGGCAGCCGGGTGCGGATCACTCGGCGGGGCCGGGTCGTCGCACAGCTCGGAGGTCCTCCGGCGGTGGCCGCGGATCTCACCGGGAAGCCGTGGGAGCAACTGCGCCGTCTCGGCGGACGGCTGGTCGCCGCGCCCGGCGAGTCGGTCGCGACTGACGAGGATTTCGACGCCTCGCGATGACGGTCTTGCTCGATACGCATATCTGGTTGTGGTGGCTGACCGCCGATTCACCGCTCCCGGTACGGCAGCGGCAGGCGCTCGATGGCCTGGCGGCGGGCGGCAAGCTGGGACTGGCGGCCATCAGCCTGTGGGAGGCCCAGATGCTGCACGCGCGCGGACGGCTCTCGCTGCCGATGCCATTTGTCGATTGGCTGGAAGCTGCGGCCGACGCCCGTATGATCACGACCCTGCCGCTTGATGTGCCGGTCGTCACCGCACTCGACGGATTACCACGGCGCTTTCACGGCGACCCCGCCGATCGCTTGATCGTCGCCACGGCACGAAGCCACCGGCTGCTGCTGGCCACCATGGATACGTCGATCCGGCGGTCACGAGTCGTGCCGATCTGGCGCCCGTGACGATCGCCGCGACGCCAGTTACATCGCCATCGCCTGATCTGAGTTTGCTCCTGGTCGCCGGCTGAGCTTTGGCTGCGTGCGGCACGGGCGCATAATGCGCGCAGGAGGGCCTTCAGATGGCTGAGCAGAAAAACGATCAGAAGTGCGCGCACCCCAGCTGCTACTGCATCGTGCCCGCCGGAACGAAGTTCTGCAGCGAGTATTGCAAGAAGGCGCCGCAAATCGAGTTGCACTGCAACTGTATGCATCCCGACTGCAGGATGAAGAGTTAACGCGCAGCTCGCTCTTGATCTCCTGATCTCCTGTTTCATTTCCTCGACGCGAGGTACCGCGCGGTCCACCCGGCTCCCGCCGGTGGGTCATGGTATTCTCGGCGCTGCTTCATCTGAGGAGGTCAATGATGGTGCCAGTCATCGGTCGAGCGTTGCGCGTCGTGGCCGGGCTCGTTGTCGTCGTCTTGGGCACCGTAGCCTTGGCGATGGTGGCCACGCCAGTGGCGGCGCAGGGGGTGCCACGCCTCGACTCCTACAACGGCGTCGCGGTCCGCATTCTCCAGAGCAACAACGCCGGCAACATCCATCACATCATCGACCCGGCCATCAACAAGGTCGTGGGCCTGATCAAGGGCTGTCCGCACGCCCACAACCTGACCGTACATCCCGACGGTCTCTATTACTACTGCGCCAACGAGCAGGATAAGACCGTCGATGTGTTCGACACCAAGACCCTCGAGCTGGTGCAGCAGATTCCGCTCTCGGAGCGGCCGAACAAGATTGCGGTCAACAAGAAGCATCGGAAGATCTACGCGGCGATCGTGACCCGATCGTCGAAGGTGCTCGGCCCGGGATTCGAAGCCACGGACAAGCCGGCAGCCATCGTCGACGTAATCGACATCGCCACGCACAAAGTGATCAGGAGCGTGCGCGTCCACAGCACGGTGCACAACGTGTTCATCACGCCCGATGACAGCCAGGTGATCGCCGGTCTGCGCGGCGAAGTCGAACCCGGCGAGCCGGCATTCCAGGTCATCGACCCAATAACCGACACGGTGGCGTGGGGCATGGAGCTCACCGGCCACAAGCAGTACGGCAGGACGCATCACGAGGTGCGGCCGATGGCGTTCGAAGCCGATGCCGACGGATCGACCAGGCGCGCCTACGCGCAAGCCACCGGCATCAACGCGGTGTTCGTGATCGATTGGAAGGCGCGCCAGGTCGTCGAGCTGCTCCGGCCGCCGACGCTGCCGCTGTGGAAGCAGAACGCGGACGGCATCCAGACCGGCGACATGCACGGACTCGAGGTGCTGCCCGATCGATCGTCGGTGTGGGCATCGAGCCGCCTTGACAGCCGGATCTATGGATGGAGCCTCCCCGATTTGAAATACCTCGGCGCCGTCGAAGTCGGGCCGAGCGCGAACTGGATGACGTCGACGCCCGACAGCCGCTACATGTACGTGGCGGTCTCGGGTGTGGACCACACACTCGCCATCGACCTCAAGCAGCTGGCGATCGTCGCAAAGATCAAGACCGGCGCGCGTCCGGCGCGCATCAGCACCGCGATCCTGCCGCTCGATCGCGTGAATCCGTCGACGACCGTGAGCGGACGGCAGCAGGAGTAAGTCATGGTCACGCGACTTCTCCTCGCCGCGGCGTGGGTGCTGTTGGCCGCGAACCTCACCGCCTCGGATTCCACGATCGAACAGGCCGGCTTCCCGACCGCCGCCGACGTCGAGAAGTACCGCAACACGGTCGAACGGGTCTTCATGACCGATCGTGGCGGCACGGTTTCGGGCATGGCCGCCTGCGTGATGTGCCACACCTGGCAAACCCGCGTGCGCTTCACGCTCGAGACGCCGGCCACCGACGCGGGATGGACGGTCGAGCAGTCGCGGAGGAATTTCGACGTCGTCACGAAACTGGTGAACACCGCGGCGCCCGCCACCAGCCGCCTGCTGCTCAAGCCGCTCGCGCTGTCGGCCGGCGGCATGGGACATACCGGCGGTTCGTTCTGGACGTCGCGAACCGACCCGGAGTATCTGGCGCTCTTGAACTGGATTTCGAGCCTGCCCGCGGATCGCTACGTGGCGACCGCGGATCCGCCGCTCGACTTCGAGTTTTTCCGCGCCTGCGTGCAGCCGGTGTTCGCCAATCCTCGCGAAGGCCACATCAAGTGCAGCAATTGCCACGCGGCCGGCCTGATCGGTTTTGCGCCGGTTCCGCAGGACGGCAAGGCGTGGACCGACCGGGAAGCGCAGCGGGCCTTTTCAACGCTCTCGCGGTTGATCGTCCCCGGTAATCCCGAGCAGAGCCGCTTTCTGCTCAAGCCGCTGCACCCCGACGGTGGGGGCGCGTACACGCACAACGGTCCACGGCGCTGGCAGTCGCGAAACGATCCGGAGTTCCAGATGCTCGCGCAGTGGGTCCGCGGGCAGCGCCAAGGCACGAACTGCTCGTAGCGTGCCGTCGCGCCTGATCGTCACCGCCGCGGATCAACACGCCGCGGATCTTTCGGTCGCCACCTGGATCGCCGAACATCCGGGTGGCGCGGTCATCGATGCGCCGCCGCCCGACACCTGGCCGTTTCGCTATCCGTTGTGCCCGGACTTACCTGCCACTTCGGTCCTACTCGTCGCGAGGAATGTCGACGCGGCGTACGTGAACGCGCAGGCGGACGGAACGCAGCTGGTGACCACTCAGCAGAAGTATCTCGACGCCGAATGGGATACGGCGCTCGAGAAGCATGGCGAGGCGACGTTGCTGGCCATTCAGGAGCGTGAGGCTTGGGGACTTGGGAAGGACACCCAATTATTCCCGCGCGCGTTCCGATCAACGGATTCATCGGAGCGGCTTACGCTGTGCGTTGAAGCGCTGAAGTCGGGGCGCACACCGGCGGCGCTCGTGGCCACGGCGAGCGCGTGCATGGAAGTCAACGATCTCGACGCGGCCGCGCGCGATCTGGACGAGGCCATCATGCGCGCGCCGGAGTGGGCCGCGGCATATTACGAGCGCGGCAAGCTGTGGCTGCGGCAGGACGACATGGTCAAGGCCGCCGGGAGCTTTCAGCGGGCCGCGGAGCTACTGCCCGGGTTTGCACCGGCATGGGCGAATCTCGGCGGCACGCTCGGCGAGCTGGATCGGCCGCAGGACGCGCTGGCCGCCTTCGAGCGCGCCCTGGCGATCGACCCGGCGAGCCCGCAGGCGCTCAATAACGTGGGCGTGGTCCGCCGCGAGCTCGGCCGTTTGACGGAGTCAGAGGCCGCATTCCGGCAGGTCATCCAGCTCACGCCGGGGATGGCCTTTGGCCATTACAATCTCGGGCATACACTGTTTTTACAGGGCCGTTTCAACGCCGCGCTCTCCGCGTATGTTGAGGGGCAGGCTGGCGACCCTGAGAAGAACCCGGTGCAGGCGTCGCGGCTGGCGTTGTGCAAGGTGGCGACCGGGGACGGCGCGGGCGCGATCGGCGAGTTGCAGCGCGCCACCAGCGCCCTGCCGCGGGAGTATCGGCGGCAGTTGCTGGCAGAGACGAGCGCGATCCTGTGGGCGCTGGTCACCCAGCATCCGGAACTCGAGGGATGGCAGCCCGTGCAGGCATGGGTGACGGCGGAGCTAGGGAAACTATGAGATACGCCCAGTTCATTTCCGATCGCGGCGTCCGGTTCGCTGCGGGTCTGGCCGTGGTCGTGGCCATTCCAATGGCGGTGCTCTTCTACTTCCAGTTCAGGTCGCTGAACGACATCGAGGAGACCTCCGCGGTGGTGTTACGCCAGTTGAGCAGCGACACGGCCGAATCGCTGACGCGCGCGGTCGAGGATTACCTGAAGCGGCCGCACATCAGCGTGCTGCTCCGCATCCCGCAGGCCAGGACCGAACCGCTCGACCTCAACTGGATCGACCCGATCTTCCGCGAATCGTTGCAAGAGAGCCCGTTCGTGGAGTCGTTCTACATCTGGACCGAAGTCGGGCCACGCGCCAACACGTGGCTGGTCTACGACCAGGCCAGCACCGGCCAGCCGTCCGGGGCGCTCAACCAACGCTTCCGGTCCGATCCGGCGATCGGTGCCACGCTGCTGCCGCGGCTGCGGGAGCTGATGAAGCTGCGGATGGCGATTGTCGCGTTCACCCAGGACATCAACGGCCGCAAGCATTACGTCCAGGCGCAGTTGCGCTGGGAAGGCCCGGCACGCGGCCGCATGACCAGCGTGGTCGCCTTCGCCGTGGATGCGGAAAAGCTGCGGGCGCAGTTCATCCCGTCGGTGTTTCGGGACTGGCTCGCAAGCATCCAGCAGCCCTCCGGCTTCCCGCACCTGGAGACGGAAGTGCTCGACGAGGACGGCGTTCGCATTTACGCCTCGCACCCCGAGCGCACCGCCACGGTCACGCCCGTCGACGAGCGTAGCTTCGCGATCATCTTCTTCGACAAGGAGCTGCTGGAATTTGCCGCGCCGTACGAACAGCACCGCGAAATCTGGGGGCTGCGCACCAGTTACGGGCCGCAGCCGATCACGGAGATCGTCAGCGCCAGCACGCGGCCGCAACAGGCGCTGATGATCGTGCTCGCCATCGCCATGGGCCTCGGCGTGTTCCTGGTGGCGGGCGCGGCGGCGCGCGAGGTGCGCGTCGCGGAGCTCAAGTCGAATTTCGTTGCCTCGGTGTCGCACGACCTGAAGACGCCGCTGGCCCTCATCCAACTGTTCGCCGAAACGCTCGAGCTCGGGCGCGTGCGCACGCCCGAGCGGGCGCAGGAGTATTACGGGATCATCAACGGCGAGGCCAAGAAGCTGACGCGCTTGATCGAAAACATCCTCGACTTCTCGCGGATGGAAGCCGGCCTGCGCCCGTACCGGATGGAGCCGGCCGACCTGCAGGAATCGGTGACCAAGGTGCTGTCACGCATGGAAACACAGTTCGCGCAGGGCCGTTTCGAGGTCAGGGCCACCATCGAACCGAACCTGCCGCGCATCCTCGCCGATGAGGGTGCGGCCGAGCAGGCGATCGAGAACCTGCTCGCCAACGCGATGAAGTATTCCGGCGACGCCAGGACGATCGAGGTCACCGCCCGCCGCGCCGAGGGCCACGTCGTGGTCAGCGTGACCGATCACGGCATCGGCATCTCGCGGCGCGAGCAGGCGCGCATCTTCCGCAAGTTCTATCGCGTGCAGCGCGAGCTGGGCGGCGGCCCGCAGGGCACCGGCCTCGGCCTGGCCATCGTCGATCACACGATGCGCGGCCACGGCGGGTTCGTGCGCGTCGACAGCGACACCGATCGCGGCAGCACGTTCTCGCTGCACTTCCCCATCCCCAGTGAGAACGCGTTCCAGGGAACGCTCGCCGCGGTCCGCTAGACGTAGAGCTGACACAATGAAAAGAATTCTGGTCATCGAGGACGAGCCGCAAATGCGGCTGGGCCTCCGCGACAACCTGGAGCTCGAAGGCTACGAGGTGGAGACGGCGGCCGATGGCGACGAGGGCCTGCAGAAGGCCTCGGCCTTCGCCCCCGACCTGGTGATCCTGGACGTGATGCTGCCCAAAAAGAACGGCTTCGACGTGTGCCGCGATCTGCGCGCGCGCTCGATTTCGACGCCGATCGTCATGCTGACCGCGCGCTCGGCGGAGACCGACAAGGTGCTCGGCCTCGAGCTCGGCGCCGACGATTACGTGACCAAGCCGTTTTCGATCACCGAGCTACTGGCGCGGGTCCGCGCCGTCCTGCGCCGGACCGGGCAGCAGAAGCCGACCGCGGACATGATTCGCATCGGCGACATCGAGATCGATTTCAAGCTGCACCAGGCGCGGCGCGGCAAGACCCGGATCGAGTTCACGGCGCGCGAATTCGATCTGCTGCGCTACTTCGTCCAGCACACCGGCCAGGTGGTCACCCGCGAACAGATTCTCAACGAGGTGTGGGGCTACGAGGAGTTCCCGACCACGCGCACCATCGACAATTTCGTCGCCAAGCTGCGGCAGAAGATCGAGCGCGCGCCTCACGC
>CAZEMI010000151.1:0-69491 GCA_964513235.1 uncultured Acidobacterium sp.
CGGCGCCTGCACCGTTCACCTCGACGGCGTCGCGACCCGCTCCTGCTCCCTGCCAGCCGGCAAGGTGGGCAACCGCCGAGTCACGACCATCGAAGGACTGTCGGCCAACGGCGATCACCCCGCCCAGCGCGCCTGGGAAGAGATCGACGTCCCGCAATGCGGCTACTGCCAGGCGGGGCAGATCATGAGCTGCGCGGCACTGCTCGCGCGCACACCCAATCCTTCAGACGACGAGATCGTGACGGCGATGAACGGGAACATCTGCCGCTGCGGAACATATGTGCGCGTCAAAGAGGCGGTGCGGCGGGCCGCGGCCACAGCGACAGTGACCAGGGGTGGCGAATGAGATCCAGAAGAGACGTTCTACGTGATGCGAAACTGGGGCTGGTTGAGGATCCGCGCTTCCGAGGACACCCTTCGGCTCGTATGCGCGAAGCTGCGCTTCGCCCACACTCGCTCAGGGCAGGCGGAGCAGGACGGAGGACACGGAGGGAGTTCCTCACGGTCGGCGTCGCCGCCACAGGCGGATTGTTGGTGGCCATGAGCACCGACGTGTCTGGCGCGCAGATGCAGATGCCGGCGCAGACCGGACCGCTCGGCTTCCCCACCGACTACATCCAGATCGATCCCGACGATCGCGTGCTGATCTGGTCGGCGCAGCCGGAGATGGGCGAAGGCACGAAGACGTCGCTACCGATGATCGTCGCCGACGAGCTCGACGCCGACTGGACGCTCGTTCGCATCGACGACACGTCGCTCGATCCGAAATATGGCGGCCAGGGCGTAGGCGGCAGCGACGCGATTCGCTCGGACTGGGATCGCCTGCGCCGCGTCGGCGCTACCGCACGGGCATTGCTGATCGCCTCCGCGGCGGCCGAATGGGGGGTGCCGGCAGCCGAATGCGACACCGGCGTGCACACCGTTCGGCATGCGGCGAGCAAACGCGAAGCGCGGTTCGGGACGCTGGCGGCGAGGGCGGCCACCCTCACCGTGCCGCGCGACGTGCCGCTCAAGGAACCGTCGCGCTATCGGCTGATTGGCACGCGCGTCAACGGCACCGACAACCGCAAGGTGGTGACCGGGCAGCCGCTCTTCGGCATCGACGTGCGGCTGCCGAACATGAAGTTCGCGGCGGTGGCCAAGTGCCCGGTCTTCAACGGCCGGCCCGTGAAGGTCGACGCCACGAAAGCGCGGCAAGTGCCCGGGGTCCGCGACGTGATCGAGATCACAGGCCTCGACAATCCCACCTTCCTGATGCCGGGTGTGGCGGTGGTGGCGGATTCAACATGGGCGGCGTTCAAAGGCCGCGAGGCGCTGGTCGTGCAATGGGAGGAAGGCCCCTACGCCAACGAGAGCAACGCGTCGCTCAACGAGCAATTCCAGAAGCTGTTGGCCGCGCCTCCGGCCACGCTGCACAACTCGGGCCGGGTGGAGGACGCGTTGGCCTCGGCGGCGATCGTGGTGGACAACACGTTCTCATATCCCTTCGTCTCACACGCCACGCTCGAGCCCCACAACTGCAGCGCCGAGTTTCGCGATGGCGAGGTGTGGGTGCGCGGACCGATCCAGATGCCGATGAGCGCGCAATCAATCGTCGCGCGCGCCACCGGGCTGCCGATGAACAGGGTGCACGTCCACGCCACGCGCATCGGCGGCGGGTTTGGACGCCGGCTGATGTCGGATTACGCCGCCGAAGCCGCGTTGGTGGCCAAGGCGATCAACGGCGCGGTGATGGTGATCGACAGCCGCGAGGGCGATCTCCAACACGATTACTACCGGCCGGCATCGATGCAGCGCCTGCGCGCCGGGACCGACGCGCAAGGAACAATCGTCGCCTGGGATCACATCATCACCAGCTGTTCACGAAACGTCTACCGCAAGGATCCGCGGGGCGAGCATTCGACGGAAAGCTACGGCAGTTACGTGGGCCGGGTGCAGAACCTTCAGCAGCTCGACGCCGATCTGCAGCCGACGCGGATTCCGAACGCGCGCCTCCGCTACGGCGCGCCGCTGACCGGTGTGGCGACCGGCGCCTGGCGCGCGCCCGCGCACGTGGTCAACGCCTTCACGATCGAAACCACGATCGACGAGCTGGCGGCGCGCGCGAAGCGGAGCGCGGTCGATCTGCGACTGGAGATCCTCGGCGTGGCCGCGGATGTGCCGACGCGGCCGAACGATGAGAGTCCATACGATCCGACCCGGATGCGGGACGTGTTGTTACAGGCCGCCGAGCGCGGCGGCTTCGGACGTCCCGCGCCCGAGGGCCGCGCCCGCGGCCTGGCGATGCATCACACCTTCGGTTCCTATTGCGGGCAGGTCGTTGAAGTCTCGGTGACCCCCGGCGCCAACGGCCAGAAGCGCGTGACCATCCACAAGGTGGTCTCGGTCGGCGACGTCGGCCAGCCGGTGAACCTGTCGATGCTCGAAGCGCAGATGCAGGGCGGCATCATCGACGGTCTCGGCGCCGCCTTCTACGGCGACGTGCCGATCGAAAAGGGCCGCGCCACGTCGAAAAACTTCGGCGATTACCGGATGATCCGGATGCGCGAAGCACCGTTGGCGATCGAATCGCATTTCATCACCAGCCGCAGGCGTCCGACCGGCTTCGGTGAACTCCCCTTGCCGCCAGTTGCGCCTGCCGTAGCCAACGCGATTGCCGCCCTGACTGGGGACAGGATTCGGATCATGCCGTTTATCAAAGCCGGTTACGTGCTTGGCTGATCACGGACGTTAACCACGAAGGTCACGGAAAACACGGAGAATACTTTTCAAAGGCCAGTGTTGCTTAGAGCAATGGCATTTACCGAAATATTCTCCGTGGGCTTCGTGATCTGCGTGGTTATCGTACGTGATCTAGACTAGTCGTCATGATCCGACGACTAGTCGCTCCCGTCACGCTGTTCCTCGTTCTCGCGAGTCTCGCCGGCGACGCGCAGAGCATCCAGTATCCCGATCCCACGCAGCGCGTCCTGACGCATCGCGAGCAGAACGCGATCGTCACGCCGTGGATCAAGAAGCGGTTCGACACCGTGCTCGCGCCGCTGATGTCGCGCCAGGGGATCGACATGTGGATCATCCCGACCCGCGAATACAACGAAGACCCGGTGTTCGCGTCGATGTCGCCGCTCACCTACTACGCGTCGCGGCGGCGGACCATCCTCGTGTTCGTCAACCCCGGCGGCGGCAAGCCCGTCGAGCGCTACTCGGTGGGCCGCTTCGATTACGACGGCATCTACACGCTGGTGCCGACCCACAACGACGCGCAATACGAAGGGCTGCGCAAGCTCGTCGACGAGAAGAACCCGAAGGTGATCGGCATCAACGAGTCGGACGCGTGGCAGCACGCCGACGGCATCACCGCCAACGAAAAGCGTCGTCTCGTCGAGGCGCTGGGACCCCATGCAGCGAGGATCAAATCCGCGGAGATGCTCGCGGTCGGCTGGCTGGAAGTGAAGCTACCTGAGGAACTCGAAGCGTATCGCCACGCGATGAAGGTGGCGCACCTGGTGATCCGCGAGGCGTTCTCCAACACGGTGATCACGCCCGGCAAGACCACCAACGACGACGTGGTGTGGTGGATGCGCCAGCGCGTGGTCGAGATGGGGCTCGGCAAGTGGTTCCAGCCGTCAGTGACCATCTGGCGGCAGGGCGCGAAGACCAACCCGCGCGGCGTCATCCTGCCCGGCGACATGCTCCACACCGACTTCGGCATCGTCTACCTCGGCTTCTCCACCGACACGCAGCACAACGCTTACGTGCTGAAGCCGGGCGAAACCGATGCGCCCGCCGGCCTCAAGGCGGGGCTGAAGGCCGGCAATCGCCTTCAGGACCTGACGATGCAGTATGCCCGGCTAGAGAGGACGGGCAACCAGGCGCTGGCCGATGCCCTCGCGCACGCGAAGCAAGAAGGGCTCGTGCCGTCGATCTATTGCCACCCCGTGGGCCATCACGGCCACGGCGCCGGCCCGCCGATTGGCATGACCGATTATCAGCAGGGCGTGCCTATTCGCGGCGACTACGTCTTCCGTTCGAACACGTGGCACTCGATCGAGCTGAACGTGACGCACAACGTGCCCGAGTGGGGCGGCCAGGCGGTGCGCTTCGCGCTCGAAGAAGACGCGGCGATCATGCCCGGTGGGAAGTGGGACTGGATCGATGGCCGACAGGAAGTGTTCTATTTGATAAAGCCGTAAAATCTGTTGATCTGTTGATCTGTTGATCTGTTGATCTGTTGATCTAGTGATCTAGGGCTTTACGGGGGCGGCTGCGCCGGGGAACTGCTTCCAGTCGCCGCCCATCCACTCGATCAACGTGGCTGGCACCTGAGAGGCGGTGAGTGGCTCATGGTTGCGCCATTCGCCGCGGCGCGACCACGACGGCGAGATGAAGGCCATCCACGTGTCGCCGGCGTCGGCGGTCAACTCGTGGTGAGCGTGCCAATCGAGAGGGGTGCGGCCGCGGCCGTGGTCGGTGGTGATCAGGATGCTAGTGCGATCGCGATAGTCCGGCTGCGACTGCAGCCATACCCACAACTCCTGCAAGATCCGATCGGTGCGGCCGTAGGCCTCGAGGACGCGATCGTAGCGGCTGTCGTGCGCCCACGCGTCCGTTTCGTCGAGCGACACAAACAAGACGCGCGGCCGATGGCGGGCGAGGTGATCCATCGCGAACCGCGCGGTGTAGACGTCATAACGGATGTCGCCCCATCGGGTCGGCGTCGCGAATTGCCGTTCGCTGTCGCGGCGCACACCGGGATCGGGCGAATCGAATCTCTCGGCGCCGGCATTGACCGTCACGGCACCCGCCTGCTGCTCGACAATCACCCGCAGCACGGGCCATGACGCGAACGCCGCCACCTGCTGTTTCGACAGCCGGTGCGACGATTGCAGGAATTCCAGCACGGTGCGATTCGGATTTTGCGTCGGCGCGTTGCTCTTGATGACATCGTCAAGGGCCCGGCCGATCAGGAGCTCCGAGTAGCCGGGATACGAGAACCAGTGGCGATTGGTGACATGGACGCGGCTGCGCAGGGCTGGATTGCCCGCGATGGAGCCATGCTGGCGCATCAACGTGCCCCAGAAGAACGGCATGAGCTTCTCGCGCCGCGCCTGCGGCGTGGGTGCCCAATAACGATGGTAGAGCTCGTGTTCCTCGAGCCGCTGTTCCGGCTTCAATTGCGCTCGCAGGATGGCGGTGTCGACGCCAAAGAACATCTCCTCGAGGCGCGCGCCATCAAGGGTGAACAGCACCACGGCCGGGGGCGGCTGGGCAAGCACCGCCGCCGCAAGCCATGCCGAGAAACCGGCGACCGACAATGCCAACCGTATGATCACCTGGCGATTCTAGATCGTCAGCCTTGGTGATTTGGTGATTTGGTGATTTGATGATCTCGTGATTTGGTGATCTCGTGATCTCGAGGATACTGATGCTGCTCGGGGCTTCTCTGCTCGCGTGCGCGCCGGCGACGGTTGCCCAACGCAAACCGGCGCCCGTGCAGGGCTACGCGATCGTCGCCACCTTTCCGCACGACACCACGTCGTTCACGCAAGGCCTGGTGTTCGAAGATGGCGAGTTGTATGAAAGTACCGGCCTGCAGGGCGAATCCACGCTGCGACGCGTCGACATCACCACCGGCAGGACGCTGCAGCGCCTCGATGTGCCGGCCGAGTATTTTGCGGAAGGGCTCGCGCTGGTCGGCGATGAGCTGCTGCAACTGACCTGGCAGCACCGGCTGGGTTTCGTCTACGACCGCAAGACGTTCACGCAGAAACGGACCTTCAGGTACAACACCGAAGGCTGGGGGATCGCGTACGACGGCACGTCGCGCCTGGTCATGAGCGACGGCAGCGACACGCTGTCGTTTCTCGATCCGAAGACGCTGGCGGTTGTTCGCACGCTGCGCGTGCAGGACGCCGGGCGGCCGGTCAGCCACCTCAACGAGCTGGAATGGATCGAGGGCGAGATCTGGGCCAACGTCTGGCAGACCGATCGCATCGCGCGGATCTCGCCCAACACCGGCGAGGTGAATGCGTGGATCGATCTCGCCGCGCTCTTGCCACGCAGCCAGCGCATGCCGCCGGCCGACGAGCTGAACGGGATTGCCTACGACAAGGCCACGCGAAGGATTTTTGTTACCGGCAAGAAGTGGCCGCGGCTGTATCAGATCACCGTGTCTTGATCCGCGTGGCGTCGGTCACGCGATAGATCGGATACGTCTTCCCCGATTCCAGGCCATTCTCGATGAGGTTCCAGGTCACCAGGCCGTCATCGCTTTCGGGCTCGAGCAAATAGAACGCCAGCCGCGCCAGGGGCTGCGTCGCCGGAATGAACAGCGAGCCCGCGGACACCGTCAATTGCGCCCGGTCAAAGCTGCCGCGCAGCCGCGCTTCCTGGTGGCCCTGGAACGGTTTGGGCGCCTTGGTCATCTCGCTGATCGAGAAGCGCTCGACGGGCAGCTGCAGGTCGTTCGCGATCTCGCGGATCCGGATGCCGTGCCAGCGCAGGCGATCGAGCGCGCCGGCGAACCCCGGAGATTCAGCCATCGCCTTTGGAATCAACCAGCCCCTGGGCATCGGCCGCGTGCGCGTGGCGGCGAACACGCCGTAGTCCTTCATCAGCACCGGCGTCGCCACCGGCGCCATCGCGAGCATCTCGCGTCCCGAACGCGGGTTCGGCACCTTGGTGACGTCGCCGACCATGATCTCGACCCGCTCGGGCAACGCGCGGATCTCGATGTCGACGCCAAGCTCGATCGGTTTGCCTGCCCTGAGCGAAGTCGAAGGGCCCTTGGCCGGGGCCGTGAGCACGCGATCGGCCTGCGCGGTGAGCGTCATGATCTGCTTGGAGTGCGCCGCGGCACTCTTCCAGATCTCTTCGACGAAATCTTCCGTGACCTCGACGCGGCCCTTGAAATCGAGATAGCTGTACGCCTCGGACAGGATCGCGATGCGATTGCGGAGCCCGGCGTAGTTGTTGCCGAAGCGCGGCCGATGATCGAAGGTCCGCCACGTGACGTTGCCGGGATTGGCGGGGTCCACGCGCGCGCTTTCGCGCCCGCCGCCATCCTCGGGAGCGAAGTTACCGTAGTAATAGGTGCGCCAGTTGTGCGTCTTGAGCATGTTCTGGCGGATTGGCGCGAGCATCCGCTCGCGCGTGAACGCGATCAGCCGCGGGTCGGCGTTGGGGTTCAGGATCGGCGCATACGTCAGGTGATTGGCGTGATACGACCCGTTGGTCGTGTGCAGATCGACGATCACGTGCGGATCCCATCTGTTGAACAGGCCCACCAGCGACCGCGCCTCGGCCGAGTCCAGCTTCATGTAATCGCGATTGAGATCGAGGCCCTGGCTGTTCCCGCGCGTGCCGACGCCCGCCACCGGACCGTTCTGCGCGGCGCGGTTCATGACGCTGACCTCCTCGTTGCCGTCGGCGTTGTAGTCGGGCGCAATCAGCAGCACGAGCTGGCGCGTCAACGGCCTGAGATCGCCGGAGACGAGCCGGCGGGCCAGCATCAGCACCGCTTCCTTGCCTTCCACTTCGCCGGCGTGGATGTTGGCCTGCACGAACACCAGCGGCCGGCCCAGCTTGCGCGCCGCGGCGGGCGTGGTGACCTTGGGATCCGAGATCACCATCAACGGAAGGTCGCGCCCTTCCTCGGTCTTGCCGAAGCTCTCGGTGTGGACCAGCTTGCTCGTCGCCACCAGCCCGTCGATCACGCGCGTCACGTCGGCGTAGCTGCTCGTCTCTTCGTAGTTGGTGATCTCGGCCCGCGTCCTCATGTCGGAGGTTTGTGCGGTCATGGCGGCAACCGAGAGTGAACACAGAATGAGAGCGAATCGAAGGGGCATGCTGCTCCTCTGGCGGGCGGGACTTCCGCCTTCGCCGCTGGCGGGCGGGACTGGAGTCCCGCCCCTACTTAGACGCTGTGGTGGTGCTCGTTGGCTGCAGGTATTTGTTGAACCAGTTCACGTAGCGCTGCAGGCGATCGCGCTCGTAGCTCGGGATCGTCAGGCCATGGAACTGGCCCGGGTAGACCACCAGCTGCGTGTCGACGCCGAGGCTCTTGAGCGCCTGGTACATCTGCTCGCCGCCGGCGATGGGGACGTTGAAGTCCTTCTCGCCGCCCATGAACAGCGTCGGCGTCTTGATCTTGTCGGCGTTGAAGAAGCCGTGCGACATCCTGGCCCACGCATCCTTGTTCTTCCACGGCTGACCAAGCTCCTGATCGTACTGAATGATGTACTGATCGACACCGTAGAGGGACATATACAACGCCACGCCGGCGCCGCTGACCGCCGCCTTGAATCGCGTATCGGTGGCAATCGCCGCGTCGGTCGAGATGCCGCCGTAACTCCACCCGCCGATGCCGAGCCGATCCGGATCGGCAATGCCCTGCCGCACCGCTTCGTCCACCGCGCCAAGCAGGTCGACCACTTCGAGATTGCCCCAGTCGCCAAGGATCGCTTTCTGGTACGCGTTGCCACGGCCGGCGCTGCCTCGATAGTTGATGGCGAGCACGACGTAGCCGTTCGCGGCGAGGAACTCGCGATCGAAGGAAAACGAATGCTGGTCCTGGCCGTTGGGGCCGCCGTGGACGATCAAGAGCGTCGGGTATTTCGTAGCGGCCTTGTAGCCGGCGGGCTTCACGATCAGCCCGTGCACCTCGGCGCCATCCTTGCTCTTCGACTGGAAGTCCTCGGTGGTGGCCAGCAGCAATTCGCCGAGCAGCTGGTCGTTGTGCTTGGTCAGCTGGCGCAGATTCGATCCTTCGAGCGCATAGACCTCGTTCATCCGCGTCGGCTCGGCGGCCAGCACCGCGAAGTGACCGTCCTTGCCGGGGCTGGGCGAGCTGATCACGCGCCGGCCGGTGGTCCGCCGCTGCGGCGTAGCGTTCGGACTCTCAGCCGGCACCGTCGCGAGGTGATTGGTGCGATCGTCCTGCAACAGGAACGAGATGTGCCGGCCGTCGGCAGACCACGCCAGGCTGGACACGGCGCGGTCGAGCGACGGCATGTAGATCGGCGGCTTGATCACCGGCCCCGCTGCAGCAGGTGGATTCGACGGCACGACGATCAACTTGTTCATCGAGTACTGCGCGAACCGATCGGTGTCGCCAATCACCACCGCCAGGCGGCTGCCATCCGGGCTCCAGGCCGGACGTCCGCCTTCGCCCTCCGCGGTCCTGGTGACCTGCCTCGGCTCCGCGCCTGCGCGCGCCTCGACCACCCACAGATCCTCGTTCGACGTGCGATCCGGATCGGAATGACCGCGCTTGCTCAGGAACGCGATCTGCTTGCCGTCCGGCGACCACGACGGGCTCTGATCGTCGGCGTTGCCCTTGGTGATGATCTTCGCTTCCTTTGTCGCCACGGTGAAGATCCCGATGTGGTTGTAGAGATGTTTCAGATAGCCGGCGCGATCCCGCTTGAATTGATAGCGATCGATCACGATCGGCGGCGCGGTCTTGCGCTTCCAGCCTTCCAGCTTCTCGGGCTCATCGGCCGGATCCTGATCGTCGGCCGTAAACGCGATGCGCGTGCTGTCGGGCGACCACTGGATGTCGGACACGCCGCCCTTGAAGTCGCTGACCCGCTGCGCTTCACCGCCGGCGCGATTGAGCAGCCAGATCTGTCCACCGCGTTTGCGTTCTTCTTCAGTGCCGCGCGACGACACGAACGCGAGGTACTTGTTGTCGGGGCTCCAGCGCGGTGAGCTTTCGTTATCCGGCGACGAGGTCAGCTGCAACTGCTCGCTGCCGTCCCACTTCACCATCCACACGTCGGTGTTGCGCCGATCCTTCTCGGCGTCGATGGTGCTCACCGTATACGCCACCCACAGGCCGTCGGGCGACCGCTGCGGATCGCCGACGCTGACAATGCGCGAGTGATCGTCGACGGTGATGGCGCGTTTGGTCTGTGCAGAGGGCGCGACCGGGACCAGCAGGGCCACGGCCAACAGGGCTGCCGAGAATCTGTTGAACATGCAGCAGATAATACATCCAGCGGTCGCCCGACGGATCTGTTGATCTGTTGATCTGTTGATCTGTTGAGCTCGTGATCTAGCGATCTACTTCATGCTGGCGGCGATGACGATCGCGATGCCGCCGTCGGTTTCCAGCATCACGGTCAACTGATCGCCCGCCTTGAGTTCGCGCTTCAGGTCCGACACCCGCACAAACGCCGCGTCAGGCTTGAGCTCCGCGGATCCATACGCCGGCACGGCGATATTCGAGACCGGCTTGCCGCCGCTGATCAACTCAACCTTGCCGGCCGAGTCAGACTTTCCCGACACCACATATACGTCATACATCGTCGGGTTATCGATCGTGGCGTAGACGGCGATCGCACCATTCACCGGCGCCGACGCCCACGCGCCGAACGCGGTCGGATCCTTCTGAACCACTGCCAGCGCGAGAAACAAGACGACGAGTTTCACTTGGGCAGGCGCTGCGGCATATCCGCGATGACATACACCATCGCCGCAATAGACGCGGCCGCCTTCGACACTTCCTGCGGCGCGATGCGATCGACGGTGTCGGCGGGGGTGTGATGGATGGTGAAGTACCTCGTCGAATCGCCGGCATAGGCCATCGTCGGCACCCTGCCGAGCGTCGCGATCGGACCGATGTCGGCGCCGCCGCCGCCGGGAACCACGTCCTGCATGCCGAGCGGCGACAGCAGCGTGGCGATCTCCGTCACGATTTTTCTCGCGGCATCGGAGCCGGTGAAGCCGAGGCGGGCCGGCGCGAACACGCCGGAGTCGGACTCGAGCGCGAAGACGTGATTCGCCGCTTCGCCGGCGTGGGCGTCGCGATACCCGTTGCCGCCGCGCAGGCCGTTCTCCTCGTTGGTGAACAGCACGACGCGCACCGTGCGCTTCGGCCGGATGTTCAACTTCTTCATCAACCGCGCGGCCTCCCACGTCACGATGCAGCCGACCGCGTCGTCGGACGCGCCGGTGCCCGGGTCCCAGGAATCGAAGTGGCAGCCGACCAGCACGATCTCCTCGGGCATCTGGCTGCCGCGGATCTCGCCGACGACGTTGAAGGATTCGACGTCGGGATCGAATTGCGCGTCCATCTTCAAGCGGACGCGAACGGCGACGCCGCGATTGACGAGGCGCTGAATACGCAGCGTGTCTTCCACCGGGATCGCGGCGGCGGGAATCTTCTCGACGCCGGCGGCGTAGGACATGCCGCCGGTGTGCGGCGTGCGCAGCCCGATTGGCCCGACCGCGCGCACCAGCATGCCCACGGCGCCGTGGCGCGCCGCCATCGCGGCGCCGCCGGATCGATACGCCACCGTCTCGCCGTAATTGGTATAGGGCACGTTGAAGAGGACGATCTTGCCCTTCGCGTGCGCCGCTCGCCTGGCGAGATCGTCGCCGCTCGACACGACCATTACCTCGGCCTCGATCCCGGCCGGCGGCGTGGCCACGCTGCCGCCGAGGCCGAGCATCGGGACCGCGTGATGCGGCGGATTGGTGATCTCGAGGCTTTCGTTGCCGCGCACCCACTTCGGAATCATCACGCGCTCGGTGTGCACGTTCTCGAGGCCGTCCTTCTTCATGGTCTCGACGGCCCACGCGATGGCGCGATTGAGGTTCTCGGAGCCGCTCAATCGCTGGCCATAGGTATCGGTCAGCTCGGCGAGGCGATCCCAGCCGAATTGATCAGCGCCGGCGGCGGCGATCAGCTTGCCGGCCGTGGCGCGAAAGGGATCCAGCCACGAGGTCTGGTTCTGCGCGGCCGATTGAATGGAAAGCAGTGACAGGACGAATGCTACGCCCACCGAACGCATCCATGGAGTATATAGGCGTACAACCATGACCCGAATGACCCGGCGCTCGATGCTCCAGATCCTGGCGGCCACGCCCTTCGCATTTACCGCGCGCGCACGGGCGCAGACGTCAAATCCCGATGTGGCATACGGCGCCACGACGATTCCCATCGGCATCCGATCGCGGCTGATTCCGAATATCAACGGCATCACGATGCACGCGCTCGAAGCGGGATACGAAAGCGCAAATCGGCCGGCGGTGCTGCTGGTCCACGGCTTCCCTGAGCTCGCCTACAGTTGGCGGCACGTGATGGTGCCGCTGGCGAAAGCGGGCTATCACGTGATGGCGCCGGATCTGCGCGGCTACGGCCGGAGCGGCGGCACCGACGTCGCGTTCGACGCCGACCTCGCACCGTTCTCGACGCTCAACCGGGTGCGCGACATGCTCGCGCTGGTGGCGTCGCTCGGCCACCGCAGCGTCGCGCTCATCGCCGGCCACGATTTCGGATCGCCGATGGCGGGTTGGTGCGCACTCACACGTCCGGATGTCTTCCGTTCGGTGGTGATGATGAGCGCCCCCTTCGGGGGCGCACCCCCCTTCGCTCGCGCAACTCCCGGCGAGCTACGGGGGGCAAGCCCGCTGCCTGCGGCGGCGCAAGCACCCAGCCTCGATCAAGAACTCGCGAAGTTGCCGGAGCCGCGCAAGCACTATCAGACCTACTACACCACGCGCGAGGCGAACGAGAACATGTGGCACCCGCCGCAGGGCGTGCACAATTTCCTGCGCGCGTATTACCACATGAAGAGCGCGGACTGGGCGCCGAACAAACCATTTCCGCTGGCGAACAACTCCGCGGCGGAAATGGCGAAGCTGCCGCGCTATTACGTGATGGATCTGAATAAGGGCATGGCGGAGAGCGTGGCGGGCGAGATGCCCTCCGCCGCCGCGATCGCGAAATGCGCGTGGCTCACCGAAGACGAGCTGCGCGTCTACAGCGGCGAGTATGCGCGCACGGGGTTCCAGGGAGGCTTGCAGTCGTACCGAGTGGGCCGCGTGCCGCGGCTGTCTGCCGAATTGCCGCTGTTTGCGGGGCGCACGATTGAGGTGCCGAGCCTGTTCCTGTCGGGCCAAAGCGATTGGGGCGTCTATCAGCGCTCGGGAAGCCTTGACGCCATGCAGCGGGCGTGTCCAACACTGGAAGGCATCGAGCTGCTGGACGGTGCCGGACATTGGGTGCAGCAGGAGCAAGCGGCATTGGTCGCCGCGCGGCTCATCCGCTTCCTCCGGCGGTGAGTTTGTGGCCAGGGCGGTGTTGTGCTACCATGTGCTACATGATCACCGCCACGCAGGAAGTCCAGGGCACGCGCCGCAAGCGGCGCCCCAATCGCCGCGTGGGCGTCCGCGAGATGCGACAGAACCTGTCGGTGTACCTGGAACGGGTAAAGGCTGGTGAGACCCTCCACGTCACCGAATACGGCCAGGTGGTGGCACTGCTGGCACCTCTCCCGGCT
The DNA here is from genome assembly GCA_964513235.1 of uncultured Acidobacterium sp. Lineage (GTDB taxonomy): Bacteria > Acidobacteriota > Vicinamibacteria > Vicinamibacterales > UBA2999 > 12-FULL-67-14b. The sequence goes on from CAZEMI010000151.1 coordinate 13,290, forward strand.
CAGCGCCTGACAACGCTCGAACGCCTGGTCCGCGAGGGCCGCGCCACGGCGCCGGCCGGCTCGCTGGCGAATCGACGGCCGCCCCAGCCCGGCGATCCAAACGCCCCATCCATGCAGCAGATCCTGGATGAGCTGCGCGAAGATCGGCTGTGAGGCACGCGTACTTCGACTCGTCGGCGATCGTGAAGTTGTCTCACGCCGAGCCGCACTCGACCGCGCTTGTCGACTATCTCGCCAGCAGCGAGGTTGAGGCGTCGACGTCCGTCATCGCGGAGGTCGAGGTGATGCGCGCGCTCCGGCGCGCCGGGGCCGCAATTGATCAGGCCGTGATGGGCTTCTATCTCCTCGCGCTCGACACCGAGGTGCGCGACGAAGCGGCACGGCTCGGCTCGCCGCAGGTGCGGGCGCTCGACGCGATTCACCTCGCCACCGCCCTGGCGATCGACGATGACGATCTCGAGTTCATCACCTACGACGATCGCCAGGCCGTCGCGGCGCGCGAGCTCGGCCTCACGGTGGTGCAGCCGGGCATCTGCTAGAAGCCCGCGGCCCGTCCCGAAATCGACGCGATCGGCTGACGCGGAATCGGCGTGACCGTCTCCGCGGGGTCGCGCCCGATCAATAGCGTTGATGGATGTTTTCATCCTCAACGATCTCATTCGCCAACCTCGTATGTGACAGGATTGGCGGATGTTTGGATTAATCGGCAAGATGGTGACGGTGCCGGGCAAGCGAGACGAGTTTGCCGCGATCCTGCTGAGCGGCACCGGCGGGATGCCCGGCTGCTCGAGTTACATCGTGGCAACGGACCCGCGTGACGCGAATGCCTTGTGGATCACCGAAGTGTGGGACTCGGCCGAGAGCCACAAGGCCTCGTTGGCCTTACCGTCGGTGAAGGACGCGATTGCGAAGGGCCGGCCGCTGATCGCCAGCTTTGGCGACCAGGTGCAGACCGAGCCGATCGGCGGCATCGGCCTGAAGTAGCGCGCATTGGTCTCGGCGTCTATCGGAAGGCTTGTGCGTGCGGTATGGCGTTGACCTCTGGAAGCGCGATGGCACGGACAAGGCCCTTCCTTCGGTCGATCGTGAAGACCGTTCGGGTGCCGTCCTGTGCCCAAGCAAACGCCTGCCCCTCGGCCTCGAGATGGATGGTGGCCACATGGATCAGTGTTGGTCCCATGGCGGGCCTGCCGACCACATCCATCTCCGGCCGATCGTGACCGAGGAGATATAGCCAGCCGTCGGGACCGATCGCACCTCCGGACGCGGCATCGGGAGCCATCCGCTCGACCACCGACGGCGGAAACAACCAGCCGCCCGTACGACGCCACTCCGCATCGAAGGTCACGACGCTGGAGTAGCGGTGATCCTTGAAGCCCACACCGCCGCCGCCATCGTAATGGGCAAAGCCGGCGATGAATCCGCCGCGATACGTATCGAACCACGTGATCGACCCCTCGTCCACCACGCCCAGGCTGTGCGACATCACGTGATCGAGCGTCGTGGTGTCGAACACCTCGATCGATGATCCCATCGGGGTTTGTGGATAGTTCGAATTGGCGCACCACAGCCGCCCCGCATCCGCCATGCAGCTGTTCAAATGACGGATGAGGCCGCTCGACGGTCCGGTCCATCGATCGACCTGGGTTCCGGTGGCGATGTCGTACTTGGCGATGACGGAGTTATCGACGGGGTAGAAATGCGTGCGGTCGACGGCCACACCCTGATCGGCATCGGGCGCCGCATACACACGCAGCGTACGTGCGGCCAGCGCCGCCACCGCCGGCGAGGCGTTTGAGCCCGGGACTGCCTGGCGCCAGTCCGGCGACACCACCGCCACCACGCCCATGCTCAGCCCGAACACCCACCCCGCGATGTCGCGCATCTAGCGAGGCTCCGCCTCTGATCGGCGAGCATGTGCGGAGCGGCTACGCCTCGCTCGTCAACGAGGTTGTCGTTGCGCTGCACGGTGTAGTCGAGAGTCCAGCGTCCGGCGATGTTCGTGCCGCCGACGGCGCCGGAGAGCAGCCGCTTTTCGGTGATTTCGTTGCGCAGGCTGACCTGCACGCGATTGGACGCCACCGTGGCGCTCGACGGGCTGATGATCGAAGTGAGGTTGTTGCCAAGGCTTTCGTCGAAACGATTGCGCAGCTGGACTTCGTCCCAGTGCGCGAAGAACGTGCGCGCGAAATACTTCGACGTGGCGGTGGGGCGAAACTCGACCGCGCCGTTGACGTTCAACCGTTCGCGACCGGTGACGGTGAGGACGTTGTTCTTCACGTTGGTTGCGCGCGGTGCCACGAACTGCCACGGAATCCTGCAACGACGACACCTTCATCACCAGTGTCAGCGGTTTCGGTCCGTTGGCCTGGACTGCCTCGCGCACAAGGGTGTCGAAGCCAGCCATCGTCACGGTCAGCACGTACGGACCGGGCGTCAGGCCGGCGATCGAGAACCTCGCGGTCGTATCCGCCACCGTGGTGCGTTCGCGGCCGGCCGCCGCATCGCGCAACGTCACCGATGCGCCCGGCAGCACGCCGCCGGTTTCGTCGACGACCTGGCCGGTGACCGTCGCGCCTTGGGCGGACGCACCCGGCGAAGCGGCGAGGGTTGCGGCGAAAAAGATGGTGAAAACGGTGAGCAACTGTCGGCGGATGTGAATGTTCATGGCCATGCCCTTACTGAAAGAAGATCCAGCAGACACGCTAGACCCGCCGGTTTACGTGCGCGTGACGCGCGGCACAAACCTCGTGTGACCTGCCGCCGTGACGCTCGTGTAAATTCGGGGATGGCGTCGCTGTTGGCCTCCATGCGGTGGGGGTCAAGCTCGCGTCACGCGCGAGGGGCTGACTCGGTGGACGCGGACGCCGACGAGCGCGGCGGGTCATCCACGTGGCGCTCATGTCCTCATCGTTGCGATGGCGATCGTGAACAAAGCGGCGGCAACCAGCCCCGAGATGGCTCGGACGTGATTCCACGCCGTCCACCTTCGGACGTACCTGAGCCAGAACCGCGCGGCGTCGCCGTTGGCCGGATCGACCGCCGCCAGCGCGTTGTTCAACGGGACGTTGCAGACGATGGTCACCACGATCGAGCCGACCAGGTACGACAAGCTGCCGGCGAGGAGGTACGCGCTTGTCATAGTGCGCCATTCGGTGACCGCGTCGACCGCCACGGCCAGGCACGCCGCCGCGGTTCCGAATAACGCGGTCATGAACGCCGGCGTGACCGCGACGACATTGATTGACTGCATGGCGGCGATGCCTTGCGCGGGGGGCATCCGCGCCAGCGCCCGCATTACGAACGACGAGAAGGCGAAGAACACGCCGCCCATCGCCGCACAGGCAATCGCCGTGGCCGTGATCAGCAGCTCCGATGTCATTTCAGGCGGAACGACACTCCAATCGAATCAATCGCGGGGTTCGCGATATGGCGCGGACCGCCGTTTGACACGTGCAAGATCTCAAAGGCCACCAGATCCGTCACCCGCCGTCACGGCTGTCCGGCTCATGGAGATAACCGCCAATCAACCAGTGGCCCTCGACCGCCACCAGCCGGTTCTCGACGCCGGCGTTGTGATACACGTCCGGCGTCGTCATCAGCCGGATGTGATCGAGCCTGGCCTCGGCGCCGAGGCACCACATCACGAAACAGAGATTCAGCATGGCATCGCTCCGGGATGATCAGTGCAACAGGCCGGGTGCGAGCAGCGCCTCGAGCACGTTCACCAGCCGGTGGGCGCACGAGCGATCCGGATCGAGGGCCGGATCGTACGTCGTCAGTGACAGCCCCAGCGCGCGCGGATGCTGCACGAGCGGCGCCAGCACACGCAGCAGCTCCCGCGGCGTTGGCCCGCCCGGCTCAGGTGAGTCGACGGCCGCCATCGTCATCGGATCGAGCACGTCGGCGTCCACCTGGATCCAGAATCCGCGCACGTCCGGCGGCGCCACGTGATCCAGCGTGCTCGCCGCCACCTCCGGCCAGTCGTCGTTCTGAAGTTGCGCGCTCGGCACATCGAGGATCGACGACTTCGCGAGCGCGGCATGACCGTGCCGGTCCGTGGCGTCGTCGCGACGACCGAGCAGCGCCGCGTGGTGATCGCGGACGAGCGGCATGGCCCCGGCGAGGCGCGACAGCGCGGAACTGCCTCGGCCGGTGGCCAGTGCCAGGGCCATGGTACTGGCCGATCCCGTCCGCGATTCCTCCGGTGAGGCAAAGTCCGCGTGGGCATCAACGTAGACGAGGCCGACCGCGTCCCCTGCTTTCTTTCTCGCGGCCATCAGACAACCCAAAACGACGCTGCAGTCGCCACCAACAACGAGCACAAACCGTCCCTGCGCGATCCCGCTCGACACGCGTTGCGCGAGCGATCGCGAATACGCCGCGACCTGATCCTCATTGCGGGCCCGATTCGGCGGCCGCACGAAATCCTGATACAAGGGCGGCGGTACATCGCCGAGATCCGCGGCGCCCAGCCGCGCGATCAACCCACGCTCCCGGAGCACCTGCGGCGCCCGGTTGAGGTGTCGCACGGCGCCATCGTCGTACGGTCGAATCCCGATACTCGACGGCGCCCCGACCACGGCAATCGCGCGGGCCACGATTAAGACCCCGCGCCGGAACGGAAGAGGCCGCGTGGCGCCGGCGTCGGCACCAGGATCACGTTCGCGCCCCTGACACCAACGGTGGTGCCCGCAGCGAGCGGCGGCGCCTGCTGCACGGCTTCGAAATTCACCAGCGCCGACTCGAAGTCGAGCGAGGTCTGCAACAGGTTGACCTGGGCCTCGAGCAGATCGCGCTGCGCCTGCGTGACGAGGAACGTCGTCGAGAGGCCGACGCCGAATCGCTTCTGTTCGGAATCAAGCCGTTCCTGTGCGAGCGACGCGCTCGCCCGCGCCGCCTCGATACGCTCGGCGGTGCTGCGCACCTGCCGCCCGGCCCTGCGGACCGTTTCAGCGGCCTCGATGCGCAAGCTCGCGATCCGTTGCGCCGTCTGCCGGCGTTCGAGCCGCACCCGCGCCAGGTTGGCCGCCTCAAAGCTGCGGCCGATGGGATAGCTCACCGTGAGACCGAGGCTCCAGGCCGGATAGTCATCCGTGAACACCTGGCCAAGCGCGTCACCGAAGCCGCGATTGCGGGTGCCGATGATCGATCCGGGAAACCCGCCGCCGCGGAGGAACTGCGTCCCGCCCAGGCCACTGCCGCGATACGAGGTTTCGAGCCGGACGTCGGGCAAGCGTTGGTTATCGAGAAACTCAATGGTCGTCTGCGTATTCTCGAGCTCATGACCCGCGCGCGCGATGTCATAGCGCTCGGCAAGCGCCCTCGCCACCGCGGCGTCGATGTCGGGCAGGACGGCGATCACCGACGGCCCTTCCACCGGATCGATCCGCACGTTCCAGAATCCGGGGTCATTGGCGTTGACGATCAAGCGGCGCAGCGCATCCTCGGCGTCATCGGCCGCCGTCTGGGCACGAATCAGATTCTCGCGCCGCTGCGCCACTTCGGCCTCGGCCTGCACGAGATCGATTGGCGGAATGTGCCCGGCATCGACGCGGACCGTGTTCTCACGCGCGAGCTCGCGCGCGAGATCCAGCGACCGCTGCTGCACGTCGACGTTGGCCCGCGTCGCCTTCAGCGTCCAGTACGCCTGCTTCACGGCCGCCACGGTCTGGACGATGGCCTCGCGAAAGCGCAGGTCCGAGCTGTCCTGGTTGCGCCTGGCGATGGCGTATTGGTGGCGAGCCGAGTCGATGGTGCGATCCTTGAGCAGCGGCTGCGAGAACGCGAGCTGAAATCCGGACTGGAGTGTCGGATCGAAGCTCGTGAGCGGGTTGTTGGTCGTGGTCCTCGACGTGTCCCACGAAATGCTCCACGTGCCGGAGCCCCAAGGCAACCGCTGCCGCACGCCCGTCGACGAGAACCAGTCGTCGACATCGACACCCCGCTCGCCAAGCAGAAAATTCGCCGGCGGCGTCACGGTGCTGGAACGTCCCAACGTGGTGGAGAACACCGGCGTAAACGCGGTGCGGGTTTCGTCGACGCGCGCGGTCCCGACCTCGGTTTCCAGCCGGACGATGGCGAGGTCCGGGTTGTTGTCGAGCGCGCGCCGCACCGCATCCTCGAGCGTGAGATGGAGCGGTGCGGTTTGCGCCGTGGCCGGCGTGGCCGACCACAGCGCGACGACGAAGATCGCTGCCAGACTACGTCCGAATAATGGCGCGCTCATGCCGCCGCTCCTTCTGGCGAAGCCTGGCCGGTGATCACTTCACGAGCGGGCGCCTCCGCCACAACGGCGACGCGGTTGGCCGCCAGCAACATGTAAATCGAGGGGAGGACGAACAGCGTGAACAGTGTGCCGATGATCATGCCGCTGACGAGCATGATGCCGATGCTGTTGCGTGCGCCGGCGCCCGGTCCCGTGGCCGTGACCAGCGGGAAGTGACCGACCACCGTGGCCGCCGTCGTCATCAGGATTGGCCGCAGGCGCGTGCCGGAGGCTTCAAGGATCGCCGCCAGCTTGCCGGCGCCCGTCTCTCGCAGGTGATTCGCGAACTGCACGATCAGGATGCCGTTCTTGGCGACCAGTCCAACCAGCGTGATCAGACCCACCTGGCTGTAGATGTTCAGCGTCGTAAAACCGAGGAATGAGAACAGCAGCGCCCCAGCCACCGCGAGCGGCACCGAGCCGAGCAGGATGATGAACGGATCGCGGAAGCTCTCGAACTGTGCCGCGAGCACCAGGTAAATGAGCACGGCGGACAGCAGGAACGTGAACAGGAAGTTGCCGCCCTCCGTCCTGAGCTGTCGTGATTCACCGGCGTAGTCGAGGGTGAAGCCGGGCGGCAGAATCGCGCGCGCCTCGGTTTCGAGGAAGCCCAGCGCCGTATCCAGCGGCACCGGCGGCGGAATCACCCCCTGGATCCGCACGGCGTTCAGCTGCTGGAACTTCTTCAGCTCGCGCGGTTGCGCCGTGGTCTTCAGCGTGGCGAAGGTCGACAGCGGCACCAGCTTGTCACCGGAACCCGTGATGTAGATCTGCGACAGCTGATCGGGTGTGAGGCGCTCGGCCCGCTCGATCTGCGGGATGACCTTATAGCTGCGGCCCTGGATGCTGAAGCGATTGACGTAATCGCCGCCAAGGAGGATCGACAGATCGCGCCCGGCCTGGCTGAGATCGACGCCCTGCGAGCGCAGCTTGTCGCGATCGAACACCACCTCCGCCTGCGGCTGGTCAAACTTCAGATCGGCATCGGCGAACATGAACAGCCCGCTCGCGAAGGCCTTCCCCACTAGCTGGTTGGCGATCTCGACCAGCTGCTGGGGCTCGCCCGGTGATGCGATCACCAGATCGACCGGGAAGTCACCGCCGCCCGGCAGCGCCGGCGGCGTGGTGGGAAACGCCCGCACGCCGGGAATCTGCGACAGCGGACCGGCCAGTTCCATCTGCAGTTGCTGCGCGGTCTTGGTGCGCTCGCTCCACGGCTTGGTGACCATGCCGCCGAATCCGCCGTTCGGGAACGTCAGCTCGAACGTGCCTGCGGTCTCCGGTTGCGCCTGGTAGACGGCGTTAATCTGCCGGGCAAAGAGCTTGGTCTGCTCGATCGTCGCGTTGGGTGCGGCCTGAATGATCGAGAACACCACGCCCTGATCTTCGGCAGGCGCCAGCTCCTGCTGCGAGAACGTGTAGAACGGCACGATCAGCGCCGCGACAATCAGCCACAACGCCAGCACCACCGGCCGGTAGGCGAGCGAGCCGGCGAGCACGCGGGTGTATCCGTGACGCAGGGTGTCGAACCGCCGGTTGATCCAGCCCGCGAAGCCGCGTTCCGTATCGCCGGCGCGCAGCAACCGCGAGCCCATCATCGGCGACAGCGTGAGCGCGACCACGCCGGACACGATCACCGCGCCTGCGAGCGTGAACGCGAACTCACGGAACAGCGCGCCGGTGAGGCCGCCCTGGATGCCGATCGGGGCGTACACCGCCGCCAGCGTGATGGTCATCGCGATGATCGGCCCGACCAGCTCGCGCGCCGCATCGCGCGCGGCCTGCAGCGGCCGTTTGCCTTCATGCAGATGGCGTTCGATGTTCTCGACCATCACGATCGCATCGTCCACCACGAGCCCCACCGACAGCACGATGGCCAGCAGCGTCAGCAGGTTGACGGTAAAGCCCGCGGCGAGCATCAGGAACACGGCGCCGACGAGCGAGATGGGAATCGCGATCACCGGGATGATCACGGCCCGCACCGATCCCAGGAACAGGAAGATCACCGCGATCACGATCAGCAACGTTTCCGTCAGCGTCGTGAGCACTTCGTTGATGGCATCCTGGATGTACGCGGTCGAGTCGTAGGGAATGCCCGCCTGCATCCCGGCCGGCAACTCCGCCCGGATCCCGGGCATCGCTTCCCGCACCTGGCGGATGACGTCCAGCGAGTTGGCGGTCGGCAATACCCACACGCCCATGAACACGGCGGTTTCGCCGTTGAATCGGACGTCTTCGTCGTAGTTCTCGGCGCCGAGCACGACATCCGCGACGTCACCGAGCCGCACGACGACGCCGTCCTTTTCTTTGACGACCAGCTGGCGGAATTCCTCCGGCGTACGCAGATCGGTGTTGGCGATCAGGTTCACCGATACCATCGACCCCTTGGTGCGGCCCAGTGCCGAAAGGTAGTTGTTGCGCGCCAGCGCGTCGCGCAGCGCCGACGGCGAGATGCCGTGCGCCGCCATCTGATCGGGCTTCAGCCACACCCGCATCGCGAAGGTGCGATCGCCGAGAATATCGGCGCGCTGCACGCCGCTGATGGCGCTCAACTTCGGCTGCACGACGCGCGTCAGGTAGTCGGTAATCTGCGTCTGATCGAGATCCGGTGACGAGAAGCCGAGATACATGGCGGCGAACTGCGTGTCGGCGGTCTCCAGCTGGATGGTCGGTGCTTCGGCTTCCGGCGGCAGATCGTTTCTCACCTGCGCGACCTTGGCCTGGATCTGCGTCAGCGCGTCGTTGGTGTCGTAATTGAGCTTCAGGTGCACCGTGATCGTGCTGATGCTCTGGGCGCTGGACGACTCCATGTAGTCGATGCCGTCGGCGCTGGCAATCACGCGCTCGAGCGGCGTGGTGATGAACCCGCGGACCAGGTCGGCATTGGCGCCGACATAGACGGTCGAGACGCGAACCACCGAGATGTCGCTGCGCGGATACTGGCGCACGCTGAGCGCGCGGATTGATTGCAACCCCGCGATCAGGATCACGAGATTGACCACGATCGCGAGCACCGGCCGCTTGACGAATAGATCGGTGAACTTCATCAGCTGTTTCCCGGCTTGGGCGCGGCACTGTTGCCCGGCCGCACCGCGTTATTGACGTTCACGGCGGCGCCGTTACGGAGCTTGAACAGTCCCGACGTCACCACCTCGTCGCCCGGCTCGAGACCGGTCGTGACGGCCACTTGATCGCCGCGCGCCGGACCCACCCTGACCAGCTGCTGGCGGACGCCGCGATAGGTCTTGCCGTCATCGCCCTCGAGATCGGTGACCACAAACACCGAGTCGCCGTACGGCGCGTAGTTGATCGCCGACGCCGGCAGGACAATCACGGATTGGCTGGGGCCGATTGCGACGTCGGCCTGCACGAACATGCCTGGCCGCAGCTTGCCGTCGGGATTTGGCAGCGTCGCCTGTACCTGGATGTTGCGGGTCGCTTCGTCGACCATCGAGTCCAGGGCCGTGACGCGTCCGCTCCACTCGCTGCCGCCCGCGCCGGTCGAGGTGACCTTCACGACCCGGCCCACCGGGATCTGCCCGGCGGACTGCTGCGGCACGCCGAAATTCACGTAGATCGGATTGAGCGACTGCAGCGTCACCAACGCATCGCCGCCGGCGAGGTACTGGCCGAGGTTCACCTGGCGAATGCCGAGCACCCCCGAAAAGGGCGCGCGGATGGTCTTCCGCTGGATTACTGCCGTGATCTCGCCCAGCTGCGCGTCGCTCTGGTGCAACTCCGCGGTGGCGCGATCGAATTCCGCCTTCGAGATCACCTTCTGATTCAGCAACTCCTGCACCCGGTCGTAGGTGAGCCGCGCCAACTCGCGGCGAGCCTCGATCGCCGCGAGTTGCGCCTGCTCCTGCCGGGTGTCGAGAACCGCGAGCACTTCGCCGGCGCGCACCGCGCGGCCGGAATCGAAGAGCACCCGCTCGACCATGCCCGGAAGATCGGCGCTGACGGTCACGCCCTGGACCGCCGCCATCGTGCCGATCGCGCTCAAGGTGAGTGGCCAGTCTTCCTGTTGCGCCACCACGGTGGTGACGGCTTCCGGGGGAGGCTGGAAGGCCGCACCCTCCGCGATGGCCGTCTGGATCTGCTGGAACTTCACGAAGCCCAGGCCCGCGACGATGATCATCGTCACGGTCAGCATGCCGATCATTCGCTTCAACATTTCGTTACTCCGATTCCTTTCGATGAACTGACTGGCGACCCTTCGACTCGCGATCGCGAGTGCTGTCACACTCGCGATCGCTCGCTCAGGGTGGGCCGCCTGATTCGTTAGCGGCCCACATTCAGGAGCACACCGGCGTAGACGCGATGGCCGTAGCGCTCCTCGCGGCCGAAGAAGGCCGGCGCGTCATCCTTGGATTGCACGGCGATGAACCTGTAGTCGCCGCGCAGTCCCCAGCGGCCGGCGTACCAACTGATGCCGCCGCCGACGTTGCCGGTGAGGAACGTCTCAGCGTCGTTCACCGTCAGCACGCGCCGCTCGAACATCGTCAAGCCGCCCACACCACCGGTGAGGTACGGAACGACGGACGTTCGGTTGGCCGCGGAGACCACGAGGTTGGCGCTGTAGTTCAGCAGGTTGGGCGACCGCTCATCGACACTCGCGCTGCCAAGCTGCAACGACTGTGAGACGCCCAGGGCGCCGCTGACTTCGCCCTCGACGCCAACGTAGCGGTTGAAGTTCACCGCCACGCTGCCGCCGAGCTCGTAGTTGCCGAAGCTCGGGCCCTGCGGGTTGTCCTCGGCTTCGGTGAAGAACGTGGCGCCACCGGGGATGATGGTGATCACGACCTTGCCAGGACCTGGCGCCGCGTCCTGGGCGAAGACCGGTGTGGCGGCGCCAATCGCCGCCACGGTAAGAAGAAGTGCAAGTGAACGTTTCATAAGAGCCCTCCTGTGGGTTCCCCTACTGTGGCGTTCGCGAAGGCGCCAAACAATCCGACAGGAGCGTGATTGAAAGCTCGCGCTTGCGAATGACGCGATGTAACGCCGGGTGGCGGATGGTCATCTAAGCCTTTTGGACGATGCCGCGATCGTCCATGAGGACGTTCGCGTTTCGAGGGTCGAGTGCCTGATAATTGACGGAAGGACGTAGACGCCATGTCGCCAGCAGAACAACTCGAGCAGGAACGCGTTGCCGAAGCGTCGTGCGAATACGGGTTTCATCCGCCTGCGGAAATCGGGTCACACGATCTGGACGTGTTGCGCAGCGCGCTCGTCCGCGAGTCGATCGCACGCCGCCGCGCTGAATGCGGCGCCACGATGCAGACCGAGGTGGTCAAGCTGGCGATCGATCTCCTGGTTCGCGAGCCCGACCTCGAAGGGTTCTTCGGCGGCCTCGCCAAGACCATGGTCGAGGAGAGCGAGAGCCACACCTGCGCGGTCTGGATGATCGACGACACCAGCCAGACCTGCGAACTGTGGCTGGCCTACGTCAAGGATCGGTTGTTCACGCCGCCGAAGGGCGCGGTGCCGAAATGCACGGACGACGGATCGGGCAAACCGACATTTCCCTGCGAAAGCATGGCGAGCCATCTCTTCGAGTACGCGCCGGGCTGGGAGAAGACGGTCGAGTATCACGCCGACGACCAGCGATTGCCGCTCGCTATCAGGGAGTTCGGCGGCCAGATGGATTGGCAGGTCACCGTGGCCACGCCGCTCCGCCTCGGCGACCGCACCCTCGGGTGGATGACGGTGTGCAGCGTGCGTCCCTCCGAAGGCGAAAGCAACTGGGGGCGCGTCGTGCTGATCGAAGCCATTGCGCGTCAAGCGGCGCTGGCGCTCCATCACAGCCGGCTGGTCGAGCACAACCGGATCGAAGAGCGGCGCAAGGCGATCCTCGAGGAGCGGAACCGTCTCGCGCGCGACATTCACGACAACCTTGCACAGGGGTTCGCGGCCATCCTGATGCAGTTGCAGGCGGCTCAGCGGGAAGCGGGGACGCTCGCGCCGGCAGTGGCCACCAGCATCACCACCGCCGTCGATCTCGCGCGCACGCATCTCACGGAAGCCCGGCGATCGGTCGGCACGCTGCGCCCGAGTGTCGGCAACGGCGAAGACATGGCCACCGCGCTCACGCGATTGACCCAGCTCAATCGGCGAACCACGACGGTGCCGATCGACCTGGTGATCGACGAGTTGCCGCGGTTCGGCGACGGCGTCGAGCGTGAGATCGTCGCGATTGCGCAGGAAGCGCTGACCAATGCCGTGCGCCACTCACGGGCGGGCAAAATCACCATTCGCGCCGCCACCGTGCAGTCGGTCGGGTTGCGGCTCTCGGTGGCTGATGATGGGCGGGGGATCGCCCGCGAGCCGTCGACCACCGGGTTTGGCATGACCAGCATGCAGGAACGCGCCGAACGCATCGGCGCATCGCTGACCATTGTCACCGCGCCGCGCAACGGCACCGAAGTGGTGCTGGCGTGGGATCCCACGTCGCTGCCGACCCAGGTCCATGGCAACGCCTGAAGCGTTTTCAGCGGCCGCGAAAGCGCGCGTCCTGCTCGTCGACGATCACGCGCTGCTCCGGACCGGCGTGGCCAACATCATCAACCAGGAGCCCGACCTCCACGTCGTGGCCGAGGCCGAAAATGGTGTCGAGGCGATCCGCGCGTTCGAGCGCCACCAGCCCGACGTGACACTGCTCGACCTGCGCATGCCGGTGATGGAGGGCGTCGCCGTGGTCCGTCAGATCCGCGAACGCGATCCGCGGGCGCGCGTCATCGTCCTCACAACCTACGATACCGACGACGAGATCTCACAGGCCCTGAAGGCCGGCGCCAAGGCCTACGTGCTGAAAGACATTTCGGCCGACGACCTGGTCGGCTGCATTCGTGACGTGCTCGCGGGCAAGAGCTACCTGGCGCCCGCCGCCGCGGCCAAGCTCGCCGAAGGGGTGACGCGCGTGCAGGTGACGCCCCGCGAGATGGCGACCTTGCGCCTGCTCGCCGACGGCAAGGCCAACAAGGAGATCGCCAACGAGCTCGACATCAGCGAGCGGACCGTCAAGACCCACCTCGCCCACCTATTCGAAAAGCTGGGAGTGACGAGCCGGACCGAAGCCATTAAAGTGGCAACGCGTCGCGGATTGGTGCGGCTGGAATAAGACCCCGGCGTGACGCCGCCGCCAACGCATCACTGCAGCACGACGCACCCAGCCTCGAATACAGTGCCGCGAGCCGCTGTTCAATTTCAGATTCGGAAAGTTGAAGTGCCGTTGCCAGCTCGGCCGGTGACCGGCCTGTTGCCAGCGACTCGAGCGCTGACCGTTCCCATGGAGTGATATGAAGCACTGAAGGCTCTCCTTATCTATTAGTCGATCAGGACGGCTCAGAATCGACAATGTTCCCAAGCCGTTGCCGCATCGTGCGAACTCGTCTCAACTTTGGCGATTCGGTGCCTCGTCTTACATAGTCTGGGAAGTGAACGCGTTCGTGTTGGCGGCAGCGCTGTCCGCCCTTCAGCCGACCACGATCCCTGAAATGTGGGGCGCGTGGTGCGCGCGCTGTCATGCCGACGATGGCTCCGGCAAGGTCAACGAGCCGACGGTGACTGTTGAGCCGATGGACTTCACCGACTGCAAGGTGACGTCGGCGGAGCCGGATGCTGATTGGGAACGGGCAGTCGCGAAAGGCGGCCCTGGGGTCGGCCTGTCACCGGAGATGCCGGGGTTCGAAGATTCGCTCACGCCGGAACAGATCACCGCGTTTGTCTCGCACATGCGGGGGTTCTGCAAGGAACCCGGCTGGCCGAGCGGCAACACCAACTTCCCGCGGCCGATCCTGACCGAAAAGGCCTTTCCGGAGAACGAGCTGGTGATCCTGCCGGCGGTCTCACATTTTTCTGAAGCGGCGGCACCGGGCATCACCGAGGGCATGTTCAAGGTGGTCTACGAGCGGCGATTCGGGAAACGATCGATGTTCGAGATCGCCGTGCCGCTGGTAACCACCAACGCATTCCTGACTCGAACCGGCGGGCTGGGCGACCTCGAAGTCGCGATCAAGCACACGCTCTATGCTGCGGGAACGCGGATCGTGTCCCTCGGTGCCGAGGTCGTGTTGCCGAGCGGAGATCGCTTCAAAGATCACGGCAACGGCACACCGATCTTCGAGCCGTACCTGAGCGCGGGCATGACGGCTCGCGACTGGTACGTGCAGACACAACTGAAGGCGGAGTTTCCGGTCGATCGGCTGCGGGCGAGCCGGGCCGGGGTGTACAACGCCTACGTGGGCCGCGACACCAGCGCGGCACCGAATACGTGGACCATCGGCGTCGAGGTGAACGGCGAGATCGTGTTCCCTCTGCAGGGGATCACCAGGCACCTGGTCGCTGTCACGCCCCAGGTGAGAAAAGGATTGACCGGCACCGGCGCGTTGGCGGCGTCGGTCGGCCTGATGGTGCCGCTGAACAAACGCGACGAACAGGGGGTGCGATGGGTCGGCTACTTGCTCTGGGAATACTTGGAACCCTTGCGTGCCCGTCGTTAGGTCCGCCTTCGCTCGCGCACACACTCGCGAGCTTCGGCGCGACAGGCTCGCAAGCCGGGACCATCACCGGAACCATTACGACGAGCGCGAAAGGTGCTGCGCCGATTAGCGTGACCATCGATCAGAAGGTGTGCGGCGACCAGCTGCCCGATGAGGCCATCGTGGTTGACGCGCAGGGCCGCCTGGCCAACGCCGTGGTGATCCTCACCGGCGTCAAGCAGCAGCACTCCGCCGAGCCGATCGTGATGAACGAGAACTGCCGCTTCGCTCCGCGCGTGCAGCTGATCGCGCCGAAGGCGAACCTGAAGACGTCGAGCAAGGACCCGGTGCTGCACACCACCAACGCGCAGTTGGAGAACGGCCGCACGCTGTTCAACGTGGCGCTGCCGATGCCCGGTCTCACCATCACCAGGGCGATCAGCAGCAGCGGCAACGTGCGCCTGAGTTGCAACACGCATCCGTGGATGCGCGGCTGGATGGTGGCGACGAGCGAGGCGGCGGCCGTGAGCGGCGCCGACGGCCGTTTCACGATCGACAACGTGCCGCCCGGCACCTACGAGCTACGGCTGTGGCATGAGGCGCTCAAGAGCCCGCCGCAAAGGATCACGGTGGCGGCGGGCAAGCCGACGGAGGTGGCGATCACTGTCCGATGACCCGCGGCTACCGAATCGCGCGCAAGGTGCTCGCCGTCCGCCAATACCACGTGCCGTCGACGAGCGCTGGTGAGGCCAGCGTGCGCTCGCCAAGCTCGTTCACGTGCAGCAGCTTGAATGTCCGCCCCGCCGCCACCACGAACGTCTGCCCATCATCGTTGGTGAGATAGACCTTGCCGTTGACGTGGACCGGCGACGCCGAGAACCCTTCTCGAATCGCCACGCCGAGCCGATCCTGATACACGAGCTTGCCGGTAGCCGCCTCGTACACAGTCAGGATGCTCTGCATGTCGTTGATCAAATAGAGCAAGTCGCCCACGATAAGACCTGACGGCACGAACGGCGATCCGCGAGGCGAGCTCCACGCCACGTGCGAGGACGTGACGTCACCGCTGCCGCCCGGGCGAATGGCCATGGTCGGGCCCGCGCGACCGGATGAGGCGAACACCAGGCCGTGACCGACCACCGGCGTGGGAATCACTTCGTAGGTCATCCCGCGCACGGTCCACAGCGGCTTGCCGGTTGCGGGATCGTACGCCGTCACGCGGCGCTGGCTGCTGACGATCAGCTCATCGCGCTCGCCGGTGTTGATCACGACGGCGGTGCCCCAACCGACGGTTTCGGAACGCGGCGTGATCCACAGCGGCTTGCCGGTTTTCTTGTCGAAGGCGCCCACAAACGCGGACTGACCCGGCGCGGGATTCGCGTCCTGAAAAATGAAGATGCGATCTTTGTACAGCACCGGCGACCCGGCAGGCCCGTGGTAGTTGTCGATGACGCCGAACTTGTGCTGCCACGCGATTTTGCCGTTGAAGTCGAACGCGAACAGGCCGTGACGTCCGAAGGAGGCATAGACCAGCTCCCCGTCCGTCGTCGCGGTGGCCGACGCGTAGCCATTCTTCGCGTGCGGGTACTCGACGCCGTTCTGCGGGATGAACGTCTCCCATAGCCTCTTTCCGTCGGCCCGGGAGAACGCCAGCATCGACAGGCGCTCGCCGTTGCCATAACCGGTGGTGAGAAAGATGCGATCGCCCCACACGATCGGCGACGAATTGCCGTTGCCCGGCACGGTCACCTTCCAGACGCTGGTCGTGGCCGACCACGTATCCGTGTAGTGCCCGGCAGGGACCTGCCCCTGGCCCGACGGCCCGCGCCACCGCGGCCAATACTTCGCGCCCTCGCCTGCCACTTCGACCATCCGCACGTCTTCACCTGCCCTGAGCGAGGAGGACTCCGCAGGCGGAGTCGTCCGAGTCGAAGGGGGCGCCGCCAGCAGCACTGACGACAGCGCGAAAACGCCCAGGCTCAACCATGCCAACCGCTTCATAATGCACATCCTACATGGCGTTGGCCAGCTTGCAGTCAATGGGCGGCGACCGACTACAATTAGGGTTTCATTTCCGATGGGACGAAGCGTGTGACCAGAAAAACCCTCGTGTTCTCTGCGCGTTCTGTGTCCACGCTCTTGGCGATCCTCGTCCTGTTTTCTGCCATTCCTGAGGCGCCCTTCGACTCGAACGACTCCGCAAGCGGAGTCGTTCTCGCTCAGGGCGGGCCTGAACGGAATTTCCTGAGCCGCGTCCGCCGGCTCACCGTTGACGGCAAGCGCGGCGGGGAAGGCTACTGGTCGCCCGACGGCACGCGCCTCGTCTTCCAGAGCGAGCGCGAGCCCGGCAATCCCTTCTACCAAATCTATGTGCTCGATCTGACAAGCGGCGACGCCACACGCATCTCGCCCGGCATCGGCAAGACGACCTGCGCGTTCTTCCGTCCTGGCAGCAGCGAGATCATGTTCGCCTCCACGCATCTCGATCCGAAGTCGCAGCAGTATCAGAAGGCGGAGCTCGACTTCCGCGCCTCGGGCAAGGAGCGCCGCTACGCGTGGGACTACGACCCCGAGATGGACATCTTCACGTTCGACGAGAAGACCGGCGCCATGACGCGATTGACGACGGCGAAAGGCTACGACGCCGAAGGCGGCTACTCGCCCGACGGCCAGTGGATCGTGTTCTCGTCGATGCGTGATGCCTACAACCGCACGCTGTCGCCCGCGGAACAGAAGCAGCTCGAGGTCGATGCCGCGTACTTTGCGGAGGTGTACATCATGAAGGCCGACGGTTCGGATCAGAAACGGCTGACCACCGAACCGGGATACGACGGCGGCACCTTCTTCACGAAGGACGGCCGCATCGTGTGGCGTCACTTCGACGAGAACGGGTTGATCGCCAACGTCTGGACGATGAAGCCGGATGGCACGGACAGGAAACAGATCACCGAGTTCGGATCGATGAGCTGGGCGCCGTACGAGCATCCATCGGGCGAGTACTTCCTCTTCGCCTCGAACAAGCTCGGGTTCGAGAACTTCGAAGTGTTCATGGTGGACAGGGCCGGGTTGAAAGAGCCGGTGCGCATCACGTATTCCGACGGGTTCGATGGCCTCCCCGTGCCGTCTCCGGACGGCACGCAGCTCGCGTTCACGTCGAGCCGCGCCGGCGGCGCCGGAGCGGCCGGACAGATTTATCTCGCGCAATGGAATCATCAAGCGGCATTAGCGGCGCTGAAGGCTGCCGGACCGAGACAATCGCCGGCCAAGAAATGACGAATAACGAGTAACGAATGACGAAAATGCGAAATACAAAAACACTTGCTCTCGCGATAGCGGCAATTTGCCTGGGTGCCGCTGCCCCAACACATTCACAGACGGCTGCTGCGTCTCGCACGCGTACGCACGTGGAAACGCTGGCGTCGCCGAAGATGGAGGGACGCCTCACGGGATCGCCCGGTGAGAAGCTCGCGGCCGACTATCTGATCGCCGAGCTGAAGAAGATCGGCGCGCGGCCGTTGCCGGGGACGCCGGACTTTCACATGCCGTTCACGTTCACCGCCGGCTCGAAAGACGGCGGCTCCCGAATCACGATGAACACGCAGCCTCAAGAAGGCGTTGCCTCCACTGGAGGCTGGAATTTCGCGGGCTCGGCGTCCATTCAGGCGCTGTCGTTCTCTGACACGGGCGAAGCCAGCGGCGCGGTGGTGTTCGCGGGATACGGTCTCGTGGTGCCCGAGGCGCAGAACTTCGGCTACGACAGCTACGCGGGACTCGACGTGAAGGACAAGATTGTCGTCGTGCTGCGCTACTTCCCCGAGGACGCCGATCAGAAGACGCGCGGCATTCTCGCGCGCTACGCCGATCTGCGCTACAAGGCGCAGGCGGCACGCCAGCGCGGAGCGAAAGGCATGATCGTGGTGACCGGCCCGCGCTCTCCGAATGCGGGCGCGGTGGTGCCGATGACGTTCGATACGGCCATCGCCGGCTCGGGACTGGTCGCGGCGAGCCTCAGCGGCGACGCGGCCGCGCCGATTTTCGCGGCCGCGGGCAAACCACTCGAGGCCGTGCAGAAGGAGCTCGATAGCGGCAATCCGCACGTCGCCGGATTCGCGATTCCCGGGCTGACCGTCACACTCAACGCCAACGTGATCCGCCAGCAACAGACGGGCCACAACGTGATCGGGTACTTACCGGCGACGACCCCGGCCACCGGCTTCAACAAGCCGTGGATCAGCGTCGGTGCGCATTACGACCACCTCGGCCGCGGCGGCGCGGGCAACTCGCTCGCCGACAAGCAGGAGGCGAACCAGATCCATCACGGCGCCGATGACAACGCGTCGGGCACCGCAGCGGTGTTGGCGATCGGTGAAGCGCTCAGCAAGCAGCCGCGGCGCCGGAACGTGATGCTCGCGTTCTGGTCGGGTGAAGAGCTCGGCCTGCTCGGATCGAATTATTTCGTCACCAAGCCGCCGTTTCCGATCGATCAGATCGCGGCGTATCTCAACTTCGACATGGTCGGCCGCGTCATTGACAACAAGCTCACCGTGCAGGCCACCGGGACGAGCGCGACCTGGCCGAGGCTGCTGGAGCAGGCCAACGTCGCGGCAGGGTTCGATCTCACGCTGCAGGAAGATCCGTATCAACCCACCGACGTCGGCAGCTTCAACAGCGTCAGCGTGCCGGCCCTGACCTTCTTTACCGGCGCGCACCAGGAGTACCACAAGCCCAGCGACACCGCCGAGAAGATCAATTACGAAGATCTCGATCGCGTCGCCGAGCTGGCCGTGGCGATCCTCAAACGCCTGATCGACACGGCGGACGCGCCGCTCTTCACCAAGGTCGAGCAGAAGATGGACACCGGCGGCCGCGCGGGGCTGCGCCTCTTCACCGGCACCATCCCCGATTACGCCACCGACGTGAAGGGCCTGCTGCTTGGCGGGGTGATTGGCGGCGGGCCGGCGGAACAGGCCGGCCTCGCGAAGGGTGATGTGATCATCGAGATCGCCGGCCAATCGATCACGAACATCTACGACTACACCTACGCGCTGGAATTGCTGAAGATCGGGCAGCCGGCGAAGGTCGTCTATATGCGCGGCGGCCAGCAGCGGGAAACGACGCTTACGCCCGCGGCTCGAAAGTAACCCAACCGTTGTAGGATCGCGTCCCGGAGGAATCCATGCGTCGTCGTGTGTTCAGTCTGCTGCTCGTTGTGTTGCTCGCCTCAAGTGCCCAGCTGGTGTCTGCCGATGTGCGGACCGAGCAGCGGGTCAGGTTCCAGCTTGGTGGCGCAATCGGGAAGCTCGTCAATATGTTCGGCGGCAAGGGCGCGCGTGAGGGCGTGACCTCGATCGTCGCCGTGAAGGGCAACCGCAAGGCCACGATGGGAGACTCGACCGGCCAGATCATCGATCTGTCCGAGGAGAAGATCTACGACCTCGACATGAAGAAGAAGACCTACAAGGTGACGACGTTTGCGCAGCTGCGCGCCGAGATGGAAAAGGCGCAGCGCCAGGCCGAGCAGAGCGCGCGCGAGATGCCGCGCGACGAACCGTCGGAGCCCTCGCCGCCGCCGCAGAAGGATCCGAACCAGAAGGAAGTGGAAGTCGACTTCGACATGAAGAACACCGGCGCCACGAAGAACATCAACGGCTTTGACACCCGGCAGACCGTGGTCACGATTACGGTGCGTGAGAAGGGCAAGACGCTCGATGAGTCGGGCGGCATGGTGATGACCACCGACATGTGGCTCGCGCCGAGCGCGCCGTCGACGAAAGACCTCGCCGAGTTCGACATGCGGTATGCGCAGAAGCTCTATGGCCCGATGGTCACCGGCGCGTCGGCACAGGACATGGCGATGGCCACGGCGATGTATCCGCACATCAAGCCGGCGCTCGACAAGATGCGCGCCGAGGGCGGCAAGGTCGACGGCACCGCGATCCTCACCGAGATGAGGATGGAAGCGGTGCCGCCCGGCACCGCCAACACCACCGCCGCGGCGCCGCCGGCGCCGGAGCAGAAGAAGGGTCGCGTTGGCGGGATGCTCGGCGGCTTGAAGAAGATGGCCGAAGCGAGCCAGAGCAACAGCGGCAACGCGAAACCCCAGCGCAGCATCATCCTGACGACCAGCGTCGAGGTGCTGAAGCTGACGCCGGACGTGTCGGCGGACGCGGTGGCGATCCCGGCGGGCTTCAAAGAGACCAATTAAGGCGGCAGACGAGACCCAGACGTGAATCACGACTTCGTCTCGGTAGGCCGTGTCAGCGATTTCGCACCCGGTGCCGGAAAGATGGTGGACGTCAACGGGCGCCACGTGGCCATCTTCCGGCTCGGGGACGACGTTCACGCCATCGACAACCTCTGCCTGCACCGGGCCGGGCCCCTCTGCGATGGCCACATCGTCAACGATGTGGTGACCTGCCCGTGGCATGGCTGGTCGTATGAAATCAAGACAGGCACGCTGGTGCAGGATCCCAAGGTCGGCGTGTCGCGGCACGACGTGCGCATCGAGGGGGACGAGGTTTCCGTGCGACTAACGGATTGAAACAAGCTGGTCCGTGATATCGTCAATCCCTCCGGAGGAACACAGATGGCACGACTGTTATCGACGATTGTCGCAATCGCCCTGGCGACCGCCGCGCTTTCCGCGCAGAACGTGGCGGGTGACTGGGACCTGAGCATCAACGGGCCGGAAGGCGTGATTACCGCCACGGTGTCGCTGAAGCAGGACGGCGAGAACATCACGGGCTCGATCACCAGCCCACAGGGGACGGTCGATTTGACCGGCACCTACAAGGGGAAGACCGTCAACATCAGCTTCACCATCCAGAGTCCCAACGGACCGCTGGACATCAAGGTGAACGGCGAAGTCGAGGGCGCCGACATGAAGGGCATCATCGACTTCGGCATGGGCATGGCGGATTTCACCGCCAAGAAGAAGGCCGCCGATTGAGACCGATTAGGCACAGATTGATCGGCGTCTAATCTGTGTTAATCGGTGGCTAGTAGGCGACGAGGTTCTTCGCGGCGGCGAGGGTTTCCGCTTCGCTGACCAGGAAGAATTCCTCGAGCGGCGGCGAGTACGGCACCGGCGTGTCCAGTGCGCCAAGCACACGCACTGGTGCGTCGAGCGCCTCGAACGCCTCTTCCTGGATGATCGCGGCCACGCTCTCGCCGATCCCCCCGGTCTTGGAATCCTCGTGCACCACGAGCACGCGATTGCAATGGCGCGTGACGGCGAGGATCGCGTCCTTGTCGAGCGGCGACAGGCTGCGCAGATCGAGCACCGACGCCTCAATGCCTTCGGCCGCCAGCTTGTCCGCGACGCGCATGCAGTGATGCACGTAAGCGCCGTAGGAAATCATGGCCAGATCAGAGCCGCTACGGCGGAGTGCCGCCTTGCCGATCGGCGCCGGTGACGGTGGCTCACTCGACAACACTTGCTTCACACGCGGATCGCGATAGAGCGCGATGTGCTCGTAATACAGGACCGGATCCGGATCGGCGACGGCCGCGGCCATCAGCGCGCGCGCATCTTCAGGTGTTGACGGCACCACGATCTTGAGGCCCGGCGTGCGATAGAACCACGGCTCGGTGTTCTGGCTGTGGAACGGTCCGGCGTGACGCAGGCCGCCCCACGGCATGCGGACCACCATCGGCACGTCCCCGCCCCAGCGATACCGGATCTTCGCGGCGTTGTTCACCAGCTGATTGAAGCCGGTGGCGACAAAGTCGTTGAACTGCATCTCACCGATCGGCCGCAGGCCCGCGAGCGCGGCGCCGACGCACACGCCGAGCACGGCGCCCTCGGCGAGCGGCGAGTTGCGGAGGCGATCGCCGTAGTCCTTCAAGAGCGGGCGCAGCAGCAGGAACGCGTTGCCGTATTGCCCGCCGACGTCTTCGCCGTAGACGAACACGCGCGGATCGGCTTTCAACGCGTCGCCCACGCCCAGCATCACCGCTTCGAGGAACGTGTTGCCTGTCTTGTCGAATGGCAGGCCGGGCTCGAGCGGCGGCAGGTCCGCAGCGGCCGGCTGCGCCAGGCGGCGCGAGGGCTCGAGCAGCTCGACGCGGGTCCGCGGCGCTTCGTCCTTGAACACGCTCACCGCGGCGTTCTCGGGTTTGGGCCACGCTTCCTGGATCACGAGCTGCGCCTGGCGATCGACGAGCTCGTCCGCCCATTTCTTCAACTCGTCCAGGTGCCCCGCGGGAATCACGCCATCGTCCTCGAGACGGCGCGCGTACATCGGGATCGGATCGCGTTTGGCCCAGAACTCGTAGAGCTCGCGGTTCGCGTAACCGCTCTCGTGCAGCTGGTGATAGTCCCACGACGGCGGTTGATCCTTGCCGAGATAC
This sequence comes from uncultured Acidobacterium sp., assembly GCA_964513235.1. Taxonomy (GTDB): domain Bacteria; phylum Acidobacteriota; class Vicinamibacteria; order Vicinamibacterales; family UBA2999; genus 12-FULL-67-14b. The sequence continues at coordinate 36,387 of CAZEMI010000151.1, forward strand.
AGCATGTCGTCGTGATGCGCGTGTCCGCACATGCGCATCGCGATCACTTCGATCAGCGTCGGCCCCTCGCCGGCGCGGGCGCGTTCGGCGGCCCAGGTGAACGCGCCGGCCACTTCGTCGGGATCGGTGCCGTCGATGGTGAGTCCGGGGATGCCGTAACCGGCGGCCTTGTCGGCGAACACGCGCGTGGCGGAGTTGTCGCGCACCGGCGTCGACAGCGCGGTCTGGTTGTTCTGCAGGCAGAAGATCGCCGGCAGCTTCGCGGCGGCGCAGGTGTTGATCGCCTCGTGCCACTCGCCGAGCGACGAGCCGCCTTCGCCGATGAACGACAGCGCCACGCGCCGGCTGCCCTGGATCGCAAACGCCATGGCCATGCCGGCCATCGAGAGCGAGCCCACCGCGAGCGGTGCGGCGGCGGGCAATACCCCCCAGCCCCAATCGCCGGTGTGAAGGTCCTTGCCGAACATGGGCGGGCCGGCCTTGCCCATCTGCGCGCGGAGGATCATCGCCACCGCTTCCTCGTCGTGGCGCATGGCGAGCGTCATGCCGAGGTCGCGAATCACCGGCGCCATCACGTCGCCGCTCCACTCGCCATCGGGCTTGCGATAGGCGGCGCCACGCTTCAGGCGAATGGCGCCCGCATAGATGGCTTCCTGCCCGAGCGATCGGAAGCCCTTGCCCTGGAACGACATGTCGCCCCAGCGCACCTCGCCGCCCATGAAGAACTGCTTCAGGCGATTGTCGACGCTGCGGGTGAGGCACATGCCTTTGAGGATCTCGCGGCGCTCGTCTTTGGTGAGCGAGGCTTCGATCGCCGCGCGGCGGAGAAAGCCGTCGCAGGCCTCGACGAGCTCGGCGCGCGCCTGCTCGAGCCGTTTGGTCGCCGACACCCCCGGTGTGGTTTCGGCGATGCCTTCGGGCGCCGCGACGTGCTCATAGAGCGACTTGGCCAGCGCGCGACGTAACGCCGGCCGCGCCGCATCGAGCTTCACCGCATTTCGGCCCTTGATGGCGCCGATGCCCGCGCTGTCGAAGCCGTCCAACGCGTGCTGCAGCGCAAACGGGTATCGCTCGGCGATGTAGGCGGCAAAGCGGCTGGCAAGGCCGGTCAGTTTCGTGACGTCGTGCGTGCGAGGAGGCATTGGCTCATCAATTATAGAGGCGTCCATCAGGCCACTTCCGGCATCTAAATAACGGTGAGATTTCTCCGCCTATTCGTCGCCATCGCCGCCTTATGTGGATTTGCAGCGAGTACGGTGGCGCTCGAAGGGCCGAACACTCCTACCCCAGCCACGGTTACCGAGTGCGCGTCGCGCGACGCGGTCTCTCCCGTCAGCTGGCATGCGGCCGAGCCCACAGATGCGGTCGAGCTCGCGCGCTGGTGCCGCGCCGTAGGCGCTCCCTTGTTCGTCAACGCCACCGCGAGCACGCCGCCCGCACTCGATGAGTTGGTGACGTTGTCGTGGAATGCGCATCTCGCGGAAGGCCAACTGCCGGAGCTCATCGACGAGCTCAGAAGCGGCAACCTGACCAACGGGCGGCCGGTGCGCCACTTCGCGCTGCTCGTCCAGGAACTCTATCGTCGCGGTGACGGCGTCCCTGAATACGACGACCACGATCGATCGGCGTTTGCCATTGTGCCGCGCGATCCCGATGCCGCGGATGTCGAGGACCACGCGCAATCGCTTGACCTCTCGTTCCTCTACGTGCCGTCGATGCGCAACGGCGCCGAGCTGCGCGAGGACCGCGGCAACGCGATCATCTCGACCCAGCCGCTGCTCGATCCGATGGCGATCGAGCTACCGCTCGCGCGTCAACGGCGCGTGGCGCTCACTGCCGGCATCATGGTCAGCACGCCGGCCGGCGTTGGCCGGCTCGAGCTCGTCAATGCCCATCTCGAGCCGCTCAGCTCGCCGCGCACGCTGTGGATTTTCAAGAACCCGCGCGGCCGCCAGGTCCGCGCCATCCTCGACCTGCTCGAGGCGCCGCGATTTACGGCCGGCAGCGTTGCGGGCGTGGTGCTCGGTGGCGATTTCAACACCGTGATCGGTGGTGATGAGGAAGACGGCTATCGGCACGCCAGGAGGTGGTCGCGAAGCCTGCGGAGTGAAGACCGCCGCCGCACCCACATGATGGGACGCCTCGACTACCTGTTCTTCCGGCTTCCGGATGGCTGGCATGGCTCGACCACCCGCCTCGATGAACGATTCGGCTCCGACCACTACCCGGTGATCGGCACCTTTTCACGCTGACGGCCTGATGGCCTGACCGGCCGGGCCGGGACTTGTCTCCGGCGCCCGGCTCGGTTACGGTGGTAGGTACGTTGCGATTTCGCTCGAAGCCGCTTGTCGCACTGTCGATCGTCCTCGTCCTGGCGGGCGCGCTGGGCGGCTGGCACGCGCCCGACGACAGCGACGAATATGCCGCGCTGGCGGTGCACCAGCACACCGATCACGACGCGCGTCTCGCCACCCCGACGCAGCCAACCGCGCCTGAACACTGCGTGTTCTGTCACTGGCTTCGCGCGCTCGGCAACGGCGCCCCTGTCGCGACGCAGCTGTTCGCGGCGGAGCCGGTTCAATTCATTCGCGCCGGCAACCTCGACGGCTTCCTCCGAACGACCTCCCGGCTCGCCCTTCCCTCTCGCGCACCCCCGCTCGTCTGATCGACTCCGCGTTTCCAGTCAAGTGAAAGGACGCCGCCGGCGTAGCCGGGGCGAATCGCACGTGGCGCGACAGTGCACACGTGCCATGTGGAGATCAGCATGAGAGCAATTACTTCGGTGTGCCTGGCGGCCGTGGCCGCTGGACTGCTGTTGCTTCCGCGGACTGCCGCCGCACAATCGCAGCCGGACGCCAACGCGCTGCAACAGCAGATCGATCAGTTGAAGAAGGAGTTTGGCGAGCGCATCGCCGCCCTCGAGGCGAAGCTCGCAGAGGCCGAAGCGGCGGCGCGGTCGCCGGCGGCCGTTCCGGCGGTTCCCGCGCAGCAAGACACCGCCACGTCGGCGGCGCCATTGGCGAATGCGAAGGTCTTCAATCCCGACATGTCCGTGATCGCCAACTTCGTCGGCGTCGCCGGCAAGAATGACCATAGCGATCAGCCGCCGTTCGGCTTGAGCGAGGTGGAAGCGGCGTTCCAGGCCATCGTCGATCCGTATGCCCGCGCGGATGTCTTCCTGGCGGCCAGTCCCGAGGGATTGGAAGTCGAAGAAGGCTTCATCACATTCAACACGCTGCCGGCCGGACTGTTGCTGAAAGCCGGCAAGATGCGCGCGGAATTCGGCAAGGTCAACCGGATGCACACGCACCGCCTGCCGTGGGCGGATCGGCCGCTCGTCTCGCAACACCTGGTTGGTGGTGAAGAAGGCATCTCGCTACCCGGCGTGTCAGTGTCACGCTTGATCCACAACCCGGCGATCTTCCTCGAAGCGACGGGCGAGGCGTACTACGGCTCATCGGACGTGTTCGAATCGCGCCGGAAATCGAAGCTGACCTACCTCGGCCGCCTGCGTGGCTACCGTGACATCACGGAAGGGACCAACATCGACATCGGCGGCTCCTACGCCGTCGGACCTTCGACGGAAGCGCCGGACATCTTCACGCTCGAAGACACCAACACGGAGTTGTTCGGCTTCGACGCGACGTTCAGGTATCGGCCACTCCGGCGCGCCATCTACAGGCGCTTCCAGGCGAGGACCGAGCTGGTGTGGAGTCGTCCGCGATCGAACGGCAGCATCGGCGAGCGCGCGTTCGGTTATTACGGCAGCGGCGAATATCAGTTCGCGCGCCGCTGGTTCGCCGGCGCCCGCTACGATCGCTCGGCACAGGCGCTCGAACCATCGCTCGTCGACAAGGGCGGATCGTTCTTCGTCACCTTCTGGCCGAGCGAATTCAATCAGATCCGTGGTCAGTACCGCCGCACCAATTACGGCGACGGCGTCAAGGCCAACGAATTCCTGTTCCAACTCAATTTCTCGATTGGCGCGCACGGCGCGCACGTTTTCTAGCCAAAGAAGGACACCATGATTCGAAACATCGCACTATTACTAATCCTGGCGGCCGCGACGCCTGTGATGGCGGCGCCGCCCAAGGTGATTACCACCACCGAGGATCTCGCGGCCCTCGTCCGGGAGGTCGGCGGAGACAAAGTATCGGTGGAGTCCCTGGCCAAAGGCTACCAGGATCCGCACTTCGTCGAACCCAAGCCAAGCTTCATCATCAAGCTGCACAACGCCGATCTGCTGATGGTGATTGGCCGTGAGCTCGAGCTCGGCTGGCTGCCGCCGCTGCTCACGCAGAGCCGCAACGCGAAGATCCAGGTTGGGAGCCCAGGCCATCTCGACGCGTCGATGGGTGTGCGCATCCTGGAGATCCCGACGGGCCAGATTACGCGCGCGATGGGCGACGTGCATTCGGCCGGCAATCCGCACTACTGGCTCGATCCCGACAACGGCCGAATCATCGCGAAGTCAATCGCGGCCGCACTGTCGCGGATATCGCCGGCCGACACGGCGTACTTCGATCAACGATACGCGGATTTCGATCGGCGGTTGACCGATGCGCAACAGCGCTGGGCAGCGGCGATGGCACCGTACCAGGGAACCAAAGTGGTCACCTACCATCGATCGTGGCCGAACTTCACCGAGCGCTTCGGTCTCGATGTGATTGGCTACGTCGAGCCGAAGCCGGGCATCCCGCCGTCGCCCGCGCACACCATCCAACTGATCGCGGAGATGAAACGGCAGAACGTCACACTGATCCTCGTCGAGCCGTATTTCGATCTGAAGACGCCGGAGTCGATCGCGAGAGCCGTGGGCGGGAAGGTGCTCGTGCTGGCACCGTCAGTGGGCGGTGTCAAGGAAGCCGGCAATTACATCGCGCTGTTCGACTACAACATCAATCTGCTGACCAGCACGTTGAGACAATTCACGAGCCGGTGACCGAATGCATTTCGACACGACCATCCTGCAGTTTCTCGCGGCGCCGTTTGCCGCGAGCCTGATCCTGACCGGTATTCACACCTACCTTGGTGTCCACGTCGTCGAACGCGGCGTGATCTTCGTCGACCTGTCGCTGGCTCAGATCGCCGCGCTCGGCGCGACGATGGCGATGCTGCTGCCATTCTCCGGCGGCGATCCCCACGCCCCCGGGGTCTACTGGTTCAGCCTTGGCTTCACATTCATCGGCGCGGCGGTGTTCTCCACGATTCATCACGGCCAGAAAAGCCGCATCCCGCAGGAAGCGGTGATTGGCATTGCCTACGCGGTGGCGTCCGCAGCATCCATCCTCGCGATGAGCCAGTCCACGGCGCAGGGTGAGCACCTCAAGGACATGCTGGTCGGCAACATCCTCGCTGTCTCGTGGGATGAGGTCTTCATGACGGCCGCGCTCTACAGCGCGATCGGGGTGTTTCACTTCATCAACCGCAAGCGATTCCTGCTGATCTCGATCGATCCGGATCGAGCACAGGCGGAAGGCGTCTCAATCCGGTTTTGGGATTTCCTGTTCTATGCCTCATTCGGAGTTGTCGTGACATCGTCGGTATCCGTCGCCGGCGTGCTGCTGGTGTTCTGCTATTTGATCGTGCCGTCGGTCGCCGCCATGCTGTATGCGAAAGGCATCGGCACTCGACTGGCGATTGGTTGGAGCATGGGAACCGTGGTGTCGGTGCTCGGCATGTATTTTTCAGTGGTGTTCGACTTGCCAACGGGCGCCACCATCGTCTGTACGTTTGGTGCGGTACTGATCGCCATGGCCGCAGCGCGTCCGCTCATCGCCAGGAGGGCCGCCTAGTCCAGTGCGCAAGCTTTTGAGGGAAACGCTGCTGCGCCTCTGATAGTCTCTCCGCATGCGAATCTCCTTAGCGGCTGTGGTGGGGGTGGCGTTGTTCGTGTGCGTCGGTGAGGCGCAGGACTTCACGGCGCGCGCGATCGCGATACACCGGCAAACGCCCCTGATCGACGGGCACAACGACTATCCATGGGCGTTGCGCGATCTCGATCCTGGCCGCGACTTCGGCAAGGCCGACATTTCGAAACCCGTGCCGAAATTGATGACCGACATTCCGCGCCTGCGCCAAGGCGGGGTCGGCGGCCAGTTCTGGTCCGTCTACACGCCGTCGTCGATGATGGGCAAGGAAGCCACGCGCGTCACGATGGAGCAGATCGACACGGTCCATCGCATGACGACACAGTGGGGCGAGACGTTTCAGCTGGTTGGCACGGCCGACGCTGTCGATCGCGCGTTCAAGAACGGCAAGATCGCGTCGCTGATCGGCATGGAGGGGGGCCACTCGATCGACAACTCGCTCGCGGCGTTGCGCATGTTCTACGCCCTCGGCGCGCGCTACATGACGCTGACCCACTCCCTGAATCTCGCGTGGGCGGACTCGGCCACCGACCAGCCCGCGCACGGCGGCCTCACGAACTTCGGCGAGGAGGTGGTTCGCGAGATGAATCGCCTCGGCATGCTCGTCGACCTGAGCCACGTCTCGCCGGACACCATGGCGGACGCGTTGCGCGTCACCGCAGCGCCGGTGATCTTCTCGCATTCGTCCGCGAAGGCGATCTGCAACGTTCCCCGCAACGTGCCCGATCACATCCTGCAGATCGTCGCGAAGAACGGCGGCGTGGTCATGGTGACGTTCGTGCCCGGATTCATTTCGCAGGCAGTCGCCGACTTCAACGCCAGGCCCGAGGCCGAGCGCAAGGGCATGACGGCGCCGAGGGCGACGCTCTCGCAAGTCGCCGATCACATCGATCACATTCGCAAGGTCGCGGGCATCGATCACATCGGGCTTGGCGGCGATTTCGACGGCATCACCGACGTCGTGGCCGGACTTGAAGACGTGTCGAAATACCCGGACCTGACCGCGGAACTATTGAAACGCGGCTACACGGACGACGACGTCAGGAAGATCGTGGGATTGAACGTGCTCCGGGTGATGCGGCAGGTTGAGAAAGTGGCGGCGGGTCTGCAGAAGACCCGCCAGCCGTCAACGGCGACTATTGAGATGCTTGATAAATGAAGTTGAGAGTGAGGAGTTAAGAGTGCAGAGTAGATTCGCTCACCACTCTTAACTCTGCACTCTGCACTCTGCACTACTCTGCACGCAGCGCGATCAACGGATCCACCGTGGTGGCTCTTCGCGCCGGGATCAGGCACGCGACGATCCCGGCCAGTACGAAGACCAGCGCCACGCCCGCGAAGATGAGCGGATCGCGCGGCGCCGTCTGGTAGAGATACGACGACAACACGCGGCCAGCCGCAAGCGCACCCACCACGCCAATCGCGAGTCCAATCAGGACGAGCGTCAACCCCTGGCGCACGACCATGACCAGCACGCTGTCGCGGCGCGCGCCGAGCGCCATCCGCAGGCCGAATTCTTTCGTGCGCTGCTGCACCGAGGTCGCAATCACCCCGCCGATGCCGGCGAGCGTGACCAGCAACGCGAGGGCGGCGAACACGCCAAGCAGTGTTGCGGTCAGGCGCGGCGCCGCGAGCGCTTCCGATCGCAGGTCGTCCAGCGTCTGCACATTCTCGACCGGCTGGTTGGGATCCACGGCGTACACGGTGGTGCGCAACACGTTGCCGAATGCCGCCGGATCGCCCGCGGTTCTCACCAGGATCTGCCCGGCGATCCCAAACGGCGATTGCGTCAGCGGCAGATATAACTGCGCCACCGTGTCTTGCGTGAGGCCAAACTGTTTCACGTCGCCGACGATGCCGACCACCGTGAACCAGGGCTGCTCTTTGGGCCCGGCGATCGGCCTGATGCGCGATCCGATCGGATCGGAGCCGTCCCAATACTTCGTCATCGCCTTGTTGATCACGACCACGGGCATGGACTCCTCGGAGTCCATGTCAGAGAAGACGCGCCCGCTCATCACCGGGATGCCGATCGTCGCGAAGTACTGCGGGCTCGCCACCCGGACGTCCGTGGTCGGTCGCCGCTCCGGATCGTCGACGACGCGCCCCTCGATCTCGAACCGCGTGGTGCCCGGCGCGCCGCCGCCCAGCGGCACGGCGTTGGTAATGGCCGCCGCATGCACGCCCGACTGCGCCTGGATTCGTTCGAGCACCGGCAGGTAGAGTTTGCGCTGCGTGTTGATGTTGGGATATCGCGAGAAGTTGCCGAAGATTTGCGCCGACAGCACGCCGTCGGATCGATAGCCGGTCTCGACGCGCTGCAGGCGGAAGAAGCTCGCGAGCAACAAGCCGGCGCCAACCAGCAGCATCACGGACACCGCGACCTGCGCCACGATTAACGCGCCCTGGATCTTCTTGCGGCTGCCGGCGTCGCCCGCCTGGCCGCCGCCCTGCTTCAGCGCCGATACCAGATCGACGCGGCTGCCGAGCGCCGGCAGCGTGCCGAACAGCAGGCCGGTCAGCACCGACACGCCGAGCGTGAAGATCAACACCACGGGATCGAGCGTGATCTCGCCGGTCCGCGACGTGAACCGGCCCACGAAGGTCGTCAGCATGTCGATGGTGATCCACGCGAAACCGATGCCGATCGCGCCGCCGGCCACCGACAGCAACGTGCTTTCCGTCAGCAACTGGCGCACGAGACGGCCGCGTCCCGCGCCGAGCGCCGCGCGCATGGCCAGCTCGCGATCGCGGCCGAGCATTCTCGCCAACGTGAGGTTGGCGACGTTGGCGCACGCGATCAACAACACGAGACCGGTGATGCCGAGCAGGATCAACAGCAGCTCGCGAGCGCCGCTGGTCAGCGCTTCACGCACCGGAATCGTGGTGGCGCGGAACCCGGACGTTTCCGGCCGGTAGACCGGCGTGTTGTCTTGCGTGAAGGTGTGGCAGATCGCGCCAACCGCGCTCGCCGCCTGTTCCGCGCTCGCGCCCTCCTTCAGTCGGCCAAACACATTCAGGGCGCCGAACGCCCGCCGGTTCTGCGGAATCTGCCGCTCACCGGCGGCTCGGAACGGGCATGCCAGCACCGGCATATAGACGTCGTTCTCCTGCGGATAGTGGGGCACATTCGGCAGCACGCCAATCACGCGATGCGGCCGATCGTTCATCTCGAACACCTGCCCGACGATGTTCGGGTCGCCGCCGAACTTGGTGCGCCAGTAGGTATGGCTCAGGATCAGCACCGCCTCGGCATCACGCACATCGTCGGCGGCCACGAAGGTGCGGCCGATGATCGGCCTGATGCCCAGCAGGTCGAAGAAGTTGTGCGACACGACGCCGGTGTTCACGCGATCCGGCTCGCCGCGGTTGATCAGGTCGAAGTTCATCTGGTGGTACTCGACCAGGCCGTCGAACACGTCCTTGCCGCGTTCGCGATAGTCGAAGTACTCCGCGATCGCGACGCCTACCTGCGGCTGTCCCGACAGCGGCCGCGACTGCTGAATCACCACCAGCCGATCGCCGTGCTCGTAGGGGAGCGGCTTCAGCAGCACGCCGTTGATCACGCTGAAGATCGCGGTATTGGCGCCAATGCCCAAGCCGAGCGTCAGCACGGCGAGCAGCGCGTAGCCCGGATGCTTGAACAACGCCCGCGCACCGTAGCGCAAATCGGCCACCAGCGTTTCGAGCCAGCTCACGCCACGCGCCTCGCGTGCTTCTTCCTTGTGCTTTTCCATCGGACCGAAACTCCTCAACGCCTTCAGCCGGGCGTCCTCCGGGCTCAGGCCCAGCGTGATGTTCTTCTCGGTCTCCATCTCGATGTGGAAGCGGACTTCGGCGTTGAGCTCGCGGTCGAGCTCGCCGCCCCGCCACCACGCGCGAATGCGATCAATCACACTTCGGTTTCCAGGATGCGCTGGACCGCCAGCGTCATCCGTTCCCACTGTGCGGTTTCTTCCTTCAGCTGGCGCTCACCCTTCTTCGTGAGGCGGTAGAACTTCGCCTGCCGGTTGTTTTCCGAGGCGCCCCACTCGGATTCGAGCCAGCCCGCGGTGTCGAGCCGCTGCAGGGCCGGATACAGCGAGCCCTGGTTGACGCGCAGGACGTTCTCCGAAATCTGCTGGATGCGCTGCGCGATGCCCCACCCGTGTTGCGGGCCGAGCGCCAGCGTCTTGAGGATCAACAGGTCGAGCGTGCCTTGAAGAAGGTCGAGCTTCACAGTGTTCCTTTGCCGCGCTCCGCGCGGCGATTGGTTCCTTTGCCGCACTCCGCGCGGCGATTGGTTCCTTTGCCGCGCTCCGAGCGCGATTGAGTCTTACTTCCCCATCACCGCGGGCAACTTGCGCCGCGTCCAGTCCACGATCGACCCGTCGTACAACCGCGCGTCGTAGCCGAGATGCCGGGCCACGAAGTACGTGACCGAGGCGCGCATGCCGACCATGCAGTAGCTCACGAGCGGCGTGCTCTTGGCGGCGCCGATCGCGTGGTACTTTTTCTCGAGCTCGGCGTCGGGCAGGAAGCGGCCCGAGGAATCGAGCAGGGTGTTCCACACCAGTTGCTGCGCGTCGGGCAGGTGACCCTTCACGTGCATGCCGTTCATGCCGCCGTCGGCGCCGGTGAACTCCGCGTCGGGGCGTGCGTCGAGCAGCGTCATCTCCGGCGACGACAGCCCGCCTCCGCTCGCCTGAGAGTTAGCGAGCTTCGGCGGGGCAAGCCGCGCCGTGATCCAGTCCGCCGTCACAACGCGTTGCGACTGAACATTAGGGGTAAGCTCGGTGTCTAATCGGTGTTTAATCTGCGGCGGCCCGGTTGCCACCGCGCCGCCGGATGCCTTCCACGCGTTCCACCCGCCATTCAGCACGCGCGCGTGCGGATGGCCGACGTAATCGAGCGTGAAGAACAGCCGCGTCGCGGCAATCGTCGAGCCATAGATGATCACCTTGGAGCGGTCGCCGATGCCGGCATTCGCCAGTACGCGCCGCAGCTGATCGATCGGCGGCAACTCCGACGTCAAGCCATCCGCTTCGATGGCGATGTCGCCGTAGCGCACGAACCGCGCGCCCGGAATGTGGCCGGCATCGAAATCACCCGGCCGGTCGCCGACCGCGATTACGACCACGGTCGGATCCTTGAGCATGGCGGCCAGTTCCGCCGGCGACACCAGGAGGCCGGACGACGCCGCGAGCACTGCGAGAGCGGAGAGTATTGTCGACATTCGACAAGAGCATGCCGCGGCTCTTGTCGAATGTCAACAAGAAGGGAGGTTCAAGGGTTCAAGAGGTTCAAAAGTTCAAGGGTTGAACGGTGGGACGGCCTGCCGTGAGCGAGGGATTGGACGCGGGTCGCGTTCAATCCCGAGTCGAACGGGCTAGTACAGGAACGGAATCATCCGCCACGTGCGTCTGCGCCACTCGGCGTATTCGGGGCCGCGGAGCCCGCTGAGCAGCAGGCGTTCCTCGACGCGCGCCGAGGCCACGTAGCTGCCGATCATCCCGATGGCCGTCAGCGCGAGGAACACGTTATGCGTCGCCACCGGCGCGGCAGACCACGCCAGCGAGTACGAGAGGTAAATCGGGTGGCGAATGAAACGATACGGGCCCTCGGTGAGGATGGTGGTGCACTTGGGCTCGTAGACGAACGTCCGCGTCATCGGCACGCGACGCGAGGCTTCAATCGCGGCGAGGAAGAGCGTCAGCGAGACGGTATACATCCCGATGCCGATGCCGGCCCAGACGTCGCCGGCGGAATTGAGCACCAGGAGCGCGAGGCCGTGCGTGACGCCAACGACGATGCTGAGATCCTGGAAGAAGCGCTGGCCGCGCGTCAGGACCGGTGGTTGGACAAAGAAATTCTGCAGTGCCACCGCGAACACAATGAGCGTGATGCCGCCGGCGCCGGCAAGAGCCCACTCGATGACGGTGTCAGGTATCTGTGCGGACAAGCGGTGCTGCGAGAGCGATTATAGCGCCGAGACGAGGCGCGAAGCATTGACGTCCTGCCGTGAGCGAGCGGTTGAGCGTGTCAGCGCTCAATCGCGAGTCGAACGGCCGATGAATGGCAGGAACATCCCGGTGCGATGGCGGTACTCCCGATACTCATCGGCCCGAGGACTCGCCAGCCACACCCGCTCTTCACGGAAGGCCGCCGTCACGGTAATCGCCACCATGGCCATCGACACGAGCAGAATCACCGGGTGATGGACGGCGACGGCCGGCGCCAGCGCGCCGATGATGTAGCCCAGATAGAAGGGATGCCGTATCCAGCGAATGCATGGCCTGGACCCATGCCGGCTTGTCGTCGCGGCGTTCGAAGTGCACGGTCAGGCCAATGCAGAAAGCCGACGGCACCGGCCGCGGAGCCCACCAGGATCCAGTGAAGAATCGTGCTGGGGAGTACCAACTCAGTTCAGCGAGCGCCCGACGAGGCGGAAAACGGGCGGCACCACGTAACCCGTGACGAGCTTGTAGGTGCGAAACGCCTCGCCGAAACGATCGTCGAGCTGGCGTTCCTCACGTCGGGCGGCAATCACATACACCGCGATCGCACCGAGGGCGAGCAGGGTAATCACCGGGCCGTGCGTGGCCACCGGCGCGGCCAGCCACGCGAGCGAATAGGCCACGTAAAACGGATGGCGGATCACGGCGAACGGCCCGGTCGTGATCAGGGACTTCGGCGGCGTGTCGGCGACCAGCGTGCGCGCCATCGGCACTCGGCGCGCCGCCTCGACCGAACTCAGGAACAGCATGGTCGCGGCCACGTACATGGCGCTGCCGGCGACCGCCCAGGCCGGGCCTGCGGAGCCACGGACCAGCAACACGCCGAAGTGCGTGACGGCGATGCCGACGCCCACATCCTGCAGCGCGCGAAGCCTCGGGTTGTTGACGCGGGAGTCGACGAAGAAGTCCTGCATTGCCACCGCGATGATGACCGCGGTCGCGGTGCCGACGGCCAACAGCACCCAGTCGAGCGGGGATTGCGGGAGCACGCGCACGTTTTCTGAATTCTAGGTCATCACTAACGACATCTATGTCTGGAAATGCATCTTTGTGTCCTATAAAGGGGCCGGACGATGATACGCAGGCTGACGTTGTTCGTGCGGACGTTCCGGAAAGCGCGCGCGCTGGGCTTTACCTTCGTGGACGCGATGCGCGTGGCGCGCGTGAATTCGTACTCGTAACGTCCCAGCGCCCCGGTGACCCGCCCGCGGCAGGATCCGGCATGCCTACGCCCGCCACATAAATCGGGCACTCGCTCACCCCATCAAGCCCCAGCAACGCTTCAAGCCGTGATTCGCTGAACGCCATCGTCGTAAACGGCGCCAGTCCCAGCGCGGTGGCCACCAGGCAGAAGGTCTGACCGAGATGACCCGTGTCGATCAGCACGGTTCGGTACGCGCGGCTGTGCCCGTATCGCCACATCGTGCGCGCGAACACCGGGCACATGACGACCGCCGCGCCGGCGCCCGCGAAGTAGGTTTGATGCGCGAGCAGCGCAGGGATGTCGGTGGGGGAGATCGGGCGCTGGAGATCGACCAGCTCCATCGTGTCGCTGTCGTAGTGATACGCACCTGACTCCAATCCGTCGACGTTCCATGCGAGCACGTACGCTTCAACGGGATGTCGGGAGCCGCCTGACGGCGACGTGCGGACAATCACCGGACCTTGTCCGGCCACGCTGCCGCGCGCTCGAACACCGAACGTGTAATTGAGCAACGTGCCGAGGGCACTCGAAGGCAGCGGCTGATCCGAAAATCGCCGCCACGTCCGGCGCTTCGTCAACGCGCTGTGAAGATCCGCGGATGACAATTCGCCGGCGGGCAAACGTCGTCGCGGACCGTCAAGGCGCTTGGTTGGCGGTGGCTGAGGGTCGGTCTTGGCCTTTTCGACCAGCTCACGATCGCGCTGCGCGAGATCTTCGGGGAAGACGCCGTTCTTCGTCGCGAAATGAAAGAACGCCGCCGCGGGACTCCACTCGAGCCACTCAGAGTGTCGACTCGGCTGACCCTCGCGCTCGACAAGGCCAAGCTCGTGAAGTAGGTCGATGGTCTCCGTGACCATGACCACGTCGCCCCCAGGCGCGATGCGATCGCGGAGCTCCGCAGCGGAGGTCCAGTCGCTCAGATGATGAAGAAGACCGAGCGCAGCCATCGAAATTGGCATGCGCTCGGCCGATTGCCAGGTAAAGCAGACGGCCTGGTTCCCGTCCCAGGAGATCACAACGCCGGGCGAGCGGCGGAAGCGATCGGCGGTCTGCACGGCGACTCCTACCTAGACGTCTTGCCAGTCGAATTCGCAGTTCTGGTTGCAGCAGCTGTTGTTCATCGAGTAGCGCGCGTCTTTCGCGTGCGCGAGGCTTGCCGAAATCCGCTTTAAGGCTTGGGCATTCGACTGTACGCCGACGCCGGACTTCAGCTTCGCCTCAACCTGATTCCTGAAGTCCTCGAGCGCGGCGATCTTGGCGTCCAACGCAGCCGTCACCTCCGAAAGACTGTGGTTATACCTAGGCACAACATCCTCCAACCCCCTTGCTGATCACACTGTTGCGCGCCGAGGGGGCGGGTGCGCCGCAGTGCCCTAGCGAGACACGATCCCGATTCGTGCGACCAAAGAACCGAAACGGGGATCCCGACGAAGCACATCAGCACGGGGATCGACGGCGAGCCAAAGTACGTTGGTCATCCGCCGATCAATTGCCTCCCCGATCAAGCGGAAGGCCTCGTCCAGGCGCCCTTGGTAGGCGGCAATGTACGCGTAATTGTCGATACTCACAAACGAACCCTGAGACTCTAACCCAGTCAAGCGCTCTAACACGGCGTTGGTCTCTGACGTCTGCCCAGCCTGGGCGTAAACCGTCCCAAGCAGGGCGATCCAGCCCGGATTTGGTGAGATCTCGATCGCTCGGCGGATGCTGTTGATTGCCTCTTCGTGCCGGCCAAGTGCGGCGAGAATTCGACCCTTGCCTAGATGACCGAGCCCGAGGTTTGGCGAAAGGTCAAGCGCGCGTTCAATTTCAACGAGCCCACGCTCGAAGTCTCTCGCGTAGTAACGAACGATAGCGAGATTGGTGTGCCGCTCGGGAATCAACGGCTCTTGGTCACGGGCGCGCTCTGCCGCTTCGATGGCCTCGTCCAGGCGGCCGGCGGCGGCTAGCAACATTGAGAGGCGTGCATGTGCCAAACCATCGCTGGTCATGGTGCCGAGCCCTTGTCTCAGCGTTGTCTCTGCCGCACGGAAATCCCAATCGTGATAGGCCTGAACCGCGGCGAGTGCCGCGTGACTCATGGGGAGGCCAGGGTCCAATTGGATGGCGTGGAGCGAGTTGGTCTTGACAATCTCGGCGCGTTCCGAACGTCGCGCGGGGTCGCCGAATTCGATCGTCAATTGCTGCGCGTATGCGAGGTACGCAAGCGGCTCAGCCCAGGCTGGCTCGAGCGCCACTGCACGTTCGAACAGGCGCACGGCTTCAGCGAAACTTGCGTTCGCTGCCGTTGAGACTTGTACGACGCCACGCAAGAACGCGTCCTGCGCTTCGGCCTTCAGCTGACGCGAATCCGTCGCATTGGATTTGGGGACTTCGAGAGACAGGCGCGCCGCGACCAGATTCGCGATCTCGGATCGCGCACTCAGAATGTTCGACGGGAGGCGCTCCAATTGGCTCCCCCAGATCACGCGGCCGCTGCGTGGATCGGTCAGCCGGACGCCGAGCACGATGCGGTCGTTGGCCTGCAGCACCGAGCCGGCAAGCAGCAACCGGACGCCGAGTGTTTCGGCGATCTCTCTCTCATTCTTCACGTCGCGCACGGTTGACATCGTCGCGGACGATGTGACCTGCAGACCGGGCAGGCGAGCCAGCTGAGTGATGAGGATTTCTGTGAGACCATCAGCGATGTATTGCTTGGATGGATCGCCGGTGAAATTGGTGATCGGCAGCACTGCCAACGTATCCACTTCAGGAAGGACCGGCGGCGCCGGCCGCACCAGCCAAAGGAGTACGGCAATCGCCAACACCGCGAGCGTCGGGACGGCGGCCCACCACCAGACCGAACGAGTGCTGGGTGCTTCGACCGGGACAATTGCGAGCGGTGTGAGTGCGGCTTGCACGTCGGCCGCCGAGCCCGGCCGCTGCTCGGGATCGCGATCGATCGCCCTGGAGACGAGCTCGATGAACGCTGCCGGTAGCCCGCGACACACGTCGCCGAGCGGGCGGGGTTTGCCTTCCTGGTGTGCCCGGCGCAGTTCCCCGAGCGTCTTGCCGTCGACGGGGAACCTGCCGGACACCACGAAGTACAGCAGCACGCCGAGGCTGTAGACGTCGCCGGCCCTGGTCGCGACCGCCCCCGCCTCGAACTGTTCCGGCGCCATGTAGCGCGGCGTGCCGGCAACGTCGGACAAGTCATCGGTGTCGCGCGCTTCCGGAACGAGCCGGCCGGCGCCAAGATCCATCAGCACCACGCGGCCGCCGCTTTCGCGCACCACGTTCTGCGCTTTCACATCACAGTGCAGCAATCCTGCCGCGTGCACCGCGGCCAGCGCGCGCGCAATGTCGGCGCCGACCGCCGCGGCTTCGTGTGCCGGCATCGGCCCCTGGCCCTTGACGAGATCGTCGACCGTGCGCCCATGCACCAACTCCATCCAGATGCCGGCCACGCCGTCGATCACATCCGCGCCGTAGACCGCCACCACGTTCTCGTGCCGGACCCGCGCCAGCATGCGGCCTTCCTGCATCACCGCATCGGGATTCGACGCGCCATGAAACAGCTTCAGCGCGACGAGCCGCTCGAGCCGCGTGTCCCACGCGCGATACACGATGCCGTACGAACCACGTCCGACGACGTTGAGCAGATCGAGGTGGCCCCACCGCGCGCGGTCGGGCATCAGGTTGGGCGGCGTGTCGGCGGCGACCGGGAGCAGTTGATGCAGCTGCCGATGCCCCGCCGCGATGTGCGCGACCACGGCGAGTTCCTCGGCGATCGCGCGATCCTCCTCCGACGGCAACGTGTCGGTGATCGACGCCCAGTCGATCAGCTCGCCGTCGGCGATGCGACCCGCCGCGGTCAGGAGGTTGTTGTCCTCAGCCACGGCGCATCTCCTCGGCGAGCCGAACCAACGCGCGGCTCACGGTCATGCGCGCGGCATCCGCGCTCGGTTTGTCCATCAGCTCGGCGACTTCCGCGTACGAGCAGCCCATCTCGATGCGCGCGATCACCGCTTCGCGCGTTTCGGCGTCGAGACGCTCGAGCGCGCGATCGTATTTGGCGAGGGTTTCGGCGCCGATGGCGGTCTCGAGCGGTGAGCGTCCTTTGGACGGCATGGTGGAATCGAGCGGATCGGCGGCCGGCGTGCGGCGCTTCCGGCGGATCTCGTCGCGGATGCGGTTCATGACCGCGCCGCGCAGGTAGGCCTGCAGCGCGCCCTCCCCTCTCGCCTCGAAATGGTCGAGGTTGGCCACGCTCCGGATGAGCGTGTCCTGCACCAGATCGTCGGTGTCGGAGACATCGCGGGCCCACTGCGGCAGGCGGCCCGAGGCCCAGCGGCTCAGCCTCGGTAAGTACCTGTCCATCAAGCGGTTAAGCGCACTGGTATCCCCGGCGCGCATGCGCTCCAGCAAGAACTGCGTCGCGGTTGCCGACGGGTCGGCGCGAGGGGGTGTTCGGTTTTCCAGTGTGCCTCGTTGAGGAAGTACGGGGGCAATTGTGCTCCCGAATGGAGCATAAAGCCATGATCCCCAACGGTCCTTTGCACGCGGAACACCTCACCCAGCGCGAACGCCAGATGGCGCAGGCGGTCTCTCGCGGCCTCCGCAATCGTCAGATTGCGCGGGAATTCGCCATCAGCGAAGAGACGGTGAAGAAGCATCTGGCCACCATTTACGGCAAGCTCGCAATCAACGGGCGTGTCGCGCTCGCCGTGCACGTATTGAGAGGTGGCATTCACAGTGACATGCAGGCAGCGTAGGGCGCATCACCCGATGGTGGGAGGGGGGAAGTTGGCAATTGCCAGTTGGCAGTTGCCAGTTGAGTTGGGAAGTTGCCAGTTGAGTCAACAGTTGCAACCTAACTTGCAACCCGCAACTCAACTGGCAACAGTCAACTGGTAACTGCCAACTACATCGTGCCCGGCTTGATCGCCGCGACGATGCGCCTGGCGAACTCCCCGGCGCTGCCCTGGTGCCAGCGCCACACCACGACGAGGTCGTGATCGGGCGACACCGTGATGGTGTTGCTGCCGGCGCCGTTCGCCGAGAACGCGTTGGTCGGCAGCCCCGCCAGGGCCTTGCCCGACGTGTTGAGCCACCACAGGTAGCCGTAGCCGTTGCCGGGAGAGTTGGGCGCGCCGCCCTGAGTCAAGGCCTCCTTCACAAACGCCGGCGGCAGAATCTGCTTGTCGCCCCACTTGCCGCCCCGCAGCCACAAGTAGCCGAAGCGCGCCATATCGTGGGCGTTGATCCACACGCCGCCGCCCCACCGCGTGCCGCCGCTCACCGACGCCATCTTGCGGCCATCAACCTCGACGAAGCTGTTGTGATACGGAATCCAGCGCCAGGTATTCGACGCGCCGATGACATCCATCACCTGCTCGCGGAACACATCGGGCACCGGCTTGTTGAAGGCGCGCAGCAGCGACAGCGCAAAGCGATTGATGCGCACGTCGTTGTACTCGTAATGCGTGCCGGGCCGCATCAGTTCACGGGGCTTCCTCTCGCCTTCCCCGAACGCTTCCTTGCCGATGAAGTTGTCCGGCTTGCCAAACAGGGTGCCTTCCCACTCGCTGGTCTGCTGCAAGTGGTGCTTCCACGTGACCTGGGCGTTACGTGGGGAGTCGTAGCCGCCGTCCTTCACCGTGGCGCCGACCGGCGCATCGAGATTGGTGATCAAGCCGTCGCGAACGGCGATGCCGGCGACCGTCGCCAGCATGCTCTTGGCGACCGAGTAGGTCGGATCCGCCCACGTCGGATCGCCGAACTCGGCGACGACATAGCCCTTGTAGATGACGACGCCGTTGGTCCTGGCGCGGATGTTCGGGACCGAGCCGAGCAGCGTGCCGAAAATACGCTCCTGATCGGAGAAGTCCATCTCGCGCCGCGATTCACGCGACTGCGCATAGGAGATGGCCTCTTGCAACTTTGCCGGATCGAGCCCGAGTTCAGCGGGCGCCTTTTTTGCCCAGGCACCGGCAGGAGGAAAGTAGGGTGCCCCTTGCGCTCCGACGGAGGCGTAGGACGTGAGCGCGACCGCGAGGCCGAGAGCCAAAGCACTGACGGAAAACAGCAGTCGGTTTTGAATGGCTTTCATCGTTTCCCCCAAAAAAATCTCCGTGTCCGCGTCTCCCGTGGCTACGTCCGTATCAGTATCCGGGCCCCAACAACACCGCATTCATGAACAGAAGCATGGTCGCTTCCGTGAACGCACGATAGTTCGGCTCCTCGGCGAAAGCAATCACATGTCCCTGCCCGAAGGGCTGGTGCATGAGGAACGCCTTCTGCACGAGGATGTCCTGCGCATCGGGCCAAATCAAGCCGGATGCAATCAGGTTGTCCTTGGTGGCGTAGACGCCGACGTTGCGACCGCTGTTCAGCTTGAGCGGCGCAAACACGCGATTGCCCTCGATCATCACCTGCGCGTCGGCGTCGTGACCCGCGGTCAGCCAATGATTGGTGTCGAGCGTGACGCGCAGGATCGCGCCCGGCTGCGACGCGGGCCGCTCCCGATCCGGCTGAATCGCCTTGTCGTAATCGAACTCGACCGGTTTGGAACCGCTGGAACTCGTGGAACCGCTGGAACTCGTGGAACCGCTAGAACCGCTGGAACCGCTGGGCGGAGGAACATCGGGGCGACCGTCTTTTAGCAACGTCTGGGTATCGAGCAGTCCCACATTGCTGGCGGTCGCCCATCTGGAAGCCTCCGCCACAGTAATGAGTGTGCCGCCCGCACGCAACCAGTCCTTGAGGCGATTGAGAACGGCCTCGTTGATGGTGCCCGCGAAATTTCCCGACGGCATGACCATCACGTCGTAGTCGTTGAAGTTGGCGCGCCCGAGCGAGCTGGTGCGAACGGCGGTCACGGCCTGCCCAAAACGCCGTTCCAGCACGTAGCGCATCCACCCGGCAGACAGGGTCTGCGTGGGCGTGTCCCACACCATCAGCACCTTCGGCGCCTCGAGCGCCTGCACGTCGTTGCTGCCGAGCGAGGTGCCCTCGTCTACATAGGTGGAATCAATGGCGACTATTTCCGCTCCATGCCGTGACGCGAGCGCGGCGAGCTTCGCGTTGAGATCGGGCGCGTTCTCGGCGGTGCGAATCAGGGCCGTGCCGATCGGATAGCGCCGGCCGTTGAAGGTGAACGCGCCGCCGACGCTGCGGATGCGAATGCCCTGCCGCATGGCATCGGCCGAGAGCGCCGCCGCCGCCGAGCCCCACGGCATCAGGTACCCGACCTTCCCCGCCGGCAGCGTTCGCGCCGGCGGTTGCGCATCGTACCGCGATGGCACCACCGAGGCCTTCACGCCGATCGGCGACGAGCTCGTCACCAGCTCCACGTCGAACAGCATCGGCAGGTTCCACGCCGTGATGTCGTAGATCTGATCGTTCAGCCGCATCTTGCGGCGCTCTTCCTGCTTGCGAATGAACTCGGCCGGTTGATCGGTCTTCGGATCGAGCAGGTTGCGGATCATGCGCGCTGTGGGTTGCGCGTTGGACACGAGGTAGGTGCCGGCGGGCAGCGTGCGCGAGACGATCTTGATCGGCTCTTCCGCCTTTCGCACCTCGATGCCCTGCGTGGCGAGATTGCGCGCCAGCCGATCGGCGCGCGACGGGTCCTGGCCGGGCACGATCAGGTATTCACGGATCGGTCCCTTCTCGCCTTCCGCGATCGCGCTGCGGCGATACTCCAGGTAGTCGCGCATGAACCGCTCGCGATTGCGCGCGGCGGTAATCGCCGTGGTGATGGCGGCGTTGAAGTGGTGCATCACGCCGTCGCGATAGGTGAGCGTGTCGCCGTCGCTGCGCGCGAACGCGAGGCCGCGCGCCGAGGCCTGCTCGTAGGTCATGCCGATGGAGCCCTGGAACGTCGGCCACGAATCTCCATAACCCGGATAAAAGGCGTCGTAGACCTCGCGGATGTAATACGGCCAGCCGCGCTCGTCGAAGCGCGCGCCGTTGGCGCGGCCAATCAGGTCCCACGCGGCGATCTGGCTCTTGGTAATGTGCGGGTTCAGCGGATCGGCCGGCGGCGCGAAGTAATACGCGTTGTCGCCGCCCTGCTCGTGGAGGTCCACCGTGATCTGCGGCACATACTCGAGGCCGATCGTGATGCGCCCGCGCGTCTCCGGCTGCGACTGCGCGAACCAGTCGCGGTTCATGTCGAACAGGTAATGGTTGACGCGGCCGCCGGGCCATGGCTCGTCGTGCTCGGCGGAGTACGGCGCCGGATCGGGTGTGGCGGCGCGTCCGATCAGGTTCTGAAACACGAACCGGGCGCGGCCGTCCGGGTTCTGCATCGGATCGATCAGCACGAGCGCATCGCGCAGCACCGCGTCGACGCCGGCGTCGCCCTGCGAGGCCAGCAGGTGATACGCCTCGGCCAGTGCCGCGTCCGCCGACGAGATCTCGTTACCGTGGACGCCGTGAATCAACCACACCACGACCGGGAGCTCTCTGAGAAGCCGATCGGCGTCCGCCCCGGACGTGCGACGCGGATCCGCGAATCGCTGTAAGTCGGTCTTGACCTGCTCGAGTTTCGCGATGCGATCGGGGCTGCCGATCACGAACAGCCAGAGCGGGCGGCCCTCCCACGAACGCGCGTATTCGATCAACCGCGATTTGGCCGGCGCCGCCGTCTGCAGCGCCTGCAGGTACTGCGCCACGCCTTCGGGTGGGGTGATGACCTCACCGTGATCGTGCCCGAGCACGGACTTGATGGTCGGGATCGCGGGGTCGTACTTCGCTCCCGGCCACAGGGGCGGCTCCTGCGCTGCCACGGACGTTAACCACGGAGAGCACAGAGAACACAGAGCCAAAACCATCAGAACAATACGACTGCTCATTTGTCGAAATACTCCACCAACTGCTGGGCAAAGCGGCCAATCCGATCTTCGGCGTCTCCATAGTTGCCGGTGATCGCATTACCGAGAAAGGACACCACGATCGGGCCGCTCGGCGCGTAGATGATGCCGACGTCGTTGGCCAGCACCGGGGGGAAGTCGCCGGTCTTGTGCGCGACCGGCACGGAGAGATAGTGGTTGAGCCGCCGCTGGCCGGCCAGCTGCGCCCGCAGCATCCGCAACATCGCGTCGCAGCTCGCCGCGGAGGCGATGGTCTTCTTTTCGATGGCCTCGAGGATCAAGCCGACGCTGCGCGGCGTGATCTCGCCGAGCCAATACGTGCGATCGGCGTTGGTCTTCGCATTGCGGTCGTCGGCGGGGCCAAGCGCGTTGTATTTGGCAAACAGCTCGCCGGTGGTTTGCGTGAGGCGCTGGCCGTCCGCATACCCGGCCTGCTTCAGCCATGCATTGACGCGTGCCACTCCACCGACTTTCGCGATCGCGAGGTCGGTGGCGGTGTTGTCGCTGGTGATGATCATCTGCAGCAGCACGTCGCGGAACGTCGGCTGCAGGCCGGTGTCGTGATGGCGGAAGACGCCGGAACCGCCCCGGATGTCTTCCTTGCGGATGGTGATGCGCTCGTCCAGTTTGATCTCGCCGCGCTCGGCCATCTGGAACGCCTGCACCAGCACGGGGATCTTGATCACGCTGGCGCTGTTGAAGATCTCGCCGTCGCGCACGCCTGCGGTTTCACCGGTGGTCAGGTGCTTGACCCAGATGCCGGCCTTGCCCGGAAAGTCGGCGGCCGATCGGGTCAGGAGGGTATGGAGCGGTGTGGGCTGTTGCGCGGCGAGAACGGTGGCGGCAATGAGGGCGAAAAGGGCTTTCACGCCCGCCTAGCTTACAACCAACCTCTCTGGCGGGCGAGACGCGCGGCCTCGATGCGGTTCGAGACGCCCAGCTTGGCGATCGACTCCGACAGGTAGTTCCTGACGGTGCCTTCCGAAAGGTTCAGCCGTCTCGCAATATCGGCGCTGGCGAGCCCCTCTTCGGCGGCGCGCAGCACCTGGCGCTCGCGATCGGTCAGCGGGTCAGCGTCGCCCCAGGCATCCTGCGCCAGCTGCGGATCGACGACGCGCAGGCCCTGGTGGACGCTGCGGATCGCGTCGGCCAGCTTCTCGGCGGGCGCGTCCTTGAGGAGATACCCCGAGGCGCCGGCGTCGAGCGCGCGCCGCAGGTAGCCGGGCCGCGCGAACGTGGTGAGGATGATCACGCGCGGGCGCTGGCCCTTGCGGGTGCGGTTCAATTCGGCGGCCATCTCGAGGCCGGTCATGTTCGGCATCTCGATGTCGGTGAGCACCACATCGGGATCGCTGCGTTGCGCGAGCAGGAGCGCTTCGCGGCCGTCATGCGCGCGCGCCACCACCTCGATGTCGGATTCGATCTCGAGCAGCGCGGCCAAAGCACCCAGCACCATGCTCTGATCCTCTGCAATGAGAACCCGGATTGGCATGGCGATCACCGGAACCCCCGGCTTCCACCTTCGCGCTTCGCGCTTCGGCGGACGAGAAAGCCGGGGGCTATAGGGTCATGGGTAAACATCGCCATTAACCCTCGACCTTCAGCGGCAATCGAATCAGCAGGCGCGTGCCGCGATCGGTTTCTCTCCTCAGCGCTCCGCCAAGCGCCTGAATCCTCTCCCGCATCCCGCTGAGGCCGTTCCCAAACGGCGCCTCACCGCCCCGGCCATCATCCTGCACTTCCATCAGCGCCGAACCGTCCTGCGCGTAGAACTTGATGTGGCAGCGGGTGGCCGCGGAGTGGCGGATCACGTTGGTGGCCGCTTCGCGAAGCGCCAGCGACAGGGCGGTTTCCTGCGCGGGCGCGAGCGTCACCGGGCGCGCCTCGATCGTCGCGTCGATGCCCGCCGCGGTCAACGTGTCACGCACGTGCTCGATCTCGGCGGCGAGCCCCGACGATCGATAGCCGGTGATCGCTTCGCGCACTTCGGCCAGCCCCTGGCGCGAGATGCGCTCGACCTCCGCCATCTCCTGCAGCGCGCGCGACGGGTCGCGGGTCATGAGCTTCTGCGCCAGCTCGCTCTTGAGGACCACCACCGATAAGGTGTGCCCCAGCACGTCGTGCAGGTCGCGCGCGATCCGTTCGCGCTCGGCGAGCTTGGCAATCCGCTCGATCTCTTCCTGCGCCATGCGCAGCTTCGCGTCGCCGGCCGCCTTGGCGGCGGCCTGGATGGTGACGGCGCCAATCAAGGCCGAGATCACCACCGACGCCATGTAGTACCACCACTCCATGTTCAGCGCCGCCGATCCGGCAGTGCCGATCAACACCTGCGCCGCCAGCACCATGCGCGCCGTCCGCGGTGCGAAGCCGTTGGCGATCAGCGCCGAGCCATAGATGAAGAAGCACGCCGCCGAGGGATTGCGGATGCTGCCGAAGAACGCGATGGCGTCGAGCCCCGCCACGATCCAGAGAATGCGCGGGTTGCGCACGAAGTGCCCGGCAAAGTAGAGCGCCAGGAAAGCCGCGTAGGACGCGAGATACCAGTGCCGCCGGCCTTCGACGGCCGGCGACAGCAGCGACGAGAACAGGTACGGCAGCGAGTAGATCAGCCACGCAAAGGGCTCCCAGCCCAGTTGCTTCAGGCGTGACGTACGCGTTGCCATTTCGGAGTCAGCGTACACTTTCTTTCCGGGATCCGGGATCCGGGATCCGGGATCCGGACGCGATCTTCCGGCCGCCGAGATAGACCGACACCACGCGGCGATAGGCTCGCGGATCTTCGGTGGGATCGGCGTCGAGCAAGACGAGATCGGCCACCGCGCCGGCCGAGATGCGGCCGAGGGTGGTTTGGCCGAGACGGTCCGCGGCACGCGAGGTGGCGGCCTTCAGCACGTCGGTCAGCGGCATTCCCGCCAGCGCGAGCAGCTCGAGCTCGCGGACGAGCGCGATGCCGTGGAAGGTGGCGGGATTGCCGGCGTCGGAGCCCGCGAGCACCGGCACGCCGGCCGTGATCGCGCGACCCACCTGCTGCAGCGATCCTTCGAAGGCGCGTGTCATGGCTGTCGCCGTTTCCCCGTCGCGCAACATCGGCGCCAGCAGCGATCTCGGGTCAAGCAGGGTTTGCATGATGGCCGGCATCGCCAGGCGTTGCACATCCGCATCCTCGCCGCGAATGGCGCCGCGCTTCCAGCGCCAGTCCAGCACCACCAGCGTCGGTGTGAACGCGACCTTCCTGGCGGCCATCATCGCGATCGTGTCGTCGCTCAACCCGCGCGCGGTGTGCTCGAGGCCGTTGGCGCCGGCTTCGATGGCGAGGCGCGCATCGGCGTCGGTGCCGACATGCACCGTGGTCCTCATCCGGCGGCTCTTCGCTTCGGCCATGGCCGCGAGGAACACCTCGTCCTTCAATTTCGGCAACCGTCTGGACGGAAAGCCCGGCTCCAGCACGAGCTTCACGAGATCGACGCGGCGGCGATCGAGTTCGGCAATGGCCGCTCTCGCTTCGTCGGGTGTCTCCACCTGGCGCGTCAGCATTTCCGCCAGGCCCGGCATGAAGCCAAACATCGCGGCCGGGTGTCCGCCGCGCGCCGTCACCGACGGTCCGGAATAGAAGGTTCGCGGCGCGATCGTGCGCGCTGACGCCACGTCCACGGCCAGCTTCTCCATCGCCGCCACGTCGTCGGTCAGCGACACCACGGCTGTCACGCCCGCCGAGAGCGTGGCGTCCTGATCGTGCGCCAGGCGATCGTCGGTCTGCTCGATCGGCGAGCTGCCCACGCCGCCGGATCCACCCCAGTGCACATGCGAGTCGATCATGCCGGGAATCAGGAAGCGGCCACGCACGTCCTCGACGGTGGCACCCTCTGGCATCGCCACGCGCTCATCGTCCAGCGACACCTCGGCCACGCGGTGATCGCGAATGACGACACGGGCGTTGGTGATGCGGCCGCCAAGGCCATCGAGCACGGTGGCGCCGCGCAGCACGTGAACCCGCCCTGCGGCCGGGCCCGGATCGATGCGCCGCGTGCCGGGCATCTCGCTCATGCGGAACGCCGGGGCCGCGATCGCGGCGCCGCCAAGCGTCAGGGCAAATGCGGCCGCGATCATCGCCAGCGATCGCCGTGGAATCGGATCGGTGCCCTCCCACCGAAACAACATCGTCGTCAGGATGATGCCGATGACACCGGTGGCGAGGAGCACGGCCAGGGTGCCGGCCATCGGCCAGATGCTGTCGCCGCGGACGATCACGCCGGCATACGTTTCGTTGAGATACGTCGTCGGCAACACGCGCGCGAAGCGCTTCACGCCCTCCGGCAGCATCGCGAAGGGAATCGCCGAGCCCGAGAGGAACATCAGCGGAAAGAACAGCAGGTTGGCGATCGCCGGCGCGGTCCTGATGTCGCGCGCGGTGCTGCCGACCAGGAGGCCGATCGGCACCAGGGCGCAGGCACCGCAGAGGTAGACGACGAGCAGCGCCGACCACGACCCGGCCATCTGCACGTTGAAGATCAGCCGCGCCAGCGCCATCAGGACGATCAACGACAGCAGCCCGATCGCCACCGACACCACTCCGTGCGCAATGGCGATCGACGCGGCGGGCACCGGCGTCACGCGCAGCCGGCGGAGCAGGCCCGTCTCACGCTGCTGGACCAGGGGAAACGCCACGCCGAAGAGCGACCCCGACATCAAGGTGGTGGTGAGCAGGCCCGGCATCATGATCGCCATGACTCGTGCGTCACTGCGCGCCATCACAAATCCATAAAGCATCAGGAAGCCGAGCGGGAACGCGGTCATCCAGAACAACGCCGTCTTCGATCGGCGGATCTCGATGAACAGGGCACGAATGAGGGCCAGGGTCGCGCGGATCATGATCGGCCTTCCTCGATGAGCTCGAGATACACGTCTTCGAGTGATGGCCGCTTGAGGCGAAGATCGGCAAGCGTCGCGCCCGAGGCTCGCAGCGAATCCGCCAGCGCCACGATGGCCGCCGTGGGATCCGCCGTGCGGTAGCGAAACATCACGCCGTCGCGGCCTTCGAACGCCGCTTGCGGCAGCAGGCGCGACGGATCGTCGACGCCGCTCACGTCGAGCCACAGCGTGGACGCGCCGGCGGAGCGGGCCAGCAGCTCCAGCGGCGTGCCGTCGGCCACAATTCGTCCCGCCGAAAGGATGATCACGCGGTCGGCGAGCGCCTCGATCTCATCGAGATAGTGCGACGACAGGAGAATGGTCTTCCCGTCGCGCTTGAGCGCGAGCAGGATGTCGTGAATCTGCCGCCGCGCGATCGGGTCGAGGCCGGACGTCGGCTCGTCGAGGATGTAGAGATCGGGATCGTGCAGCATGGCCATGGCCAACGCGAGGCGCTGCTTCTGTCCACCGGACAGCGTGCGCACCACCGCCTTGGCCTTGGAGTGCAGATCGACACGCTCGAGCACGTCGGATATCGCGCTCGACCGGGGATACAACGCGGCGTAGAGGCGCAGCGTTTCGACGACGGTCAACTCGGTCATGAAGGCCGTGGTTTGCAGCTGGACGCCGAGCCGCGCGCGCAGCGCGCCCGGCGCGTGCGCCGGATCGAGGCCGAGGACCGCGACCGAACCCGACGAGGCCGTTCGCAGACCTTCGAGGGTTTCCACCAGCGTCGTCTTGCCGGCCCCGTTGGGGCCGAGCAGGCCGATGATCTGGCCCGTGGCATCGATCGTGAGGTCGACGCCGCGGAGCGCCTGGACGGCGCCGTAGGATTTGGTCAGCGCCCGGACGTCAATCGCAATCATGTTAGAACTAGGGTGCCAGGGTGCGTGCGGTGCGTGAAGTGCCGGTCGTCAGCGGGCGGAGGTGACAAGTGTCAGGTGAGAGTCAGGCCGTGAGCCACGGGAAATCGCATCAATACCCCATCCACATGCGCTGGACGGGCAATACCGGCCAGGGCACGCGCGAGTATCGCGGCTACGAGCGGGCGCACGAATATTCGGTCGAGGGCAAACCGGACATTCCAGGGTCATCCGATCCGGCCTTTCGCGGCGACCGCACCCGCTATAACCCGGAAGAACTGCTGGTGATGGCGATCTCGTCGTGCCACATGTTGTGGTACCTGCACCTCTGCGCCACGCACACGATCGTCGTGGTTGATTACGTCGATGACGCCGTGGGCACGATGGTCGAGACCAAGGATGGGGGCGGGCACTTCACCGAGGCGATCCTGCGGCCGACCGTGACGCTGGACAAAGGCAGCGACGTGACCCTCGCGGAGTCGCTGCACGACCGCGCACATCATCTCTGCTTCATCGCCAACTCGATCAACTTCCCCGTCCGCGTGGAGCCGCGCACATGCCTCCAGTCCTGATCGCCCTGTTGCTCACGTCGCCACAAGCCGCGGTCTCCAAGGACGCCTTCGACTTGAAAGAGCTCTATCGCCTCGAAGCCGTCTGGAACGACGCGCACGTCAAAGGCGACGCCGGCGCGCTCGACCAGCTGTGGGCGAACGATTTGATCGTGACCATCGCCGCGATGCCGGCGATGACGAAGGCCGATGCGCTCGCCGTGGTGCGTTCGAACAAAATGCCGTTCACGAAGTACGACACGTCGGAATTGAATGTGAAGCGGTTCACCGATTCGGCGCTCGTAACGGGCCGCCTGCAGCGCGAGCGGACGATGAATGGCCAGCACGTGACAGACGAGTGGCGATTCACGAAGGTCTACGCGATGAGCCAGGGGCAATGGCGCGTGATCCATTGGCACGCCTCACCCTTACAACCTTAGCCCGTCGCGAACCGTCCAAGGCGGGCATGGACCGCCTTGCGCAGGACATTCGTCACTCTTTTGCCCGCCTGATCCGCGACCGCGGCTTCGCCGCCATCACCATCGTCACGCTGGCGCTCGGGATCGGGGCCAATACGGCGGTGTTCAGCCTGGTGAAGGCAACGCTGCTGAGCCCCCTGCCGTATGGCAACGCCGGTCGACTCACGGTGATCTGGGGACCGGATCGGGCGGAGACGACACATTTGTCGTTAATCGAAGTGTTCAGCTATCCGCGTGAAGCGCAGAGCTTCGTCGACGTCGCGGGTTACCAGGAATACGACGCGAGCTTTACCGGCGGACAGGAACCGGAACTGGTGCGCGCGGGTTCCGCAACGCCCAACCTGTTCGAGGTCACACGCACCTCGGCGATGCTCGGCCGCACCTTCACGCCCGCCGACACCGCGGGCGGCTCGAGCGACGTCATCGTCATCAGCCACGGCCTGTGGCAACGGCGCTTCGGCGGCAACGAAAGCATCCTGGGACAGAGCGTCCAGGTGAACGGCCGCGCGCGAACCATCATCGGCGTGATGCCCGCGGCATTCAGACTGCCGAACGACTTCGCGTCGCTGCGGCCCACCGAGACGTGGGTCCCTGAGGTGGTGAATCCATCCAACCTCGGCGCGTGGGGCAGCCGTTCGTACTCCGGGCTGGCGCGCCTCAAAGACGATGTGAGCCCGGCGAGCGCGTCAAGCGAGCTGCCGCTCATCGCCGAGCAGTGGGTGAAAGCCGGATACGTCCGCTCGCGCCCGGATGGCAGCCTCGGCGCGCTGGCGCGGCGCGTGATTCCCGCGCAGGAGTTCGTCACCGGCGGCATGCGCAACGCGTTGTTGATCCTGTTCGGGTCGGTGGGCTTCGTGCTGCTCATCGCCTGCGCGAATGTGGCGAACCTGCAACTGGCGCGCGCGGACATCCGGCGCCGCGAGGTCGCGGTCCGCGCGGCCCTCGGCGCCGAACGCGCGCACATCATCCGGCAGCTTCTCACCGAGAGCGTGATGCTGGCGGTCGCGGGTGCCGCCGCCGGCCTCGCGGTGGCCTGGGCCGGCCTGCAGATCGTGATCACGTTGAGGCCGGCTAACCTGCCGCGGATTGACGAGACCACGCTCGATGGCAGCGTGCTGGGATTCACGGCGGTACTCGCCGTCGTCACGGGCATTCTGTTTGGCCTGCTGCCGGCGCTGCAGCTCTCGCGCCCCGACGTCACCGGCGTGTTGAAGGATGGCGGCCGCGGCGGCACCGCCGGTCGATCGCGGCAGCTCGCGCGTCGCGTGCTGGTGGTGCTGCAGCTCGCCTCCTCCGTGGTGCTGGCGCTGGCGGCCGGTCTGCTGATCCGCAGCTTGGTCGAACTGAATCGCATCGATCTCGGCTTCAATCCCAACCACGTCCTCACCGCGCAACTGCAGGTGCCGGCCACCGACTATCCCCAACCTGCCGACGTGGTGCGTTTCCATCGCCAGGCCGTCGAACGCGTGGCGCAAATCCCCGGCGTGCGCGCGGTGGGATCGGCGCGCGTGCTGCCGCTGGCGCGATCGATCGGCGACTGGTCGATCAAGATCGAAGGCCGGCCATACGTCCCCGAAGAGAATCCGAACGGCGACTTCCAGGCCGTGACGCCGGGTTACTTCCAGGCCATGTCGCTGCGGTTGATTCGTGGCCGGTTCCTGACCGACGCCGACCGTGAAGGCACGCAACCGGTGGTCGTGATCAACGAGACCATGGCGTCGCGATACTGGCCCGGCGAAGACGCGATTGGCCGGCAGTTCCACATGGGCACCGACGACAAGCCCTGGCTCACGATCGTGGGCATTGCCGGCAACCTGCGGCACAACGCCGTGGTCGAGGAAGGCCGCGCCGAAATGTACCTCGCCCATGCGCAGCTGCCCGAGCACATCGGCGGCGCGCCGCGAGGCATGACGCTGGTGGTGAAAACGGAGGGCAATCCGCTGGCGATCGCCGGTTCGCTTCGCGACGCCGTTCGCGCGATCGATCGCAACCTGCCCGTCTCCGACATCCGGACGCTGGATGATGTGGCGGCGTCGGCACTCGCGCAGCCGCGATTCGTGACGTTCCTGCTGGCACTGTTTGCCGCCATGGCGCTGACGCTCGCGGCGATCGGCATCTACGGCACCATCTCGCTGCTCGTGGCGGAGCGCACGCAGGAGATGGGCATCCGCCTCGCGCTCGGCGCCGATCGGCCGGCGATCCTCAAGCTGGTGCTGGGACAGGGCGTGGTGCTCACGGCGATCGGCCTCGCCGCGGGACTCGCAGCAGCCGTTGCGCTGACGCGCACGCTGGCGGGGCTCGTCTACGGCGTCGGCACGCTCGATCCGCTGACGTTCATCGCGGTGCCAGGTCTTCTGGGTGTGGTCGCGATGCTCGCGTGCTTCATCCCGGCACGCAGAGCGGCGCGGGTCGATCCCATCACGACGCTCAGGCAAAGTTGATTAGTCGTCGTCCGGCTTGCAATACGGCTTTGGCTTGCGGTCGTCGCGGCCGGCCTCAAGCGCAATGAAGTCGCGGTAGACCGCCGAAACCAGCGATTCGTCGAATGACTCCGCTGCAGTGCGCAGCCGCAGCGCAATCAGCCACGAGACGCCGGCGCCGGCGGCCAATCCATAGCATTGGCGCGCACTCAACGGTCGCCAGCTGCTGAATGCAATCGCGACGACCATGAACAGGGCGACGAACGCCTGCTGTTCGATGGTCACGCTAAACGCCGACAGCGTGCGCTTCTCGCCGGCCGCATCTTCCTGGTGGGCCGTATTGATGATGATGGCCGCAACAACGCCGAGGCCGATGATGGCCACCGCGATGGACTGGACCCTCGTCGAGTGCGTGTGCCAGGCGCCCATCAGCGCCCATGTCGAATAGGAAATCGCGACGGTGCAGAACGCCAGGGACAGGCTTCGCGTCAACGACGTCATTCCCTGATATTGCTCGACGTAGGATCCGAGCTTCGCCTGGGCCAGCGACGTGCGGCACAGAAAGAACATCTGCCTGATCTCGTCGGGATTGAAGGGGGTCAGCGGGTCATACCCGAAACGCGCCTCGAACTTTTCGGCCAGGGCCGATTTGAGTGACGGCGGAAGCTTGTCCGCGTAGCGATACTCGTCCCAGAGCACGGCGACCGACCGGTAGACGGCCTTCTTCTCGCCGCCGACAGGAATCTCGAACTTCTCCGAACGGAGAAACCTTCGCGCGAGACCTGCGAGAAGGTGACCGGCCAGATAGGCGAGGACGAGACCGGCGGTAAACTCGGAAGCCGACAACGCGCGAAAGTTGAAGAGCAGGTGGAACGGAACCGCCAACAGCATCAACCACACGAATCCGGGAATCAAATATCCGTAGACGTCGTAGAAGTTGAAGCGTTCGATCATGCAGGGGTCCCTCGCGCCTGGTTGACGAGGGCCGATTGTAGGGCTTCTCGCACGGCGAACAGGGCGTCGACCGTCTCCTCGCGGCTCTTTCCGTGCAGGCGCGTGGACGCGACGCGCTGGTGGCCGCCGCCGCCGAAGCGCGAGAAGATCTCGCCCAGTGGCACCGACTCGAATTCGCGCCACGGATTGCGCATCGCCGTAATCTTGGCCTGGTCCCCGGTCCGCGTCACCCCGAGTGAGTAGGCCGCATCGGGCGCGACCGTGAACGGCGCATACCGGCTGATCAGGCCTCCAGCGCCGTCGACCGCGAAGAGCAGGATGCCGTCATCAGTGAGGACGTAGCCATCGCGCTTGTGCAAATCGTCCACGGGAGTGAACGCGCGCATGCCGCGATCGCGAAGCCGGCGGAACTCGTCATATCGGCCCGTAACGTCCGGTAAATCGGCCGCCTGCTCCAGGCTGAGCGTTTGCAGCCTTTCGACGAGCGAGCCCGTGTACTCGGCGGTCTCGCCGACGGCCATCGAGGCATTGATGCGAAACGCCGGCGCATCCCCGAATACGGCTTGCTGCGGCGACTCGTAACGCGCCGAGTCGATGAGATCGGCGGCGAGTACCTTCCCTTCGTGCTCCCCGGTCATCGCCAGCCGCTGCCTCCAGATCAACATCGCGCACGATGGCGACTGTCGATCGAACATCACCAGTGGTTCGCGCCGCGCGCGGTAATGACGTTCGAACTCCTGAGTGAGGAACGCCGTTGCATGATGGTCGAACCAAATCGACGCATCGGGGTGGTACATGAAATCGACGATGGCCGCGGGCTGTGCGAGGCGGAGGCCGGCCCAGGTGTCGTTCAGATCGTAGTTGACCGGATGCAGCTCGGGCCGGGCGCGGCCGATCGTCCGCAGATGATCGCTCATCAGGACGGCCGAGATGAGCCCATCGAAGCAAGGCGAATGGAAGTACAGGTGCGTCGTGTCGCCGGCCATAGCCTGACCGTAGTGTAGC
>CAZEMI010000152.1:0-3049 GCA_964513235.1 uncultured Acidobacterium sp.
CGCAGTCGACTCCCCCCACAGTCACGTTACCGACGGTCATCGTCACGGCACAAAAAGAGGCGACCGACGTGAAGGACGTGCCCGCCAGCGTCACCGCGGTTACGGCGCAGACGATCGCGGACTCGGGACTCCGCGCCATCACCGATGCGGCGATCTTCGCGCCGAACACGGTCTTTACCGAGTTCACCGCGCGCAAGGTCAGCAACGCGCGCTTCCGCGGCATCGGCTCGAGCCCCGGCAACCCCGCGATCACCACCTACATCGACGGCGTGCCGCAGTTGAACAGCAACTCGTCGAACATCGAGCTGCTCGACATCGGCCAGATCGAGTTCGTGCGCGGGCCGCAGAGCCCGCTGTTCGGCCGCAACACGCTCGGCGGCATCGTCAACGTGACGACGGCGCGGCCCTCGATGTCGAAGTGGAGCGGCACCGCGTTTGCGCCGTTCGGGAACGCGGGGCTGATGGAAGTGCGGGGCCACGTGTCGGGACCGGTTGGCGACAAGGCGGCCATCGGCGTGGCGGCCGGGCGCCAGCAGCGTGATGGCTACACGGTGAACGCCATCACCGGCAACGACCTGGATTTTCGCGACGGCACGTTCGCCAAGGCGCAGTTCCTGATGCAGCCGAACGCTAACTGGGAAACCCGCTTCATTTACGCGCACGAGCGCAACCGCGACGGCGACTACGCGCTGGGCGATCTCGACGCCATCCGCGTGACGCCGCATCGCGTGGCGCGGGATTTCGAGGGCTTCACCAATCGCGACATCAACAGCGCCACGTTCAACCTGCGCGGCACGGGCCAGAATTTCTCGGTCGAGAGCACTACCGGCTTCGTGAAGTGGCACACCGAGGACGCCACCGACCTGGATTATTCGCCACTGCCGCTGGCCACCCGCATCAACGATGAAGCGGACCGGCAGTTCACTCAGGAGATTCGCGTCAGCTCGCCGGCCAACGCGCCGATGGCGCTGACCGATCGGCTCATGCTGAGGTGGCAGGCCGGCGTCGAGTATTTCAACCAGGCCTACGAACAGGACGCGGTCAACACGCTCAGCGCCTTCGTGCTGTCACCGCAGGTGCCGTTTCCAGTCGCGATGCATTCACCGGAGGCGTCGATCGACAACGCCGGCATTGGGCTCTTCGCGCGAGGCACCCTGGCCATCAACGAGAAGACCGACGTCACCGCGGGTCTGCGCTTCGATCACGAAG
Source organism: uncultured Acidobacterium sp. (assembly GCA_964513235.1). Taxonomy (GTDB): domain Bacteria; phylum Acidobacteriota; class Vicinamibacteria; order Vicinamibacterales; family UBA2999; genus 12-FULL-67-14b. The sequence continues at coordinate 1,210 of CAZEMI010000152.1, forward strand.
CGAGCGACGCCGTGCTGCGGACGTTTCTGGATCCGGAGGTCTTCCCCGCCAATGTCGTGACGGCGGAACTGTCGTTCTCCGATGTGTCGCCGCAATTTGCCGTGGCCTATCGCGTCACGCCGGAATACAACGTTTATGCCTCCGCATCGCGCGGCTACAAGGCCGGCGGCTTCAATCCCGCGGCGATTCCTGGCCGCGAGGCGTACGGCGAGGAGCACGCCTGGCACGTCGAGGGCGGGGTCAAGTCCACCTTTGCCGGCGGACGGGCGGCAGCAAGCGCCGCGCTGTTCGTGATCGACTGGGACGACCTGCAGTTGAACGTGCCCAACCCGTTCGTGCCCGGCCAGTTCTATATCTTCAACCTCGGCGCCGCCCGCAGCAGCGGCTTCGAGGCCGAGGTCACGGCGCGGCCCACCGGGATGCTCGACGTGTTCGCGTCGTTCGGTTACACGCGGGCCCGCTTTGCCGACGGCACGGAGTCGATGGGCGTCGACGTGTCCGACAACAAGCTGCCGTTCACGCCGGATTACACCGCACTGGTTGGCGCGCAACTCTCGCGCGGGATCACCTCGACGATCAACGGGTTCGTGCGCGGCGAAGTGGTCCTCTCGGGTGAGTTCCAGTACGACGAGGCGAACAGCCGCAGCCAGGAAGCGTATTCGCTGGTCAACATCCGCGCCGGCGCGCGCAGCAAGTACCTGTTCGGCGAGGTCTTCGTGCGCAACGCCTTCCAGACGCGGTATGTGCCGATCGCCATTCCTTACCAGTTTGCGCAGTCGGGGTTTATCGGCGAAAATGGCCGGCCGCGTACCTTCGGTATTAGTTTCGGAGTCACATTCTGATGACCACGACCACGCTGACCTCGCCTCGCTCGGTTGCGATCAGCTCGCGGGCGCTGGTGCCCGGGCCGGCGGCGTTCACCGCGATCGCCATCGCCCTGGCGGCGTGGTACCTGAATGCCGTCATCAGCTGGCGCCAGGCGGCGCTGTTCATGGTTGGCGCATTTGCCGGCGTGGTGCTCTATCACGCCGCGTTCGGCTTTACCTCGGCGTGGCGGATCTTCATCGCCGATCGACGCGGCGCGGGCTTACGCGCGCAGATGCTGATGCTGGCGGTCACCTGCGCGGTGTTTTTCCCGGTACTGGCGTCGGGATCGGTGTTCGGCCAGTCCGTGCGCGGCTCGATTTCGCCGATTGGGGTTGGCGTGGTGGCCGGGGCATTCATCTTCGGCCTCGGCATGCAGCTCGGCGGCAGCTGCGCATCGGGAACGCTCTTCAGCGTCGGCGGCGGCAGCACCCGCATGCTGATCACGCTGTTCTTCTTCATCATCGGCTCGGCGATCGGCACCGCGCACATGGGGTGGTGGACGGCGCAGCCGGCCTGGCCCGCGACCTCGGTGGTGACCACGATGGGTCCGTGGGCGGCACTGGCCATGAGCCTGATCCTGTTTGGGGCCATCGCGTGGTTCACGATGTTCGCAGAGAGGAAACGGCACGGCAGACTCGTCAATGACCTGAAGCCGGCAGGCGGTCCACGATGGCTGACCGGGCCGTGGCCGCTCGTCGCCGGCGCCATTGGCCTCGCCGTCGTCAACATCGCCACGCTGACCATCGGCGGCCGTCCGTGGGGCGTGACGTCAGGCTTCGCGTTATGGGGCGCGAAGTGGTTCGCGGCGCTTGGCGTCGACGTGTCGTCGTGGTCGTACTGGCAGGCACCCGCGCAGGCCGCGGCGCTCAGGTCGAGCGTGTTGATGGACGTCACGTCGGTGATGGACTTCGGGATCATTCTCGGCGCGCTGTTGGCCGCGATCCTCGCCGGAAGATTTGCTCCCGGGCTGAAC
>CAZEMI010000153.1:0-9932 GCA_964513235.1 uncultured Acidobacterium sp.
GCCGATCGGCAGAATCACGCCGTCGCTGATCTCGAAGTCCTCGTCGAGGTTCTCGGTCTGTTTGAACAACTGGAATTCCACACTGTCGCCGCTATGGAACTCCAGCTCCATCGGCGTCATCCGGATGTTACGGTCCACGACGTGGTTGTCGAGATTGGTATTGATGTCGGCGTCGGCGCCCAGCTGCACGCCCCGGATCCAGCGATGGTTGTGGACACGCGGCGACCAGTTGAACTCCGGGTTCCAGTTGCGGAAATTCAGGCGTGGCGTAAAGCCGACGGCGGCGTCGTAGGCCGGCTGCACTTCCTTGAACGACATCTCGGCGCGATACGGATCGCGCGACACGCTCGCGTGCCAGCCGTACGAATCGCTGCGCCCTGGATCCGGCCGCTCCCCCTCGTCTTTGAGGAAATCCGGCTTGGACGTGTGCACGTACCACGCGCCTGAATCGAGCGTCGAGCCGCCAACGAAATTCGGCGTGGCAATGGTCAGGTCGGCGCCGGCGGTGTGCCGCGGCTCGACCATCGATTCGTGGGTGGCACGGCGGGTGTAGATCATGCCGGCACTGGACTGCGACCCGAAGCGGCGTCTCACGCGCGCCACCGTGAAATCCTCGCCTTTGAGCTCCAGCGGCGCCTCGTCGACGGTCAGGTGCTCCTCGCTCGTTCGCACCTGCAGGAACCCGATGTCGTAGCGGCTCGCCTGGCCGACCAGCTTGGCGCCGTAGACGATCGGTTGCGGCTCGCCGGCGTTCAGCCCGATGCGCCGGCTGAAGAACGGACTTTCATCGCCGCCGGGAAACTCGAAGAAGTTGGCGCCGTCGAGAAAGAACTCGCGCTTTTCCTCGAAGAACAGCGGGAAGCGCGTCAGGTTGGTGCGCCGCTCGTCAACCTCGGTCTCCGCAAAGTCCGTATTGACCGAGAAGTTGGCCTTGAGCGCCGGCGTCACGTTGTAGAACGCGTCGAGGCCGATGTCGTAATCGCCGGTGGTGGCCGGCCGGCTTCGTCCGGGCGCCGCGCTGGCCGAGCCCAGCGCGTACGGCTTGAGGTCAAGGCCAATGCCCTGCGAGATGCCGTCGATGCCGGCAATGCGGCCCGCGTTCGACATGCGCGTGAGGCCCTCATCACGCAGCCACCCGGTCCACAAGCTCTCTTCGTTCTTGCGCTTCACGGTGCGCTGGAAGTTCGCGCCCCAGGTGTCGGTATTCGGATCGAAGTTCACGGTTTTGAAGGGCACCTCGATCTCGGCGGTCCAGCCGATCGCGGTGCGGCGCACGCGGGCAATCCAGATGCCGTCCCACGACTTGTTCGTCTCGCCGCCGAAACCGCGGCCGCCGGTGGGGCTGGTGATCAGGCCGTCGCCCATCGCCCCCGACGGATTGATCTCGAAGAAATATCCGGTGCGGCCGTCGAAGAACGGATCGATGGCGAACATGAAGCGATCGTCCGCTTCGAACGGCTGATCGCGCTGCATCTGGTTGCCCAGCAGCCGCGTTGGCTCGGAATCGAAACAGATCACGCCGAGGATGATGCGGTCGCGATCGAATACGACCCGCACTTCGGTCCTTTCGGTGGCCGGCGCGCCGTTATCCGGATCGCGTTGAAGAAAGTTGGTGGCCGGGATCGCTTTCTGCCACGCCGCTTCGTCCGGAGCGCCGTCGATCACGATCGTTTCGCCCTCGGCGAGACGATGGGCGCGGACCTCGGGACGAGCGGGCTGCGCGGCGGCCGCGGTGCACGTGAACAAGGCGACGAGCAAGAAAAAGTAGGCCAAACCTCTAATATACGTGCATGGCTACGCTGACGTTTCTCGGGGCCGCCCGCACCGTGACCGGCTCCAAATACCTGCTGGAGGTCGACGGACAACGTATCCTGATCGATTGCGGATTGTTCCAGGGCCTCAAAGACCTGCGGCTGCGAAACTGGTCGCCGCTGCCAGTGCCTCCCGAAACCATCGACTGCGTGGTCCTCACGCACGCGCATATCGATCACTCAGGGTGGCTGCCGCGTCTGGTTTCTCAAGGATTCGCCGGGCCGGTGTATTGCACCGCCGGCACCGCGGACTTGTGCCGGCTGGTCCTTCCGGACGCCGCGCATCTGCAGGAAGAAGACGCGAAGTTCGCCAACAAGCGCGGCTATTCGAAGCATCAGCCGGCGCTGCCGCTGTACACGGAAGCAGATGCCGCTGAGGCGCTCTCGCGGCTGAAGCCGTCGCCGTTCGGCGAGAAGATCGCGATCGGCAACGGCTTCGAGATCGAGTTCATCAATGCCGGGCACTTGCTCGGTTCGTCGTACGTCCTCTTCACACGCGCCGATCGCAGTGGCGCCCGGCTGCTGTTCGGCGGCGATCTCGGCCGCTACGGCCGGCCGATCCTCCCGGATCCCTCACCGGGCGTTGAAGCGGAGGCGCTCCTCCTCGAATCCACCTACGGCGATCGCATGCACCCCGCCGACGACGATGGCACCGTGCTCGCGCGAATCATCTCCGAGACGCATGCGCGGCGCGGCAAGGTGATTATCCCGTCGTTTGCGATCGGGCGCGTCGAGGAACTCCTCTATTGGCTGTTCAAGCTTGAAGACGAGCGCCGCCTGCCGGAGCTGCCGATCTACGTCGACAGCCCGATGGCCATCAAAGGCATCGCGTATTACCAGGCGCACCAGGGCGAGCTCGACAAGCAGATTGAGACGGTACGGCGCAAGCTGCCGGACGGGGCCCCCATCGCGCGGACTTTGCGCGATGGGGTGTCACGGTTCACGCCGATCAATTCCGGCCAGGAATCAAAGGCGCTCGTCGAAACGGATCGCCCGGGCATCATCATTGCTTCGAGCGGCATGGCCACCGGCGGCCGCGTCGTGCACCACTTGTTTGCCGGCCTGCCGGACCCGCGCAACACCGTGCTCTTCGTGGGCTTTCAGGCCGCCGGCACGCGCGGCCGGCAATTGATCGACGGTGCACAACATGTGAAGATCTTCGGACAACATGTGCCGGTTCACGCCAGAATAGAGAAAATTGACGGCCTGTCCGCGCATGCCGACGCGGGGGAGATCATCCGGTGGCTGCGCACGTTCCCGCGCGCGCCAAAGATGACCTATCTCGTTCATGGCGAAATCGTGGCCCAGGACGCGTTGCGGCTCCGCATCGCCAGGGAGCTGGGCTGGCCGGTCCATGTGCCGGCCCACGGGGAGAAGGTAGACGTCGCTCTATGAGATCCGAAGCAACTCCAGTGGACAGCGCGCCACCGGTCACCCGGCCCTATCTGCTCGAGCAGATCGACGATGCGGCCGTGGTGCAGCTGTATGCGGATGGCTTCGAGAAGCTGTCGCTGAAAGAGAAGACGCTGGTCTGGCACCTGTATCAAGCCGCCATTGCCGGCCGCGACATCTATTACGACCAGCGGCATCGCCATAACCTCGGCATGCGGCACCTGCTCGAGCAGATCATCAGGCACGCCGAGGGCGTGCCGGCCGACACGCTCGCCGAGATCACCCGCTACCTGAAGTTGTTCTGGATCAACACCGGTCCGTACAACAACCTCACCGCCAGGAAGTTTCTCCTCAACCTCGATCGCAAGCGCCTGATCGAAGCGATGGCGAGCGCGACGGCGAGCGGCGCGGCGTTCCAGCTCGACGAGGGTGAGACCATCGCCAAGCGCGTCGCGACGTACGCGCGGATGTTCTTCGATCCCGACTTCGAGCCGATGGTGACGTTCAAGACGCCCGGCGAGGACCAGGACATCCTTGCATCGAGCGCCAACAACCTCTATGTCGGCGTCTCCATGGCCGACCTCGAGGGCTTCGAGGAACGGCATCAGCTGAATTCCCGGCTGGTGAACAAGGACGGCACGCTCGTCGAGGAGGTCTACCGGATCGGCGGCCTCTACGATCGCGAGCTGACCAACGTGGTGAAGCACCTGCGCAACGCCATCCGATTCGCGCCGAAGCCGCTTGCCAAGGCGCTCAAGGCGTTGATCAAGTTTTATGAAACCGGTCTCGACAAAGACCGCCAGGCGTTCGACATTGCCTGGGTGCAGAATCGCGAGTCCGCCATCGATACGATGAACGGCTTCATCGAGGTCTACATGGACGCGCGCGGCATGAAAGGCTCGTGGGAAGGGCTGGTGTATTACACCAACCACGAGAAGACCGCGAAGATTCGCGCGCTGGCCAAGCATGCGCAGTGGTTCGAGGATCAGCTGCCGGTCGATCCCAGGTTTCGAAAGCCGAAGGTGGAGGGCGTGTCGGCGCAGGCCATCGAGGTCGTGGTCGAAGCCGGAGATTCGGGTCCGATCACGCCGATCGGCGTGAATCTGCCAAACGACCAGCGCATCCGCGAGAAGTACGGCAGCAAGTCCGTATCGTTGTCGAACGTGCTCGACGCCTACGAGCGGGCGCTGCCCGATAAGTATCGCCAGGAGTTTGCCTGGGACGATGCGGAACTGGAACGGGCCAGGCGGTGGGGAGCATTTGCGAGCGAGTTGACCACCGAGATCCACGAAGTGCTGGGCCATGGCTCCGGCCGCATGGCGGATCACATCGAGCTGACGCCGCAGGATCTGCTGAAGGAGCAGTACTCAGCGCTCGAAGAGACGCGTGCCGATCTCGTGGCGCTCTATTACATCACCGATCCCTACCTCGCGACGATCGGCCTGGTGTCGGCGGAGGAGCAGCAGGCGGTGGTGCAGACGGAGTACGAGGCCTACGCCAGGAACGCGCTGGTGCAGTTGCGGCGCGTCCGCGAAGGCGCGCAGCTCGAAGAGGATCACATGCGCAACCGCCAGGCCATCGTGCATTGGCTGCTCGCCAACACTCGATCCATCGACGTGCGGCAACGGGATGAGAAGACCTACTTCGTGGTCGCCGACACCGATGCGTTCCGCCACGGCGTGGCGAAGCTCCTCGGCGAAGTGCAGCGCATCAAGTCCGAAGGCGATTACACCGCGGCCCGCGACCTGTTCGAGACCTACGGCGTGCATTTCGATCCCGACATGCGCGACGAGGTGGTGGCGCGGGTCGAGCATCTCAAGCTGTCGTCGTACACCGGCTTCGTGATGCCAAAGCTCGAGCCGGTGACCGGCGCCGGCGGCGGGATCACGGACGTCACGATCTCGTATCCCTGCGACCTGATCTCGCAAATGCTCGAGTTTTCCAATGCCACGTAGCCTCCTCACGGTGTTGCTGCTTCTGAGTACTTCGGCGAGCGCGCAGACGCTGCCCGGGGTCCCCGCCGCGCGTTTCTTGCGCGGTGGGGTGGAGGAGCGGATGTTGCAGGCCGAGGATGCTAGGCCGACCACCGAAGCGGGTCTGGCCGCCATTTACGAAGGCCTCAAAGGCGGCGGACGCAGGACCGCGATTCGTACGATCGGCCGGCTGGAACGGCCGGAAATGATGGCGCTGATTGCGCCGGCCCTGAACGACGGCGTCGGCATCCGCGCGGAGGCCGCAAATGCGCTGGCCCAGATGGCGCGCACGCCGGCCGCAGTGGCCGAGGTGCAGCAGCTGCTGCTGGCCCGCGCCGCCACCGACGCGACGCTGAACACCTGGGAACCGTGGGGCGAGATCGCGGCGGCGCTCGGCCGTCTCTCCTACGACACGGCCGCGCAAGTGGTCGAGACCGAGGCGGTGCTCTTGACCGGCCTCCCCGCGCCGGATTCGATGAGCGACATCGAAACCGCCGCGATTGTGGGATCGGTCCGCGGCTTCGAGTCCCTCGCCCGCACCGTTCGGGCGAAGAAACTGCCGCCGCTCGGCGAACGCAGCTGGGATCTGCTGCGCTGGGCCGCCACCGCCCAGCGTCCCCCGGCCGATCCGCGGTCGGCGATCATCCGGCGGCTGGCGATGGCCGCGCTCGTCACCGGCAACCAGGCCACGGCCTCGGTGATCGAGCGGGGACTGAACGACAGCGATGCGGAAGTGCGCCGCTTTGCCGCCGCGGCCGCCGGCACCGATGCGCGCATCGACGAGCGCGATCGCATTCTCACGCTCGCTCTCGCCGACAAGGAACCACGGGTGCGCCTCGAGGCGTTGCGCTCGTGGGGGCGGCTGCTTCAGAAGACCTCGTGCGCGCCGATCACGGCCGCCTTGAGCGATGCCAATCCACACGTCAAGCTGCAGGCGATCGATCAACTCGGCCAGGCGTGCCCCGCCACCGAAAGCGCGGTGGGGCAGTTGTCGAAACTGGTCGAGACGCTCGATACCAGGCCGCGCACCTGGCATGCGCCCGCGCACGCGCTCGTGGCGCTGGCGCACCGGCACCCGGAAGCCGCGCGCACGGTCCTGCCGCGCTTTGTCGCGCACCCGCAATGGCAGGTGCGCATGTATGCCGCTCGAGCCGCGGGCCTTCTGAGCCGCGTCGACGATCTCGAGACGCTCGCCGCCGATCGTCACGATAACGTTCGCGAAGCGGCTCTCTCGTCGCTGATCGATCTCAAGCGGCCCGAAGCGGTGTCGGTGGCGATTGATTCGCTGAGCCGTCCCGACTACCAGTTGATCCTGACCGCCGTGCGCGCGCTCGAAGACAAGGCTCTGGCGCCGAAGGCCACCACGCCGCTCTTGACGTCGCTCGGCCGGATCACGAAGGAGCACAAAGACACCTCTCGCGATCCGCGAATGGCGATCCTCAATCGGCTCCAGGCGTACGGTGACGCGTCGCAGGCGACCCATATCGAAGGTTATCTGAAGGATTTCGATCCGGCGATCGCGCAGCAAGCCGCGGAGATGCTGACCGTTTGGACCGGCCGGCCGCGCACGCCGGCGTCGCAGCCGCTCACGCCGCCGGGCGTGACCTCAGCGATGGTGGCGGCCCTGCGCGGCAAGGTCCTGCGTTTTCACATGGCCGGCCTCGGCCACTTCGACATCGGTCTCGAGGTCGACGCGGCGCCGCTCGCGGCGATCCGGATTGCGCGGCGCGCCGGCGAGGGCTATTACAACGGGTTGACCTTCCATCGGGTGGCGCCGAACTTCGTCATCCAGGGCGGCAGCCCGGGCGCGAACGAGTACAGCGGCGAGCCGCACTACATGCGTGACGAAGTGGGCCTCCACTATCGCGGTACCGTGGGCATCTCGACGCGCGGCCGCGACACCGGCGACGCTCAGATCTTCGTCAACTTGATCGACTCGCCGCGGCTCGATCACCTCTACACGGTGTTCGCTACCGTGATCGACGGCATGGCGGTGGTGGACGGCATTCTCGAAGGGGATGTGATCGAGCGCGTCGACCTGATCAATCCCTAATTCAGTCAATCGTCGATCGCTAAATGATCTCCTCCCGTCTCCCCCAGAATCTCGAGCCGAATGCGCTGGCGCGCCTGGTCCAGGCGAAGCGCCGCGCCGGCGCAGCGATCCTGGACCTCACGGAGTCAAACCCGACGCGCGCGGGGTTCTCGTATCCCGCCGATCTGCTGGCGCCGCTCGCCGATGCGCGGGCCCTCACCTACGATCCGCAGCCGCTCGGCCTCTGGGCGGGGCGGGCCGCCGCTGCCGCCGACTTTCGCCGCCGCGGCATCGTCCTGTCGGCGGACCGCGTGGCGCTGACGTCGAGCACCAGCGAAGCCTACGCGTTGCTGTTCAAGCTGCTTTGTGACGCCGGCGATCACGTGCTCGTGCCGCAACCCAGCTATCCCCTCTTTGAGCATTTGACGCGAATGGAATCGGTGATCGCGGTGCCGTACTCGCTCGAGTATCACGGCGGGTGGCGCATCGATCTGGATTCGGTTCGCGCCGCGGCCGGCGATCGCCTCCGCGCGATCCTGGTCGTCTCGCCCAACAACCCGACGGGATCGTTCCTGCACCGCGATGACCTCGCCGAGCTCGGCGAGCTGGCGGCGGCACGGAATCTTCCGCTGATCGGGGATGAAGTGTTTGCCGACTACCGGCTGGATCCCTCGCCGGAGTCGACGCATGTGCTCGCCGCGAGCGAGGTCCTCGCCTTCAGTCTTGGCGGATTATCCAAGTCGGCGGGGCTACCGCAGTTGAAATTGGGCTGGATTGGATTCGGCGGACCATCGGCGAAGGTGGACGAAGCGCTCGCGGCTTATGAGATCGTCGCGGACACGTATTTGTCGGTCTCGACACCGGTGCAGGCCGCGGCCGCGGAGCTCATCGAGCGCGGCGGCGCCCTTCGCGCGCAGATCCTGGCGCGGGTGAAGCGCAATCTCGAATCGCTGCGCACCCAGGCCGCGTCGTTTCCCGCCGCCGCCGTGCTGCCGGTCGAAGGCGGCTGGTCGGCGGTGCTGCAAGTGCCGTCGGTCGGCTCCGAAGAGGCGCTGGTGCTCGATCTGCTCGACCAGGACGACATCCTCGTGCACCCGGGCTACTTTTTCGATTTCCCGCGCGAAGCCTTTATCGTGGTCAGCCTGCTCGTCGAGCCGCCGGTGTTCGACAAGGCGATTGCGCGCGTGTTGCCGCGCGCCGCGGGGCGGCCATGACGCGCCGGCAGAGCGGCATCGCGGTGCCGCTGTCTTCGCTGGTGTCGAACCGCGGCTGGGGCATCGGCGAGTTCATCGACCTCGCCGAGTTTGCCGGGTGGCTCACGGAAGCCGGCCAATCCGCCGTGCAACTGCTGCCGATTCACGAGATGCCGCCGATGGAGACGTCGCCGTACTCGGCGATGACGGCGATGGCTCTCGACCCGATTTACCTGTCGGTGCCAGACGTGCCGGACTTCAGCGGTCTTGGCGGCGACGAAGCGCTCGACGGCGCCGATCGTTCCGAGATCGCGCGGCTCCGGCAGTCGCCGCTCATCGAGTATGCCAACGTGCGCCGCATGAAGGAGCGCTGGCTGCGGCGCGCGTTCGATCGCTTCCTCAAAATGGAGGTGGCCCGCGGCTCACCGCGGGCGACACGATTCGATCAGTTCACGGGCGCGCAGTCGTGGTGGCTGGACGAGTACGCGCTGTTCCGCGCGCTACATGCCCGGCACGACGAGCGGCCGTGGACCGAATGGCCGCATGCGCTGGCCAAGGCCGACGCGGATGCGGTTGAAGAGGCGCACGGCGCGCTTCACCTGGAGATCACTTATCGCTCCTATCTGCAATGGCTCGCGCACGAGCAGTGGGCCGATGCCCGGCGCCGCGCGTGGCCGGTGCGCGTGTTCGGCGATTTGCCGTTCATGATTTCCGCGGACAGCCCCGACGTATGGGCACGCCAGAGAGAGTTCCGCTTCGACGCCACCATCGGCGTGCCGCCTGACGCGTTCAGCGAGACCGGACAGGATTGGGGCCTGCCACCCTGGCGCGCACACGTGATGCGCGAGGGCGAGTTCCGCTGGATGAAGAACCGGGCGAAGCGCTACGCCGGCCTGTACGACGGTTACCGCATCGATCACCTCGTTGGTCTTTACCGGATGTACGTGCGGCCGATCGACGAGAGCCGGCCGGCATTCTTCGAGCCGGCGAATGAAGCGGCCCAGACCCGCCTGGGAGAGACGCTCGTGAACATCCTGCGTGGGCCCGCCGGCACGGTTGAAGTGTTCGCGGAGGATCTGGGATCGATTCCCGTATTCGTGCGCGAGTCGATGGCGCGGATGGAGCTGCCCGGGCTCAAGGTGCTGCGCTGGGAGAAGCATTGGGATCGCGAAGGTCAGCCGCCGATCGATCCCGCGACGTTCCCTGAACGGTCGGTGGCCACGACCGGGACCCACGACATCGAGCCGTTGGCGGCCACCCCGGAGGGCGCGTCGGACGATCAGCGCAAGGCGGTGTTGCGGTCGCTGTTGTCGGCCGGTTCAGCGTTGACGTTGATCCCGCTCCAGGACGTCTTCGGCTGGACCGATCGCATCAATACGCCGGCCGTGGTGGACGACCTCAACTGGACCTGGCGCCTGCCGTGGCTGGTTGACACGTGGCTCGATCGGACAGAGACCGTGGCTCACGCCGACGAGCTGAAGGCTTGGACGCGGGGCCACGGGCGATGAGCGACGAGCTCGATCGACGCTTA
>CAZEMI010000154.1:0-8226 GCA_964513235.1 uncultured Acidobacterium sp.
GGTGTGCTCGAAGCGCAGCGACTTCCCTTCTTTCGTGACGATGTCGGAGACGTTTTGTGTGGCTCGCGTCAGTTTGTCGAAAAGGCCCGGTATGCCGCGAGATGTGCCACCCGCCGGCGCGCGCTCAGCACCTCCAGGTGCGTTCGAGCACGAGATCGAAAGCACGATAAGCACCAGCACCCACCCATAGGCACCGTACGCACGGTACGCACCGTACGCACCTTGAGGGCGTTTGGCTTCTACCATCGCCCGCTCGCTCCGCCGCCACCTGATGATCCGCCTCCGAAACTACTCGACGAACCGCTGCTGGAACTCGAGCTCGATCCAGAGCTCGATCCACCACCCATCGTCCAGCCGCCGGATGAACCGCTCCCCTTGCCACCCGTGTTGCGAAACGCGTCCTTCCACGACGGTCGGCCGCCAAGCCGAAATCCGAGAATCGCCATTCCGATCGCCAGGGGCAGCAGCGTGACCGACGCGGCCGTTGTCACCAGAAGCAGGGCCATCGTGAGCGGCATGCCGCCAAAGAAGCTGCCAAACACCAGCGGGAAGCCGGTCTTGGTCCGCAGCCCGATGCCGACCATCGTGAAGCCAATGGTCACGAACAGCCCCAGGAAGGGAATGATGATCCAGACGGGCACATCCTCCGCGCTGGCGTCCTCGTTGAACTTCGCCAGCTCCTCCGCGGTGAGCACCTGCTGTTTTTCGACGATGTCAACGACGCGCGCGACGCCGTCGCGGATGCCGCCGTTGTAGTCGTCTTCGCGGAAGCGCGGAATGAATTGGTCGCGGATGATCTCTCCCGCGAGGCCGTCGGGCAGGATGCCCTCGAGCCCGTAGCCGACCTCAATGCGCATCTCCCGTTCGTTCGGCGCCACGAGGACGAGCACACCGTTGTCCTGCCTGGCCTGCCCGATGCCCCACTCCTTGAACAGGCGGACCGCGTAGTCGTCGACCGGAACACCGTCAAGCGACGGCACGGTCACGACTGCCACTTCCGACGAGGTCTGACGCTCGAGCTGATCGAGGCGCGCGGCGATGTCGGCCTCGGTCCCGGCGTCGATCACATTGGCGAGATCGGTGACCCGCCCCGCTGGCTTGGGAAGTGTCTGCGCCACGGCGGAGGTAGCCGAGAGCGCCGTTACAAACAAATACGTCGCAACGCGCATCGAACCTCGATTGGAAGGTGTAACTGCCCCGCTATCTTACGCGTATCCATTACAATGTGATTCGCCTCCGCTCGCTCATGCGCGCGCGAGCTACGGCGTAACCTCGCCGTAGCGGCCTTCGGCCGCGAAGGCGGGCGGTTCGGAAACCAGGAGTCATACCCATGCAGCGCTCGACCAAATCCACCGTCATCGTGGCCGCGATTTCCCTGGCCGCGTTTGCCACGACCTTCGCCGCGCAGGGTCCGCCGCAGGCGCCGCCAGCCGCCGGCACGCCGCCGAAGCCGCTCGTTCCCGTCGCCGCCAGCTCGGTGGCCAACAACCCCGATCCCTATATCGGCGAGTACGTGACCATGACCGGCGCCGTCGAGGCCAACCTGTCGAAGACCTCGTTCTCGGTCGATCAGGACAAGACCAAGGCCACCGGCAAAGACGTGCTCGTGCTGGCGCCGACCCTGCAAACCGCCGCCGACGCCAACGGGTACGTCACCGTGATCGGCCAGCTGATCAAGTTCGACGAAAAGGAAGTGGCGGAGAAGCTCAAGGACTACACCATCGATCTGTCGCCTGAAGACCTGGCGAGGTTTCGCGGCAAGCCCGTGGTGCTCGCCACCGCGGTGATCAACACGGCCGGCATCGACATCGCCAAGAAGCCGATCCCGCCGATGACGGGAGACGACCTCGCGCTGCAGAAGATCATGACCAAACTGCCGCCCGCGCAGGCCGCGTTGCGCAAGGCGATCGACGGCAAGGACCTCGACGTCGTGAAGGAACAGGCGACCATCCTGAAGACCGCCTTCACTGAAGTCGAAGCGTTCTGGAAGTCCAAGGGCAACACCGAGGCGATGAACATCGCGACCGAAGGCAAGAAGCACTCCGACGGCATCCTGTTCAACCTCGGGCTCGGGCACCTCGAGGCCGCCAAGACCTCCATCACGCCGCTGGGCGCCACGTGCGCATCGTGCCACGGCAAGTTTCGTGAGCGGATGGACGATGGGACGTTCAGGATTAAGACCGCTGGGTAGTTGCCAGTTCACAGTTGACGGTTGCCAGTTGAGTTGCCAAGTTCAAAGTTACAAGTTTCAGGGGCGCCTATGAAAAAAGTCACTCTCGTCGTACTCAGCCTGACAGTTCTCGCCGGCACGTTTGCCGTTGCCCAGCAGCCCGGCGCCGCCGGCGCGCAGGGGCAGCGCCAGCGTCCCGCTCCGGATCCGCGCTCGATGGGCGGCGGGGATTGCCGCCAGAATCCCTACAACTGCAACGACGTCGCCAACCCGCTGCCGGCGCCGAACACCGTGTGGCTGGAAGAGATGACCTGGATTGACGTGCGCGATGCGCTCAAGGCCGGCAAGACCAACGTGATCGTCCCGACCGGCGGCATGGAGCCGAACGGTGTGTGGCTGGTCACCGGCAAGCACAACTACGTGCTGCATGCGAACTGTGACGCCATCGCCCGCAAGATGGGCAACGCCTTGTGCGCGCCGATCGTCAAGTTCGTGCCCGAGGGCGGCATCGAGCCGAAGACCGGCCACATGACCTCGCCGGGCACGATCAGCGCGCGTGAAGAGACGTATCAGATGCTGCTGACCGACATCGCCGAGAGCCTCCAGGCGCACGGCTTCAAGAACGTCATCTTCATCGGCGACAGCGGCGGCAACCAGAAGGGCCAGCAGACCGTGGCCGATAAGCTCACCACGAAGTGGGCCGGCAAGGCGCTCGCGCTGCACATCCCGGAGTACTACGATTACAACAGCGTGTCGAAGTACATGGAAGGCCAGGGCGTCAAGGCGGGCGCGTCGGACAACATGCACGACGATCCGATCATCACGCTCAACATGTTCATCGACGATCCGAATTCGGTGCGCTACGACGCGCGCGTGAAGGCGGGCAAGGCGACGATCAACGGCGTGAACGTCGCCGATCGCAAGAAGAACACCGAGCTGGCGAAGAAGATCGTCGAGTTCCGCGCCACCAAGACGATCGAGGCGATCAACAAGCACATTGCGGCGAGGACGAAGACGACTTCTTCGCAGTAATTAAGAATTAAGAATAAAAAATTAAAAACGGGCGGCCGTCACGACCAAGCGCGTAGCGCTAAGTTGGACGTGCCGCCCGTTGTGTTTGCAGCGGCTTCGTACAAGAACGGGTCCACCTGCGGTAGGATCGCGGCGCCACGGCTGGAGGAAACGACAGTGCTTGCGCCGGGAACGAAACTTGGCCCGTACGAAATGCTCGAAGCCGCGCACGAAGCCGGTGTCATCCATCGCGATCTGAAGCCGGCCAACATCAAGTTGCGCTCCGACGGCACCGTGAAAGTGCTCGACTCCGGCCTCGCCAAAGCGCTCGATCCTGCTGGCACAGATCCGGCGCAGGCCAATTCGCCGACGATCACGAGCCCCGCCACCAATGCGGGCGTCATCTTCGGGACCGCCGCATACATGTCGCCGGAGCAGGCCAAAGGCGTGCCGCCGATCAGCACACCGGATCGATTCCAGAGGGGCGCCCATCGCGGTCGTGATCAACTGGGCCCGGGACCCAGACGGTAGCGTCGCTTAGCGGTGGCGCGGCACGAAGACCGGCGAGCATTTGCGGTTCCATCCCGCGCCAGGTACGTGGGGGCGGGATTGTGGTCCCGCCCCCTTGTTGTTTCTAGCTGCTGGTGTCGAACTCAGGATCCTCGGACCACTGCGTGGGTGGCGTGGTCGACTTGTCGATCGCCACGAAGGTCAGTTCGTAGACGCCAACCAGGCCACCGCCATAGGGAATGGACGCGAAGGGGTATTCCGTGGTGTTCCCTGTCGCCACCCCGGTTGCCGTCTTGGTCGTGACACACACGAATTTGCCGTTCGCTCCTCTCACGAACGGCGACGGCGCAGTCTGACTCCTCCCGGCAAACGGCGATGCCGAGAACACGAATACGCCGTCGAGCGAACCGGGGGCTCCGTTCGCGGCAGGATAGACGACGGTGACGGTCAGGCTATCGCCGCTCTCAAGCGTGGCACCGTTGTCGAATCCCCCCGTCAGGTTGCCGCCGTTGGCATCCGCGACGATAGTAAACGTGCAAGTCACGTTCTTCATGTGTCTCCCTAGCTGCTAGTGTCGAATTCCGGGTCGGCTGACCACTGCGTGGCGGTGTCGCCACTTCCGGACTCGGCGATGAACGTCAGCTCGTACCTGCCCCGGAGATTCCCTGCGTACTGAATGGCCGGGAACGTGAACGTTGCTCCACCTGGCCCGGCGACGGCGCTCGCGGTTTGCGTCATGTAGCACACGAAGCGAGTGCCGTTCACAAACGGCGACGGGGCGGCCTGGTTGGCGGCCTGGTTCAACGCCACGGACGCGGCCGAGAAGATCAGGTAGCCTGTTAAGCTGTCCGGCGTGCTCGACGGCGGTCCCACCCAGGTCACTTCCACCTGTAGCGTATTCGTCGGGTCCAGCATTGGCACGTCGCCTCGCGGAAAGCCGACACCTTGAAACTGTCCACCACGGCCGGGACCGGGGATGGTGTAGCTGCATTTAGCACTCGGCATTCGTCGCGCTCCCTCATGTGCAGTGGACACGCCACTAACGCTGGCGTGCCGAGGTCGCAGAGTCTACACTCACGCTCAGTCATTAGCGACTGGAATCGTTCGGCCAGGCGCGAGATGCCATTCGCATGATTGGCAGGAGCCTTCGTCACTACGCGATCATCAGCCGCCTCGGCCAGGGCGGGATGGGCGAAGTGTGGCTGGCGCGTGACACCACGCTCGAACGCGAGGTCGCGATCAAGACGCTGCCCGCGGGCGACGCCGATGCGGCCACCCGCAAGGAGCGTTTCTTTCGCGAGGCGCGCGCGGCGTCGGCGCTGAATCACCCGAACATCATCACCATTTACGAGATCAACTCCGACCAGGGCATTGATTTCATCGCGATGGAGTACGTCGACGGGCGCACGCTTGGTGACGTGATGCACCACACGCCGCTGCCGTTCGATCTCGTGCGCCGGCTGGCCCACCAGATCGCCGAGGCCGTCGGCCGCGCGCATCGCGCCGGCATTGTCCATCGCGATCTCAAGCCCGGCAACATCATGGTCACCAACGATGGGCTCGTGAAGGTGCTCGACTTCGGCCTGGCCAAGGTGGTGCGCGCGGCGGATGCCGACAGCGGCACTCATGCCGCCACCCAGGCGGCGCTGACGCGCGCCGGCACCACCGTCGGCACGCTCGGCTACATGTCGCCGGAGCAGGCGATCGGCGACCCGGTGGATGCGCGATCGGACGTGTTTTCCTTCGGCGTCATCCTTTACGAAATGCTGACCGGACGGCTGCCGTTTTCCGGCACGACCTTGTCGGACGTGCTGCGCCAGCTGCACTTCGCCGAGCCGCCGTCGCTCGACTCGTTGCGCGCCGACGTGCCGGCGTCCCTGCGCAGCGTCGTGACGAAGGCGCTGCAGAAAAAGCCGGACGATCGCTTTCCGAACATGAGTGAAGTCGCGATCGCCTTGAGTGGCGGGACGGCCTCCGACGCCGCGACCGCGGCATTCAGCTCGCCGGCGCCGCCTGTTCCTCCCGCCACCGCGTGGCGGCTGCCCGGCCTCGCGATCGCCGCCGTGCTGATCCTGTTAATCGCGGGCGCGGCGACGGTGGCCGTGCAACGGTCACGAGCCCGCGGCGCGGCGATGGCCACCAGTGCGACGCCACCGGCGGCGCCGGCGACACCTGCGGAACCCGCCGCCGCGTACGAGCTCACGCGCGAGGCAGCGGCCTTGCTATCCCGGCCCGATCGCGACGGCAACGCCGACGCCGCCATCCAGCGGCTCGAGCGCGTCCTCGCCCAGGATGCCAACTCGGCGATCGCTCACGCATACCTGGCCAGCGCGTACCTGCGCAAACAGCAGACCAATCCCGATCCGCAATGGATGAAGCTGGCCCGTGAGAACGCACAACGCGCGGTCGAGCTCAACGGCGATCTCGCGGCCGGGCGCTCGGCGATGGGTTTCGTCCACCTCCAGGCCGGCGAACGTCCTGAAGCGGAAGTCGCGTTGCGGCGCGCCGCCGAGCTCGATCCCATGAACCCGTTGCCGCATCTCGGCCTGGCGCTGAATTTCGCGGCCCAGAATCGTGACGCCGAGGCCGACGCCGCCTTCCGTGCCGCCATCAAGGCCGGGCCTGCAGAATGGCGCGCTCATAGTGAGTTCGCGCAGTTTCACTACCAGCGCGCGCGCTATGCGGAGGCGCTCGCGCATTGGCAAGCCGCGTTGACCGCCACGCCGGACAATGCCCTCGTGATGAGGAATCTCTCGGTCGCGTATTTCTCCCTCGATCGCTACGACGAGGCGGCGTCGTTTCTCCAGCGCGCACTCGAGGTCCGGCCGACCGGAGCGATCTACACCAACCTCGGCACCATCCGCTTCTATCAGGGACGCTATACCGATGCGGTGGCCGCGTTCGAGAAGGCCGTTGAACTCGGCGCCAACAATCACCTGTACTGGGGGAATCTCGGCGATGGCTACCGCTGGGCGCCAGGCCGGCGGCCGGATTCGTCAACCGCGTACCGACGCGCGATCGAGCTGATCGATCAGCAGATTGCGAAGAAGAGCGGCGACGCCGATCTCGAAAGCCGGCGGGCGGTCTACCTGGTGAAACTCGGCGAGCGCAAGGCCGCGCTCGCCGCGATCGAGAGCGTCGCCGGCCGGCCGAACCTGACGGCGCAGGTGCTGTTTCGCATGACGGTCGTCTTCGAGCTGGCGGGCGTGCGCGACCGCGCGTTGATCGCGATGGCGCGGGCACTGCAAGCGGGTTATCCGAAGAAAGATTTCGCCGGCGAACCGGAGCTCACCGACTTGCGGACCGACCCGCGCTACCATCGCGTGCTTGACGGGATGGCGATGCGACCGCCCACCCCGCGCCAGGGACCCGCGCCACCGGTGCGCAAGGGACCCGTGCGCCGCAAGTCCCCTCTGAACGAATAACCAGTCTACTCACATCGCAGCACCGTCACCGGCGCAACACGGGCGGCGCGCAGCGCCGGTATGCAGGTCGCCGCCACCGACGCGATGCCGAGTGCGACGGCCGCGGCAGCGAAAGTCATCGGGTCCGTGGCGCTGACGCCAAACAGCAGCCGCTCTATCAGCCGCGTTCCAGCCGCCGCGCCGAGCAGGCCAATGACGATGCCGATGCCCGCCAGGGCCAGGCCGTGCCGCACCACCATCCACACCACGTCGGGCCGCTCCGCACCGAGCGCCATGCGGACGCCGATCTCCCGGGTCCGCTGGCTGACGGTGTACGACATCACGCCGTAGACGCCGACCAGCGCGAGCGACATCGCCAGCAGCGCGAAACCCGCCAGCAGTAGCGCCGTGAATCGCGGCTGCGCCACCGACGCCGACTGGAACTCCGCCATCGTCCGCACTCTCGACACCGGCAACTCCGGATCGATCGCGTGGACAGCCCTCGTGATTGTGGCGCCAAGCACGGACAGCTCCAGGCTGCTGCGGGCGACGATCGTCATGCCGCCGAGTTGAAACTGGCGATTGGGCACGACCATCTCCGGCCGCGGGTCGCGGCTGAAGCCGTGATGCTTCACCGACGCGACCACGCCAATGATTTCGCGCGCCCTACCGTAGAGCAGCACGCGCTTGCCGATCGGATCCTCGCCGGGAAACATCTGGCTCGCCATCGTGTCGTTGACGATCAACACCGGGACGGAGTCTGGCCCGTCCAACTCGGTAAACAGGCGCCCGCTCTTCAGCGCGATGCGCATCGCTCGGAAGTAGTCCGGCGTCGCCATGCGAAAATCCGCCTGTGGCTCTTCGCCCACGCGCGGTTTCGGCCGTCCTTCGATGATCACCGGCATGTCGTAATCGATCCCGACCGGATTCAGTGGCAACGACGACACCGCGCCGATTGACTCGAGGCCCGGCGTCGTGACGAGGGTTTCGATCAATTGCGCGTAGAACGCCGCCGGCTTCGACAATCGCGGCGTCACACCGGGCGCTGCCGGCCGGAACTGCCCTGGGTCGACTGGATAGCGGTTGCCCGGCAGAAAAATCTGGGCCGTCAACACGTTCTCGGATTGGAAC
>CAZEMI010000155.1:0-34956 GCA_964513235.1 uncultured Acidobacterium sp.
ACTCATGACGGATTCCTGTTCAGGACCTCGGAGATGAACACGTCTTCGAGCGACGGAACGATCTGGCGGATGTTGGTGGCGCCGATCGACTCGCTGTGCGTCACGGCGTTCAGATGATCGAGTGCGGTCTTCGGATCGCGCTCGTCCATCCGCACGTGCAGCCGATCGCCGAACACCTGGACGCCGGCAATCTCACGCCGCGCCGTGAGCCGGTCGAGCGCCGGTCGTGGTTCGGCGACCATGACTTCGAACCAGATACCGGCCATTGACGTCCGCAGTTTGCCCGGCTCGTCGAGCGCGAGCACCTGCCCTTCGTGCAGGAGCGCGATGCGCCCACAGCGCTCGGCCTCATCCAGATACGGCGTCGACATCACGATCGTGATGCCCGACGCGAGAAACTGCGACAGCAGCTTCCAGAATTCGCGGCGCGACACCGGATCGACGCCCGTGGTCGGCTCGTCCAGCAGGATGACCTCCGGCTCGTGGACCAGCGTGCAGGCCAGCGCCAGCTTCTGCTTCATGCCCCCAGAGAGCTGGTCCGCCAGCCGATCGCGAAAGCGCGACAGCTGCGTCATCTCGAGCAGGCGATCGCGGCGCTGCTGGTAATCGCGCCGGCCGTGAATCTCCGCGAAGAACGCGATGTTCTCGTCGATGCTCAGATCGCCATAGAGCGAGAAGCGTTGCGACAGGTAGCCGACCGACGAGGTGACGTCTCGGTGCTGCTTGACCGGATCCTTGCCCAGGATTCGGATGGCGCCGGCATCCACATGAAGCAGTCCGCACATCGCCCGGATCGCCGTGGTCTTGCCGGCCCCGTCCGGACCGATCAGCCCGAACATCTCGCCGCGATTCACCGTGAACGACACGTCGCGCAGTGCCTCTACCGCGCCGTAGCGCTTGACGACGCGCGTGAATTCAATGGCGGACATTGAGCGCAATCTCCGCTTCGACCGGCATCCCCTGCTTCAGGACCCCGTCCGTGTTGTCGACGTTGATGCGGACCCGGTACACCAGCTTGGAGCGCTCGTCGGCCGTTTGCACGTTCCTCGGGGTGAACTCGGCCTTCGGAGAGATGTAGCCGATGGTCCCCGCAATGCCGGGGCCGCCGGCATCGGTGAACACCGTGGCCGCCTGGCCAATCGTGATTAGCGGCACGGCGGGCTCGGGCACGAACACGTCCGCCCAGGCGCGATCGAGATCGACGACGATCAGCGCGGGCGCCCGCGGCGCGATCATCTCGCCGGCCTCGACGAGCTTTTCGGTGACGATGCCGCCGACGGGCGATTGCAAGGTGGCATCGGTGAGCCCCTTCTCGAGCGTGGCCACCTGGGCGGCCGCGCCGGCAACGCGGGCCCGCGCCGTGTCAATCTCCTCTGGGCGCGAACCGGCGCGCAGTTTCGCGAGCGCCTCTTCAGCGGTCCTGACGCGGCTCTGCGCGGAGGTGACGCGATCCCTCGCCAGGTCCCTTCTCGTCGCCGCATCGTCGCGCTGCTTGTGCGAGCCGGAGTTGGAGGCGAGCAGGGATTCGAAGCGCGCGAGATCCTGCGCCGCGGCGTCAAGCTCCGTTTGCGCCACCGCCACTTCCGCGCGCGCGGTTGCCACCTGCGACTCGGCCTGGCGGATGTCTTCCGCGCGCGCCCCGGCCATGGCGAGGCGCAGTTGCGCTTCGGCGGCGGCCGCCTCCGCGCGGGCGCGCTGAATGGCAAGCTGCGCGTCGCGGGTGTCGAGCGTCATCACCACCTGCCCGGGCTGCACGCGATCGCCTTCCCTGACGGTCAGGGTGAGGATGCGGCCACCGGCTTCAGGCGCGATTCGTGTTTCCGTGGCTTCGACATGGCCCGATACACGCAGGCGATCCGAAGGCGCCTCTTCGGAGCACGCGACGAGGAGCAAGAGTGGCGCGATCGCAACTGTCAGCTGTCTTGATTCTAGAGTCTTCATTGGTTATTGCCCCTACGGAGCAAGCATCCGCCTTGCCGTTTGCTGGCCGTGCGCGATCAGGTCTTCGTGTGACACCTGGACGAGCATCGGCAGGTGTTGGCGCTCGGGCCTTTCCGCAACGCGCTCGCGCGCGGCGTTCATCATCAGCGGGCCGATGATCGAGGTGTAAGCGAGAATCGGTGGGATGGTCCGGAACGCTCCGGCGGCCTCGCCTTCCTTCAGGATGCGGGCAAAGCCGAGGAACACCGACCGGATGTGGCCCAGCGTGTCGAGATCGAGGTGCGGCGCGCCTTCGGAGATTTCGCGCATCATCAAGGTTGGGAACCACGGCCGTTCGTCGGCCATGCGCACGAAGTTCTCGACGAACCGATCGAGTTTTTCTGAGGGAGCGATCGGCGACTCTGCGATCGCCGCGACCTTCTCGCTCACCGCCATCAGCATGTCGGCCACCACGCTGCGATAGAGCGCGATCTTGTCGGCGAAGTGGTAGTAGATCATCGCCTTGTTCACGCCGGCGCGGGCGGCGATGTCGTCCACGCTCACCCCATCGAAACCCTTGGCGGAAAACAGCGAGGCCGCTGACTGGAACACGGCGTCTCGAGTCGGGGTGACGGCGGCAACTTTTCGGGGTGGCATGTTAACTAACCGGTTAGTTAATACCAACCCCGGCCGTATGTCAAGCCCAGAACCCTTGGGTGGCCGAAGAGCGCACAAGTGAGCTAGCGGGTCGCGGCGCGCTGCGGCCCGCTAGAAGTCTTAGAATCATCGGATGGGGGTCATCATTGCGGGTGGAACGGGATTTTTGGGCCAGAAACTAACAGCTCGCCTGTCGGGCGAGGGACATCAGGTTCAGATCCTCACCCGTCGTCCCGCAGCCACCCCAAACCAGATCACGTGGAATCCGGATGGCTCCCCAGGAGAACTCTCGCAACACCTGGACGGCGCCGACGCCGTGGTGAATCTGTCCGGCGAAAATCTCGCCGAGGGGCGATGGACGCCCGCGCGGAAGGCACAACTCCATTCGAGCCGCGTGTTGCCGACGCGCACGCTGGTCCGCGCAATGGACCAGTGCGCGCGGCCGCCGAAAGTATTCGTCAGCGCGTCGGCCGTCGGATACTACGGCCCGCGCGGCGACGAACCGGTGCCGGAGACCACGCCGCCGGGTTCGGATTTCCTCGCGAAGATCTGCATCGACTGGGAACAGGAAGCACGCGCCAGCGAGGGCCGATCGACGCGTCTGGTCCTGGTGCGGTCCGGTATTGCGCTCGCCGGCGACGGCGGCGCGCTCGCGAAGATGCTACTCCCGTTCAAGCTTGGGCTCGCCGCCACGCTTGGATCTGGACAACAGTTCTTCCCATGGATCCACGTCGATGACTGGTCGGCGCTAGTCTCATGGATGATTCACGACGAACGCGCGGCCGGCGCGTTCAATGCTTCAGCGCCCGTGCCGGTGACCAATCGTACGTTCACGCGCACGCTCGCGCGTGTGCTCGGACGCCCGGCGATCCTGCACGCACCGGCGTTCGCGATGCGCGCCGTGATGGGACAAATGGCGGAGATGCTGCTCAATGGCCAGCGCGCGGTACCCGCCTGCGCGGAGCAGTCAGGATTCCAATTCGTTCACCGGGAGCTCGAACCTGCGCTGCACAGCCTGCACCTTTGATAAGGACACGTCATGAAGAGAGTCTGGTTCGTTGTTCTGCTCCTGGCCTCAACGCCGCTGCTGATTGCCCAGCCGAACTCTGACGAGGCGCGGCGGGTCGCCGACGCCACCACGGTGCTCGACGAGATCATGGCCGCCGCCGACAAGGCGGTCCCGCGAACCATCATGGAGAGGGCCGAAGGCATTGCCGTGTTCCCCTCCCTGATCAAAGGCGGCCTCGTGGTTGGCGGGCAGCGTGGCCGCGGCATTCTGAGCGCGCGAGACAAGAAGACCGGCGAGTGGTCGTCGCCGGCCTTTCTCACGATCACCGGCGGCAGCATCGGCGCGCAGTTCGGCGCGCAGGCGATCGATCTGGTGCTGGTGATCAACGACCAGCGCGGGCTCGAGCAGCTGGTGAAGAACCAGTTCAGGATTGGCGCCGATGCCGCCGTGGCTGCCGGACCGGTGGGCCGCGATGCGAGCGCGTCCACCGACCTCCAGTTGCGCGCGCAGATCCTCAGCTACTCGCGCGCCCGGGGTCTGTTCGCGGGAGTGACGCTCAATGGATCGACGATCCGCCAGGATCGCGACGCCAACGAGCGCTATTACGGCACCGCGTATCGCACCGGTCAGATTGTGTTTGATGGACTCGCCGGGTCGCCGGACCCGGTCGCCGATTGGAAGACAACTCTTGCGAAGTACGCTCGCTGACGAGAACACGGAGAAGTACGGAGCACACGGAGGCTGTTTGGGTTGGAGCCTTCCTCCGTGCCCTCCGTACTACTCCGTGTCCTCGGAACTATAGAAAGCCGGGAGCCCCCGCGCGGTAATCTGCCCCCAATACCGCGACTGAGTTTGACCCCAACCAGTTGTCGAGGATCTTCGCGTACACCGATCGGAAGTCCGTCTCGTACTTCACGTCGGCGCCGTTGTTCTCGAGCGTTGGATTGGCCGGATCGGTACCGAGGTTTGGCGCGGTGCCATAGAGGCCGCCGCGGACGAGGCCGCCGAGGACCATCATGTTGCCGCCGGCGCCGTGGTCGGTGCCCTGGCTGCCGTTCTCGGTGATGCGGCGGCCGAATTCCGAATAGACGAGGACCAGGGTGTTGTTCAACAGGCCCTGCGCGCTCAGGTCGTCGTAAAACGCCTCGAGGCCCCCGTCGAGTGTGTTCATGAGGTTGAGGTACGCGCCGGCGTTGACGCCCTGCGACGCGTGCGTATCGAAGCCGCCGGTCTGCACCCAGAACACCTTGGTGCCAATCTGCTTGTTCATCGCGCCGGCCACGGCGGTCAGCGCCTGGCCGAAGCCGTTGTTCGGATACGCCTTCGCCGGCTGGTACTGCGCCACCGTCGCCACACGGTCCAGCGTCGCCAGCGCCGCCTGCGTCGTGGAATTCACAAACGCCAGGTACGGCCGATCCACCGGCAGGTGCGACGAGATCCGCGTTTGCGCGGTCCGTTCGTATCCGGCCTCGACGCCGGTGTTCGGGCTCGAGAACGCGTAGGTCGCGGGGTTGGTAATCGCCGGCACGCCGACGATATTCGCCATCAGCGACCGCGGCGTCTCTCGCTGTGTGTTCCAGCCCACGAGCGGATCGGGGCTCGGCAACGTGTCGAGATAACGCCCGAGCCATCCCGTGCCGGACGTGTTCTGCTGGCTGGCGGTGCCCCAGATGTCGGAGCCGGTAAAGTGCGAGCGGCTCTGGTTGGCGTAGCCCGTGCGCTGCACGATCGCCAGCCGGCCGCCGTCGAAGATCGACTTCAGCCCGGATAGCCGCGGATGCAGGCCGAGCTCAACCCCGGAAGAATCGGTGCCGATCTGCAGGACGCTACCCGCGGGCACCGCCAGGGTCGGCCGCCGCGACGCGTAGCCCGGATCGCGGTATGGGACGACCGTGCTCAGCGAATCGTTGCCGCCGCTCAGGTACACCACCACCAGGTTGCGTGACGGCGCGCCCTGCGCGAACGCGATCTCACAGAGTGCTTGCGGTGCGGCAAAGCCGAAGGTGAATGCGGTGACGCCGCCCTTGACGAATTGTCGTCGTGAGAAACTCATGGCGGCCCCCTAGTTGAATTGGTACTCGCCGGCGCCCACGATCAGCCGCGTCAGCCCCGGAATTCTCTGGTTCAACTGCGCGTCGCTGCCCGTCCAGCCATTGCCGGAGCGGAGGTAGTCGATCATGGCGGTGGTGGCGCCGGCGCTGAACCCGATGGTCTGGAACCGCGAGAGCATGTACTCGAGCACGCGTTCGGGCGACTGGCGATAGGGCTGGGCGTCGCGCGCCAGGTTGAAGCGCTGGTTCTGCGCGAGCGCCGACGAGAAGTTCATGCGCGTCAGCATCGATGAGGTCGAGAACCATCCCGGCCCCGTGTCCCAGCCGTTCACATCGGGGGGCTCGAAGAGGTGCTGCCCCATGTTGTTCAGCGGCGTGATGGCGCTGTTCACCGAGTAGCCGTTGAATCCGGTTTCCTTGATCGCGCGCACGACATACTCGACCGGCCAGGAATAGCGCTGGAAGAAATTGTTCGGATTCAGAAACGCGCCCGACGCGAACAACGTCCGCAGCATCGGCTTGATGTCCTGGTTGCCGGACATGTACGCGTTGGCCATGGCGCTGACCGTGGCCAGGTCGGGCTCGGACGTCTCGTTGACGAAGAACTTGTAGAGGCGCGCGGCCAGCCGATGCGCCGTGGCCGGATGCCGCGCCAGCGCGGCGATCAGATCCACCGCATCCTGTTCGCCTGCCGCGGCGGTGCGCGACAAAATCACGCGGCCGCCGTCCGGATAGATCGCGAACGTGAACTCCTTCGCGGTGGTGTCGTGATCGTTCGGCCGGTACTGGAAGGTGTAGTAACTGTTGGTGACCTCGGCGCGATTGCCGACCAACTGCCAGTTGAAGCCGGTGAACACGCGCGCCGCGGCATAGACGTCCTGCTCGGTGTAGTTGCCGATGCCGAGGCTGAACAGCTCCATGATCTCGCGGCCGAAGTTCTCCTGCGGCCGGGTGCGCGTGTTCAGCTGCATGTCGAGCCAGTAGATCATCGCCGCGTCTTTCGACACCGCCAGCAGCAGATCGCGGAAATTGCCGGTGGCGTGCCGCCGGAATAGCTGGATCTGTCCCGGCGGGCTGCCTGCCAGACTCACGGGATCGTTGTCCATCGCGCGCGTCGCGCGCTCCTGGCCGATCGCGCCGGCGACCTTCGAGTACGCGGTGGCGAAGTGGTTGTGCCAGAACAGCGCCATCTTCTCTTCCAGCGGGCGCGGCGAGTGCACCATCCGGAACAGCCAGCGCTGGCGCGCGTCGTTAATCGCGGTGTTGGGAGAGAACGGCCGGCTCGCCGTGGTGGTGATGCCGACGTAGGCGGCATCGCCGATCTTCGTGTCGATGTCGGTCGGCTGCGACTCGTAATTGAGCAGCCGATCGAGCACGGTCGAAGGATCCGACCCGGCCCAGAAGGCCAGGTCCGCTTGGCTGGCGCCAAACGAGAGCCGCCGAAGAATGTGTTCGAGCATACAGATCCGTCATCGCCGCGTGGCAGGACGACCGAGGCGGGTCTGGTGATTTAGACCGGCCAACCCTTCCAGAGGTTAGTTCAGCCCTACAAAACGCGCGGAACTTCGCAGGATCAAGGGAGTGAGGCCCGGTATTTCCCAAGCCCCAAGTCCCAAGTCCCAAGCCCCCATTATGGCAAGCTCAGCAAATTCGCCATCAGCCGGTACGCACCATCCGTGCCCGCGGGCAACTGCCGCCACAAGCCGAGGCCCACGTAAATCCAGCGGCCCTGCCCGACCTTCGTCTCCACCAGCGCGCCGCGTTTCGCGCCCTCGTTATTGGGGAACGGATCGGTGAATTCAACGAGGTCGGTGTACTGCGGATCACGTCCGGCTTGATCGAGGAAATACAGCCCGCGCTCCTGCACCCAGCCGGCCCAATCCGCGCGGCCGATCTGGTTGGGCTCGTTGAACACGGGGTGTGATGGCGCCAGCAATCTCAGCTCGGCGTTCTCATCGGTGACGCGCTCGCGGCCGACCCTCGCCGGGTACGGTCCGTACTGCGCCTCGTTGAACTCGAACTTGTTGTATTGCACGATCACCGTGCCGCCCGCCCGCGCGTAGTCGAGCAGCCGCTGGTTGTGGGCGCGCAGATCGGCGCGCCGTTCATAGGCGCGCACGCCCGTCATGATGACGTCGTAGCGTCCGAGATCGCCCCACGCGAGCTCGTCTGGTGAAATCATCGAGAGCTTCGCGCCAAGCTGCTCGAGGGCCGCCGGCACTTCATCGCCGACACCCATCACGTATCCGACCAGCAGGTTGGGCTTCACGCGCACGTCGAGCGTCTTCACCGCGATCTCCGGCGCAACCACGACATGACGCCGAGTCGTATGCGGATACTCGACCACCTGGTAGCCCTGCAAGAACACGGTGGCTGCACCCGACAACCCCGCCCAGGCGCGCACCACGGATCGATTGCCGCCGGGCTTCATCGCCGCGGCTGCAAGCGTTTCCGGCGGTGGCGGCTGCAGCATGAAACGAACCGTGATCGATTCGTCTTCCCGCGAGAAACTCACCGGCTGTCGTAATGGCGTGGCGCGCCAACCCAGTTGCAACTCGAGGCCGACCGCCGCCTTGGTGGCTCCGGCAGTGTGATTCGTGACCGTGACGCGAACCTCCTTAGGTTCCTGTTGCGTGGTCGGCACGATCAAAATTTCCGGCGTAGCCGTCACCGCCAGCGCCGGCACCACGTGAATCTCGTGGCGCTTCTCGCCGCTGAAAATATCGCCTTCCGATCGCGCCTGGATCGGGACCGTCATCTCCACCGCCGTGTTGGCGATTGTCAGATTGAACGTCGCTGTGAACGGCGTTGGCCTGAACGGCAGACCGAACGGCACATCAGGAGCGAAAATGTAGCGGGCGGCGGCCGTCGGGTCTTCATAGAAGTGCGCGACCGTGACCTGTGCGTTTGCCGGCACGGCGAGATTGCGCGCGCACGAGACGTGGCCGCTGCCGCTGCCCATGTCGCCGGCGCACGGCTTGCCATCATCCTTCGGTCCCGGGACGAGTCCGTTGACGGTGATGGTCGCACTCACCGGAACTGTGCCACGCTTGGCTGCGATCAGATTCACGGCCACCGCGTGTCCCGCGGGCACGAGCCCGTCACGCGCAATGGCATCCAGCCGCACGTCAGCCGCCAGCAAGAGCGCCTGTTCGAACTGATCCTCTTTCTGCTCCAGGCGAAAGTCGATTTCGTAGCGACCCGCCGCATCGATTGCGGTCAACGCCTTACGCAGATCACGGACCGCCGTCAGCCCCTGAGCCAGTGGCGCCGCCGCTGCCGACGTGCCGCCGGCGGCCAGCGCTTGACGCGCCTCCGCTACCGTGGCCGCAATCGCGTCGAGGCGAGTGCCGAGATCCGCGGGCGCATTCGCGCCCCTGTCCCCCGTCTTGTCCGCCGAAGCCTTGGCGGAGGCGGAAGCTTCAGCGGAGGGGGAGGCAAATCGCAACAGGCTACGAAGGCTGGTGTCGACGCCGTCGAAAATCTCGCGGTCGCTGCGACCCACACCGCCCTCGAGTACCGTGTCGCGCAGCCGATACGCCCGCACGCCGCCGGGCCCCATCGGTCCGCCGCCGCCGGCCGGCAGCGGCAGCAGCTGTGACATGCCCTGGCACTTGTGCATGCTACGGGCTTCGCCGCCAAGCTCGTTGTAGGTTCGACCAAGAATCGGGTCGAACGCATCCCCGCCCCTGAAATTGAGATTAGTGGGTGCCTCGACAAGCGCACCCTGTGCACCCTGCGCACCCTGCGCACCCCGCGCACCCCGCGCACCCGGCGGGCCGCCGAAGCCTGCCGTGTAATAAAACTTGGACGCCTGCCAGGGGCGAAGCCCTGCCTTGATCTGATCCGGAAACTTCGCCGGATCCGCCGCGGCCCTGAATGCTTCGAGCGTCAACCGCGTTGACGCCTGGTGGTGCTGACCGCCACCATCGCCATCGAACACGAAGCCGACGATCACATCCGGACGGATCGTGCGGATCATCCGCACGTAGTCCCCGAGGATCTCCTGGTGGCCCCATTTCTCGAGCGTCTCTTCGATGCTGAACGAGTAGCCGAAATCGATCGCCCGCGTGAAGAACTGTTCCGCGCCATCGAACCGGTGCGCCGCCAGCAGTTCCTCGGTGCGCAGCACCGCCAGCGGCACGAACAGTTCCGGGCCAATCTCGTTCTGCCCGCCTTCACCGTGCGTGGCCGTCACCAGCGTGGTGCGGAAGCCCTTGCCGTGCGAAAAATGCGCCAGCATCCCGTTGTTCTCGTCGTCCGGGTGCGCCGTGGTCATCATGAACGACCCGACGGTGTCCAGTTTGCGCAACGCGAGTTCTAAGGCTGGCTCGCCTCGGAGCGCCGCGACCGGTTGCAGTTGGTGCTGGGCGGTTGAATGTGTGGAGGCGAGGGCGACGAGGGCGGCGACGGCGAGTAGGGGCTTTCGCATTGTCAATTGACCGATCGAAAATTTAGTGACTGTTGACGATTTGGCGACTCGATGATTGGGTGACTCAATTGGTGAATTGCCAATTTCGCGATCGAATCACCCAATCGCGAAACCGGCAATCACCAAACAGTCGCTAAATCTGTCGATTGACGATTGTCAATTCAGAAGGTGAATTTAAACCCCAGCTGAAACTGCCTTTGTTCATACCCCCCCGTCGGCGTCAGCTGGCTGCCCGACGTCGGCAGCGCCGCCGTGGGCACGCCCTGCAGATCCGTGGCAATCGTGACGTTCACCTGCGAGGGTTGAATGGTGTTGAAGAGGTTCTTGACCTCGGCAATCACCTCGGCCGCCATGGCGCCCTGGATGCGGAAGCGCCGCGAGTAGCGCGCGTCGACGTTCTTGCGCGCCGGCAGGCTGAGCGAGTTGCGCGCCACGCCCTGCGGCCGATCGCTTGCCGTGCTGTCGTTGTTCAGCTCGCGGTTGCTGCGCAGGTTGATCGGGATCCCGCTGGCGAACTGGAGGGCGATGCCGAACACGTTGTCGTTGAGGACCGCGCCGAGCGCGCCGCCGCGCTCGAACCGCGGCATGGCGACGATCGATCCGGTGAACACGTGGCGCTGATCCAGCACGTTGGGGCCGAGATCGCGATCCAGGTTGGTCGGGTCGGTCCGTCCGGGGTCGCCCTGCACCGACAGCGCGCCGGTAATCGGCGCGTTGTCTTCCGACTTGCCGAGTGTATACGCCAGGTCGAAGCCGATCCCGTTGAAGTTCCGCCGCGTGAACTGCAGCGTCATGTTCCGGTAGGTGGAGTCGCCGATCGATTGCGTACTGTTGATGACGTTGAAGCGCGGGTCCATACGCGTGGTCGCGTTAACCGCCGTGGCGAACACCGGCAGGCCGTCCGACAGCGTGCCGGTCGGGTTGATGACGTTGATGTTGGTGACCACCGGCAGGTTGTAGCCCTTCACGAAGGACGTGCCGACCGACACGGCGTAACGATCGCCGAGGGCCTGCTCGAACTGCACGTTGTTCTGCCACGAGCGCGCCACCTTGAAGTCGGGATCCACCGTCCACGCCAGGTTCGGCGTGGCGCCGGCGCCGGTGCTGAGCACGGCGGGGAAGGCCGGGGCGCCCGGCGTCGTCGCCGTGAAGGATGCCGAGGCGCGCGCGTTGGTGCCGTCGTTCTGGAGCGCCTGCTCGTAGATCGCGTTCAGCGTCTGGTCGTACATCAGGCCGCTGTTGAAGCGCACCACCGAGCGCTTCGACTCGCCAAGCGTCCAGACCGCGCCGAATCGCGGCGCGATGTTGTTGCTGGTGGTCGGGAACTCGCGCGAGGTCTCGACCGGGGCGCTGGCATTACCGTCGGGCACGCCGTACACGTCGTAGCGGATGCCGTAGAGCACCTTGAAGTCGGACGTCACGCGCCAGTCGTCCTGCACGAAGAAGCCGGACTGCGTGGTGTTGTACTCGAGGTTGGGCAGGCCGAAGTACTGCGTGAAGCTGGTGTAGCCGCGCGGGTTGGTGCCGTTGCGGGCGGCAAGGTACGCCGCCGCGTTCGGGAAGGTATAGAGCTGCGCCGGCGCGGCGGTCCGCGTGTCGTCCACGAACTGCAGATCCGCGCCCACCTTGAACGAGTGGTTCCCCCGCAGGAACGTGATGTTGTCGTTGACCTGCAGCACGTTCTGCGTAAACCCGAAGCCCGCGTCGGCCACGGCGGCGATCGGCCCGCCGAAATTTGCCGCGCCGGCGATGTTGATGGCAGGACCGGTTCCGGCCAGGGCATTCGGCACGCGGCTCTGGTTGCGCGTCGCATACTGCACCCGCAGCTCGTTCAGCGTGGTGGCGCCAATCGTCGAGATCAGCTGAGCGCCGGTGGAATGCTGGCGATCGGCAAAGTCGGTGGCGCGCTGCACCGAGGTGAGGCCGCCGCCGACGTTTGCCGTAATGAAGTTGTCGAAGAACATGTAGCGGACCGACAGGCGATTGCCGGCGCTCAACTGGTGATCGACCTTGCCGATCGCGAATTCGGTGTTCAGACCGCGCGGTTGAAACGCGGGCTCGGTCAGCCCCAGCGCCGCCTGGTTTGCGGGTGAGATGGTGATCACGCTGAGGCCCGACAGATCGCGCTCGGTGTGCTCGTAGCCGCCGAAGAAATGCGTCTTGTCCCTCTTGAGCGGGCCGCCAAGGTCGAAGGTATAGACGTTGACGTCGGTCGGCGGCTTGGCCGCGTTGGCGGCCGTGTAGAACGGCAGCGCCACCATCGGCTGGCGCTGCAGGCGATAGCTGCCCTGGCCCTTGAAGGTATTGGTGCCCGACGGCGTGATCGCGTTGTAGACCAGGCCCATGGTCTGGCCGAACTCCGGCGCGTAGCCGCTGGTCACCACCTTCACTTCGCGGATCATCACTTCCGACATCGGCATCTGGCGCAGGCCGGCGCGATCCTTCTGCGTGTTGTTGCTGCCGTCCACCTGGTAATTGACGCGCAGCAAGGCGCCGTTCGCGGTCAGGCGCGGCACGCCGAACTCGTTGGTTTCGAAGCCCACCACGCCCGGTTGCAGCAGCGCGAAGTTGTAGGGGTTGCGCGACGTCAGCGGCAGCGTCTTGATTTCCGCCTCGCTCAGGGTGCGGCCCTGCTCGATCTTGGCCAGGTCAACCAGTGGCGCATCGGCGGTGACCGTGATGGTTTCCGCCAGCGCGCCCACCGCGAGTGCGACGTCGATCACCGCGGTTTGTCCGGCGCGAAGCGACACGCCAGTCTGCTCGAACTTCTTGAATCCCTGCAGCTCGGCCGACACGCGATACGTGCCCAGGGACAGCAGCGGCGCGCGATACAAGCCGCTCTCGTTGGAGACCACAACGCGCTGTTGGCCGGTGTCGATGTTGGTCACCGTCAGCGTGACGCCGGGCAGCACTGCGCCCTGCTCGTCTTTGACCGTGCCTTCGATGGTGCCGTTGATGGCGGTGGACTGCCCCGCCGTAGCCTTGGCGAAGGCGGGAGACGACCCGATCGCCAGGCTCAGAATGAACGCCGTAAAGATGCGGAACATGCGGAGTACGCCTCCAGTGTGGGGTGCGATTGTTTCAAGACCTGAGTATAGATGACGCGCTTGTAACCGTGTGTCTCTGAGCCGCCCCAAGCCAACCGCCCAGTCGCGAAGCCCTGAGCGAGCGACCCGGCTGCGGAGCAGCCGGGTGTCGAGTCGAAGGGGAGTCGAAGGGTCACCTACGAGTGCGCCGCTCGCCGCCGGTGCGGCGTTCACTCTTCCGCCGTTCCGGCGTGTCCGGCGGCGGACCCAGGTTGACCCTGCGGCGATCGGCGGCGCGCCGTTCCCGCGCCCGCCGTTCGGCCCGTTCGGTCATCGTCGCTTTGCGGGTGGCTTCACTCAGCTCTTTTTGCAGCCGCACCGTGCGCCGCGACGGATCCAGCACTTCCAGCAGCCCGTCGTGCGCGGATCGCGCCTGGGCGTCGACCGGCGGGTTGCCGAAGCGATCGCGAAGCAGCTGCGCGGCTTTTAAAATTGCTTCCCGCTGCCAGCCTTGCAGGGGGTTGATACGAAACACACCAGAATCTGCCATGGTGCCTCTTGCCGGGATCGGGGATCGGGGATCCGGGATCCAGGGGACTAGCCGTCGACCGGTTCCCGGATCCCGGGTCCCGGATCCCGGCACTACAAGTTTCTTGCGAACGAAAAGTGCACGTCGTCTTTTTCGGGCTTTCCCAGGATGTTCCGCAAAATGATCCGGCTCGCCAGAAACGCGCGAGCGGGATCGTGTGACGTTCCGAACGCGAACAACTGGAACGGAAAATTGCGATGCGAGCCGGCGTAGAGTACGCCGTCCACCGGATGCGCGAGCGGCACGTCCCAGCCGTACTGCGGCGCGGCGCCGGAGATCGCCGGATACAGTTTCGTGAGCTCGTACATCAATTCATTCGCGCGCTGGATTACTGTTTTCTCGCGCAGGCGATCGGGCTGCCGTTTCTGATCGCCGCCGGCGAATAACGCGCGGTGATCCGCCGTGAACCACAGATGATGTGACGGTGATTCGGTGTCGCGCAGCAGGATGCCTCGCTGGCCCAGCTCGGCGCGCACCGCGGCCGGCAAGGGCTCGGTCAGCACCGCATAACGATGCTCGTGTCGCAGGTGCCGCTGCAAAGGCTTGAACAGGCTCGTCGGCTCGCCAATGCAGATCACGAGGTTGGTCGTGGTGATCGCCCCGCCTTTGAGAAAGGCGGTGGCGGTCTTGCGCGTGAACGTGATCTTGTCGATCCGCGAGCGTTCGTAGACGCGCGCGCCACGCTTGATCGCCGCGCTGAGAAACCCCAGCGTCAGCTTGAACGGATCGACGAAACCGCCGTCGGCCATGCGCGCGCCGCCAGCGGATTCAAGCGCGGTCTGCCGCGCGATGGCGCCGGGCGTCAGGAACGAGGCGGCGAGATCGGCGGCCTGCCGCACGGCAAGTTCTTTGCGAAGCGCCTTGTCGGTCTGGTCGGGAGGAATCACGCGCAGGCCGGAGCCCACGGCGAGGCCGGCCTTGATGCCAAGGCGCCTCACCGTGGCGGTAAGATCGCGCGGCGCCGATTCCATGGCACTGAATAGCGCGCGCGCCACGCGGCGGCCAGCTCTGGCTTCAACCTCGCGAAACGATTCCGACGCTTCACCCGACAGCAGACCCGTCGCGCGGCCGCTGCCGCCCAGGCCCACGCGATCCGCTTCGAGGAGGATCGGCTCGAGCCCGGCCGACGCGCAGGCAAACGCCGCCATGGCGCCCGACATGCCGCCGCCGACAATCACCACCGGATGCGTGATGACGCCGCGAAAAACCGGGAATACGGGCCGCTTCTTCACGGGAACGGCATCCAGCCAGGGGCTGACACCGTATTTAGCTGAAGGCACGCCTAATACTAATGTGCCTTGGGGTGCGTACGGTGCGTAGAGTGCCTAAGGGTCAGCGCCAAACGGTGCACTTCCGATCAGCCAATCCTTGACCTTGCGCGACGTTTTTCCCTCGTGAGCAACGCTTCCTTGCGGTCTTTGCCCCAGCGGTAACCGCCGGTGCCCCCCGTTGATGGCACCACGCGATGGCAGGGGACGACCAGGCACACTGGATTGGTCGCACACGCCCGGGCGACGGCGCGAACCGCCTTCGGTTTGCCAATCGTCCGCGCCACCTCCGCATAGGCGCGGGTTTCGCCGTAGGGAATCCGCTGCAGCGCGCGCCACACCTTCCACTGAAAAGCGGTGGCCTGCACGTCGATCGGCAGGTCGAGCGCCGGGAGCTCGCCGCGCAGGTGCTCGGCGATCGCCTTCACCCATTCGGAGCGCGGCCGCTCCCGGGCCGACACGTCAGCCGCCGAATACTCGCGCCGCAAGTCCTGGATCAGGGGTGCATCGCTTTCGCCGATCTTCACCGAGCACACCCCATTCTCGGTGGCCGCCACCAGCACGCGTCCGATCGGGCTCTGCACGATCGAATAGGTGATGCTCATACCCTCGCCGTGCCGCCGGTACTTCGAAAGCGACATCCCCTTGCCGGTAGGCACGGCCTCGTAGACGCGGCTCGGCGAGCCATACCCCGCCTCGTAGATCGCTGAGGTCACATCGCGACCATCACGCAAAATCGTGCGCAGGCGATCGGCGCGCACCGCCGCCTGGTATTCGCGTGGCGACAGCCCGACAATGGCCTTGAACCGCCGCTGCAGGTGATGGGGGCTCATCGCCGCCACGCGGGCGAGGTGCCCGAGCGTGACGGTTTCATCGGCGTGCGTCGCCAGATATGCCGAAGCCACGCGGACCGCTTCCACTCCCGGGTGCGAAAGGCCAACCGTATCCGGACGGCAGCGTTTGCAGGCGCGAAAGCCCGCCTGCCGCGCCTCACTCGTCGAGTCGAAAAAGCGGACGCGATCGGCTCGTGGCCGCCGGCTCGGGCAGCTGGGCCGGCAATACACGCCCGTCGACGTCACGCCGTACACAAACGTCCCGTCCGCCGCGCGGTCGCGCTGGGCAAGGGCCTTCCATCGCAGGTCTAATCCGGTCACGAGGTCAGAGTCGATCATACCGAAGACATTAGCGACACCGGCCGTCCAGCCGCGATCCGCGGCTTGCGATCAAATCGTTGGCACCTCACGCACGGTACGCACCGTACGCACCTTCAGCAGAGAACATCCCTGGCCGCCAGGGCTTTCGCCGCCGCTTCTTCCACCGTATCCCCGAGGGCGGTGATATGTCCCATCTTCCGCCCGACGCGGGCCTCGCCCTTGCCGTACAGGTGCAGCTTCACGTCGGGCACCGCCAGGGCCGCCGCCCAATCGGGTTCACCGTTGATCCACAGATCGCCGAGCAGGTTGACCATGGCCGCCGGCTTGATCTGCGCGGTGCCGCCAAGCGACAGGCCACACACCGCGCGCACCTGCTGCTCGAATTGCGAGGTCACGCAGGCATCGATCGTGAAGTGGCCGGAGTTGTGCGGCCGCGGCGCAATTTCGTTGACGAGCAACCGCCCGTCGGCGGTCACGAAGAATTCCACGCCCAGCACCCCGACGTAGTCGAGATCGTCGACCACGCGATGCGCCAGGTGCACCGCCTCGCCGGCAATGCCGTCGGGAATCCGCGCCGGCGACACCGTCAGATCGAGGATGTGGTTGCGATGCACGTTCTCGACGGCGCCGTAATGCGCGAACTCCCCGTCCAGTCCGCGCGCCGCCACCACCGAAATCTCGTGCGTGAAATCAACGAGCTTCTCGATGATCGCTTCCTGGTGGCCAATCAGTCCCCACACGCGCTCGCCATCTTCGATGCGGTCGATCCGGTGCTGGCCCTTGCCGTCGTACCCGAATGCCGCCGTCTTGACGATGGCGGGGAGGCCCACCGAACCGAGACCAATCGCCAGCTCGTCGAGCGACTGGGCCTTCTCGAATGGCGTGACGGGATAGCCGCGATCGGCCAGGAACGCCTTCTCTCGCGCGCGTTGTTGCGTGATGTGCAGCGCCGATGTGCCGGGGCGCACAGGGACGATCTCGGCCGCGGAATCCGCCGCGTCGGTGGACACGTTCTCGAACTCGAAGGTGATCACGTCCACACCGCGCGCGAAGGCGCGAATCGCTTCGATGTCGTCGTATTCGGCGCTGACTTCGAGATCGGCCACCTGGCCGGCCGGCGTGTCGACGCCGGGCGAAAGGGTGTGGACGCGGTAGCCCATGCGTCGGGCCTCGAGCGCGAGCATGCGGCCCAACTGTCCGCTGCCCAGCACGCCGATGGTGGCGCCGGGCAGCACGA
The DNA here is from genome assembly GCA_964513235.1 of uncultured Acidobacterium sp. Lineage (GTDB taxonomy): Bacteria > Acidobacteriota > Vicinamibacteria > Vicinamibacterales > UBA2999 > 12-FULL-67-14b. The sequence goes on from CAZEMI010000155.1 coordinate 17,344, forward strand.
TGCGGTTCACGGGAGCGAATCCTGTCGGACCTTGGCGGTTTGCTCGGCGCGGAACGTCCGCAGCCGCTGGCGCAGCTCGGGACGCGTCGTGGCCAGGATGCCCACGGCCAGCAGGCCGGCGTTGATGGCGCCGGGCTTGCCAATCGCGAGCGTGCCCACCGGCACCCCGCCGGGCATCTGGACGATCGACAGCAGCGAGTCCAGGCCCTGCAGCGCCGTGCTCTGCACCGGCACGCCCAGGACGGGCAGCACCGTGTGTGACGCCACCATGCCGGGCAGATGGGCCGCGCCGCCGGCGCCCGCGACAATCACTTCGATGCCGCGTGCTTCGGCGCCTTGCGCGAACTCCGCCATCCACACCGGCGTGCGGTGCGCCGACACGATTTCCTTTTCAAATGGGACGTTGAACTTTTCGAGGATCTCGGCGGTGTGACACATCGTGTCCCAATCCGACGTCGATCCCATGATGACGGCCACGAGTGGTTTATCAGCCACGATGGAAACGCAAAGTATACACTCGGTGACTATCGACTGCCGACTTGACTGACGACTGCCGACTTGACTGACGACTGCCGACTGTGGACCCAACTCTGAACTGCCGACTGTCGACTGCGGACTGACATGGAGTGGCTCAACTACCACCACCTCCTCTACTTCTGGACAGTGGCGCGGGAGGGAACCATCGCGCGCGCGAGCGAAGAGCTGCGCCTCGCGCAGCCCACCATCAGCGGACAAATCCGCGCCCTCGAAGGTCAACTCGGCGAGAAGCTCTTCCAGCGTTCCGGCCGCAACCTCGTGCTGACCGAGATTGGCCGCGTCGTCTACCGCTACGCCGACGACATCTTCGCCACCGGCCGCGAGTTGATGGACACGCTCAAGGATCGCCCGACCGGCCGGCCGGTCCGGCTGCAGGTCGGCGTCGCCGACGAGGTGACCAAGATCATCGCGTATCGATTGCTCGAGCCGGCCCTCAGGCTGCCCCAGCCGGTCCACATCGTGTGCCGCGACGGCGCTCCCGAACGATTGCTCACCGACCTGGCCACGCATGCGCTCGATCTCGTGATCGCCGACGCGCCCATCTCACCGTCGATCAAGGTCAAGGCGTTTACGCATCCGCTTGGTGAAACGCCGGTGACGGTGTTCGGCACCGCCAAGCTTGCCGCGTCGCGCAAGAAGAATTTTCCCCGCTCGCTCGACGGCGCGCCCTTCCTGCTGCCCACCGACGGCAAGACGCTGCGCCGCACGCTCGATCACTATTTCGATCAGAAATCGATTCGCCCGCGGATTGTCGCCGAGCTGGACGATAGCGCCCTGCTCACCACGTTCGGGCAGGGGGGCGCGGGCCTGTTCGTCGCGCCCACCGTGCTCGAAAAGGAAGTGATGCGCCAGTACGGGGTCGTCGTTGTCGGCAGGCTCGACGAGGTCCGCGAACGATACTTCGCGATTTCCGTCGAGCGGCGGCTGAAACATCCCGCGGTGATCGCCATTTCGGAGGCCGCTAACGAGATGCTGATGCCGAAACGCGGGCGCTAGGCAGGCCACCGATTCACACCGATTGGACACCGATAATCAGTGTCTAATCTGTGTAAATCGGTGGCTGCCTAATCGGCGCCAATCAGTGGCCGACGCCCGGCACAATCATCGGCACGCGGCGTTTGTACTCCTCATACGAAGCGCCGTGTTCGGCGGCGAGATCATGCTCCTCGAACTGGATCGCAATCAGGATGTCGGCGGTCGTGGCCACCGCGAACACCAGGCGCGTCACCGACATCTTCGGGGCCGCCCAAAACGCGATCATGAAGCCGAGGTAGAGCGGCTGCCGGACCATGCGGTACGGCGCGGGCGTCGCAAAGTGGACGCGGGTGTATTGGCGTCCCATCAGGTGCAGCCACACCTGCCTCAGCCCGAACAGATCGAAGTGGTCGATATAGAACGTCATGTTTGACGATCTGTCGAAGCGTGAGCGCGAGACGCTGGCGCTTCTCGCCGATGGGTTGAGCAACTCCGAGATTGCCGAGCGGCTCGGCATCAGCGAGAAGACGGTGCGAAACCACCTGTCGCACCTCTTCGACAAGCTTGGCGTGTGGTCACGCGCGCAGGCGATTGTGTTCGCGCGCGATCGCGACTTTCGCGGCTAGCCACCGATTCGACACGGATTAAACGCCGATCATTCGGTGCCTAATCGGTGTCAATCGGTGGACTAGCAGCGTGCCCAACACGCGCGGCGCCCGTTCGAACGCCGCCGCGACGTCGCGGACCGTCAGCGGCTTGCTGACGAAATCATTGAAGCCGCTCTCGACGCAGGCTATCCGCGTTTCGGTGGTCACGTCGGCGGTCACCGCGATCAACCATGTCTGCATGCCGCGCTGCCGCATCGCCTTCGCGGCCTGCAAGCCGTCCATCACCGGCATCTGCAAGTCGAGCAGGATCATGTCGTAGTGGTTGGCCGACGCGAGCGCCACCGCTTCGCGGCCGTCGATCGCCACGTCGAAGCTGACGCCGAGGTTGGTGAGGATTTTCTTCTGCACCAGCATGTTCACGGGATTGTCCTCGGCGAGCAGCACGCGCAGGTGCGACCACTGGCCGGCGGCATTGAACAGGCTCGGTGTCACCGCGGGCGCCGGCGCCAGCGCAACCGGCAGCGTGAGGGTGAAGGTCGATCCCTCGCCGGCGGTGCTGGTCACGCGAAGCGCGCCGCCCATCAGGCGGATGAGATGCTGGCTGATGGCGAGGCCGAGCCCGGTGCCGCCGAAGCGGCGGGTCGTCGACGAATCGGCCTGGGTGAACGGCTCGAACACGCGCCGCAGGCGATCCTTCGGAATCCCGACACCCGTGTCGCTCACCGCAATGGTCAGCGTCACGCGGGCATCGTCAGCGTCAAGAGGCTGCGCGCTCGCGGCGAAGCCGATGCGGCCCCGCTCGGTGAACTTGGTCGCGTTCGACAGCAGGTTCAACAACACCTGCCGCAGGCGATTGATGTCGCCATGCACCCACCTGGGGAAGTCGCGATCGATATCGGCCTGTACCTGCAGGCCCTTGGCCGCCGCCGATCGTTGGACCAGCGCCACCGTGTCGCTCATCAGCGAGCGCACGTCAAAGGGCTGCGAATCGAGCTCCAGCTTGTCGGCCTCGATCTTCGAGAAATCGAGGACGTCGCTGACCACGCTCAGCAGCGAGTCGCCGCCCTTCTTGATCACGTCGACGAGCTCGCGCTGCTCGGAGGTGAGCGCGGTCTGCTCGAGCAGCGACGCCGTGCCAATCACGGCGTTGAGCGGGGTGCGAATCTCGTGGCTCATCGTCGCCAGGAACGCGCTCTTCGCCCGTGTTGCGCTTTCCGCCTGCGTGGTCAGGCGCTGCTGCAGCGCCAGCGCGTCGCTCACCGCGTGCGTGCGCTCCCGCACCTGGCGGCGCAGGGTTCGGTTACAGCCGAGCACCGCGAGGATCAGAATCAGCGCGCCGCCCGCGAACCAGCGGAGCTGCGCCGCTGCTATCGACGAGAAGTAAATCGGCAGCAGCAGCGCAACGGTGAACCGGAGGGCAATGGTCACAAGGTTCACTAGATCCAAGTTTCGGGCCATGTGAAATCTGCGGATCTCGGCCCGTTTCCGTCCCGCCGTTCGGCCCACCGGGGTGTGCGCACACCCAGCGCACACGTGCGCTAGACTGCCAGGATGACCCGTTGCATCACCACTTGTCATCTGCGCCATCTGTGCCTTCTGTGGCCGGCCTTGATTCTTACCGCGTCGATCGGGCTTGTCGCGCAGCGCCCGGCACTCTCGGTTCCACACACCCAGTTCACGCTGTCCAACGGCCTGAATGTGATCCTGCACCGCGATACCAGCGTGCCGGTGGTGGCGGTGAACCTCTGGTATCACGTCGGGTCGGGTCACGAGCGCGTCGGCCGCACGGGATTCGCGCACCTGTTCGAGCACGTGATGTTCGAAGGCTCGACGCACGTGCCTGAAGGCTCGTTCGACTCGTGGCTCGAGGCCGCCGGCGCCAACAACAACGGCTCGACCACCGTCGACCGCACCAACTACTACATCGATCTGCCGTCGAACGCCCTCGAGCTGGCGCTGTTTCTCGAATCGGATCGCATGGGCTACCTGCTCGACGACAAGGCGCCGGACAAGATCAACGGCCAGCGCGACGTGGTGAAGAACGAGAAGCGCCAGGGCGTCGACAACCAGCCGTACGGCCAGGCGTTCATGGAACTGCCGGCGCTGCTGTATCCGGCGGGCCATCCCTACAGCTGGTCGACGATTGGATCGATGGAGGATCTCACCGCGGCCAGCTTCGAAGACGTGGCGCGCTTCTTCCGCACGTACTACGTGCCCAACAACGCCAGCCTGGTGATTGCCGGCGACATCGACGTCGACGCCACCAGGAAGCTGGTCGAGAAATGGTTCTCGGAGATTCCGCGCGGCAAGCCCGTGCCGGCGCTCGCGCCGCCAACGCCGGTGCTCGACGGCGTGAAGCGAAAGACGATCACCGATCGCGTGCAACTGCCGCGCCTCTACCTGGCGTGGCACACACCCGCGTTCATGACACCGGGTGACGCCGCCCTCGACATCGTCGCCAACCTGCTGGCCGGCGGCAAGAATTCGCGACTGTATCGGCGCCTCGTTTACGATCTGCAGATCGCGCAGGACGTCAGCGCGTTCCAGCAATCGCAGGCGCTCGGCAGCAACTTCTTCGTGATCACGACGGCGCGGCCCGGCCAGTCGCTCGACACGCTGCAGGCCGTCGTTGACGAGGAGCTGGACAGGCTGCGCGCCACGCCGCCGGAGGCCCGCGAAATGACGCGGGCATTGAATCAGATCGAAGCCAACTTCTATCGCGGCATGGAGCGCGTCGGCGGCTTCAGCGGCAAGGCCGACCGGTTGAACTCGTACTACATGGCCACCCGCACCCCCGATTATTTCGAACGGGACCTGGCGCGTTACCGCGCCGTGACCGCCGCCGACGTCAAGGCCGCCATCGAGAAATACCTGCCGAAGGATCGCCGCGTCGAGCTGAGCGTCGTTCCGGGAGAGAAGAAGTGAAGCACGCACTCATCGCCGCGCTCCTCGTCGTCTTGGGCTTGTCATCTGTCTCATCTGTGCCTTCTGTGGCCGCGGCCGCGCAAAAACCGGCGCGCACCAAGCCGCCCGCCATCGGGTCCGCGCCGTCTCTCACGCTGCCGGCCGTCCGGAAACAGACGCTGTCCAACGGCCTCGCGGTGTGGATCGTCGAGCATCACGAGGTGCCGCTCGCGCAGGTCAACCTGATCGTGCGGTCGGGCAGCGCCGCGGATCCGATCGGCAAATTCGGCGTCGGCAGCCTCACCGCCGCCATGCTCGACGAAGGCGCCGGCTCGCGATCGGCGCTCGACCTGGCCGACGCGCTCGAGTTCCTCGGCGCGAATCTGACGACGACCAGCTCGTTTGATTATTCGGCGGTGCGGCTGTCGGTCCCGGTCGCGAAGCTGGGCGATGCGCTGCCGCTGATGTCGGACGTGTCGTTGCGCCCCACCTTCCCGGCGTCCGAGCTCGAGCGCCTGCGCAAGGAGCGGCTGACGAGCCTGCTGCAGGCGCGCGACAACCCGGGAGCGTTGATCCAGCTCGCGTTTCCGCGCATCGTCTATGGCCCGACGCATCGGTACGGGACCGCCGCGAACGGCCTGCCCCCGGCCATCGAAGCGCTGACCGTCGCGGACCTGCAGACCTTCTATCGCGCACACTTCCGTCCCGACAACTCGACGCTGCTCGTGGTCGGCGACGTGACGCCGCCCGCCGTCCTGCCGGCGCTCGAGAAGGCGTTTGGCTCGTGGAAATCGGAAGGGATCGCCGCGCTGGTTGCCGAAGTGCCGAACGCGCCGCAACTGAAATCGCGCCAGGTTTACATCGTCGACAAGCCCGAGGCCGCGCAGACCCAGATCCGCATCGGCTGGGTGGGCGTGCCGCGATCGACGCCGGACTACGCGGCGTTGCAGGTGCTCAACACGATTCTCGGCGGATCCTTTACGTCGCGGCTCAATCAGAACCTGCGTGAGCGGAATGGCTACGCCTACGGCGCGAGCTCGTTTTTCGACATGCGCCTGTCCGCGGGACCGTTCCTGACGTCCGCCAATGTGCAGACCGACAAGACCGGTGATGCGGTCAAGGAGTTCTTCAACGAGCTGAACGCGATCCTCATGCCGGTACCGGCGGACGAGTTGACCAAGGCGAAGAACTACGTCGCGCTCGGCTTCCCAAGCGAGTTCGAAACCACCGGCGACCTGGCACGCAAGCTCGAGGAGCTGGTCGCCTACAGCCTGCCCGACGAAACGTTTACCAGTTTCGTCGCCGCGGTGTCGCGCGTGACCGTCGCTGATCTGCAGCGGCTCGCGGCGCGCTACATTCAACCCGACAAGATGGCGGTGGTAGTGGTCGGCGATCGGCAGGTGATTGAAGGTCCGATCCGCCAGCTCGATCTCGGGCCGGTGAATATCATCGCGATCGACGAACTGTTTCGCTGAATATTTACAGAAGACAAGAAGGTTCTGATCTTCTGTAAGGGTTTGTTACGGGCGTTGATTGCAGTAGTTGCTGCCGCGGCAGTGGGTGGGCACGTACAGTTCGGCCTGAATCAACCACTGCCCGTTGACCCTCCGCCACTGCGCCAGGTAGGTTCCGCCGATTTCGAGCTTGCCGTCGGGCTCCGTCCATCGGCCAACCCACGTGCCCCGTTCCGAGGCGACATCCCACGGCGCATAGACATCGATCGTTGACGGTGTTCGGACATAGATCGTGTCTGGCCGGATCTCGAACTGGCGCGCCATGCGTTGCTGGTTGGCCTGGCTGCCGGCGGTTTGCGTGCTCGTCGACGACACGACATGAACCTCGTTCACCCACGCGCGCGCGATGCCCGCGATGTCGTGCGCCGCAATCGCCGCGTTCGATCGCGCTCGCGTGTCGCGGATCATTTGCTCGTCGGTTTGCGCCTCGATGCGGCTACCGGCACACACCATCGACGTCAGAAGGAGCACAACGGCGCATCGCGTGATTCGCATGCGTCATCATCAACCAAATCGCGATAACGCTCAACATCACACTCCGAAGAGAGTGGCGTCAGCGGGCGTTAGCGGCGTCCGAGCCGTTTGGCAAGCAGTGGCCCAACCGCGTCCCAATGCATTGGGCCAAAGTACTGCTCCGGTCGCGACGCCGCGTGGTACTCGTAACTGCCGATGTCGTCGGTCCGGGGTTCAGGGTATCCCGCAAGAAACTGATGGGCGAACTCGTGAGCGGCTCCGCGGCCGATGCCTCGCCCGATCGCCTCGACCAATGCCGATCGCGGAAGGTCGGGCGGCGCATATGAGAGCGCCCCCGAGGCGAAGTAGACAAAGCTCACGGCGCCCGAACCGCCGAAAAAGCGAGTCCCGTACGCTTGGCCGGCAATCCAGCCCTTGCCCCTGACGCGATGATCCAAAAGTTCCTGCGCGACGCGCACGCTGTAACGCGCGTCCCGGCGATCCGACAACGTGACGCGAAAGTCCTGAAACGCGAGCGCCAGTTCTGCCCGTGCCACGGCAGCAATGGTGTCGAGGTCGGCCGCGGTCAGCGGCCCACCCAGCATTGGTGATTCGAACGACACCGGTTCGAACCAGAACCCGGCATGGCGGACGCGGTCGCGCGCCGGCAACGTGCAGCTGGCCACGAGGCTGGCCAACACACCGGCAGCGAGCGCGATCAGAAAGCCCTTAGGCACGTGAGGCACCCGTACGCACCCTACGCACCCTACGCACCGTACGCACCGTACGCACCCTGGCTTCAGCAGCCTCGCGCCGAGAACCACACCGTCGGTTCACCGGTCTCGCTGTGCGCGGGCAGCCAGCCCTTGCCAATGGCCTTCGGCTCGACGTTGATGTTCGCGTCGCAGATGTTATGGCTCATCACTTCCACGTGAAGCCACTGGCGATCGCCCACGCGCCTGACTTCGATCACGCGAATGTCCTGATGCTCGGTCCACCGCTCGCCGACCAGCTCGCCGCCCGGCTCACGCCGCAGGCGGCCCGTGAACTGATCGGTGATCGCCGTCAACGCCTGATCGAACAGCTCCGACAGCGGCAGAAACTGATGATTTTTCGCCGGCGCAACCCACGCGGTGCCGTCGCTCACACGAATCTTGAACCAGCCGTTTCTCTCGTCGAGCGCGATGGCGGCCGGCGCTTCGTACGCGTACTCACGTGTCGGCAACTCCACCTTCGCGCTGCCGCGATGCACGCTCACTTCGAGGCCCTCGCATCCGCCGTGCGGCGCAAAGGACCAGTACTGATCGACACGAATCGACGCGACCTCACGCTTCGAATCGGGCTCGGCGTAGAGCGGCACCGGCCGCGGCGAGAACGGCGTGCACGCCTCGCCGCCAAACACTTCGGGCAGCGTCAGCAAGCCGATCACGCGATCCTGTGCGCGCGCCTCGGATGCCATGACGACCGTGACGAATGCCGCCCAGGCGCCGAGCCGCAATTTCTGCACGTCCATAGCCGCGAGCGTAGCATCGAGGTGACCAAGCCGTCGGTCACGGTTATGAGTATGATAGTATGAGTATATGAGTATTCGCTTGCAAGTGCTGGTCCCCGAGGCACTCGAACGGCGGGTTCGCAAGGCCGCCCAGCGCCGGCAGCTCTCGACCGGAGCATGGGTGAGAGAGGCCATGGAGCGGATGTTGGAAGACGACCGTCCCGCGGCCGATCCGCTCGCCAAGCTCAGCGGCCTTGGGGCGCCAACCGCGGACATCGACCAGATGCTGGCCGAAATCGAATCCGGCCGCGGATGATTTTCGTCGATTCGAACATCCCGATGTACGTGGCCGGGCGCGATCACCCGCTCCGGGAGCCCGCGCGCCGGTTCCTCGACCGCGCCCGCGCCGGCGAGGTCGAGATCTGCACCAGCACCGAGGTGCTGCAGGAAATCCTCTACCGGTATTCCGCGCTCAAACGTCGCGACCTCGCTGCGTCGGTCTACGACCTGTTCGTCCAACTCTGCCCGGTCGTGTTCGCGGTAACGCTCGCGGATACCGATCGGGCGAGGTCGTTGATGATCGCCAATGACCGCGGCAGCGTTCGCGATGCCATTCATGCGGCGGTGATGATCAATAACGCCGTGGACGAGATCGCGACGTTCGATGAGGGGTTCGATGCCGTCCGCGAAGTCCGTCGAGTCAATCTCCTCTAGATCATCGGTGGCCGTGGTGGGCGCGGGCGCCGCCGGCCTCGTAGCGGCGGCATTCGCGGCCGCCTCCGGCGCAACGACCACGCTGATCGAGCGGACCAGGGACGGCGGCCGCAAGATCCTCATCAGCGGCGGCGGACGCTGCAATGTGCTGCCGTCGGTGGCCATGCCGGAACGCTTCGTCACGGATTCGCCTCCGCATCTGCTGCGCGCGATGCTGCGGTCGTGGCCGCTGCCCGAGCAGCGCGCGTTCTTCGAAGACGACCTCGGCATTCCGCTGGAGCTCGAACAGGACTCCGGCAAGCTGTTTCCGCGATCCAATCGCGCCCGGGACGTGCGCGACGCGCTGGTGACGTTCGCTGGCGCGAAAGGTGTGGACCTGCGGTTCACCACCACAGTCACCAACGTGTCGCGCGCGGCTCGCGGATTTGTGGTCGCGACGTCAGGCGGAACCATCGCGTGCGATCGCGTGGTGCTCGCCACCGGCGGCCTCTCGGTGCCCGCCACCGGCAGCGACGGCATCGGCCTCCGCATCGCGCAAGCGCTCGGGCACGAACTCGTCGATCCGTATCCGGCGCTGACGCCACTGCTCGCTTTAGACCACCGCCATGCGCCTCTCTCCGGCGTCTCGTTGAATGTCCGTTTGCGTTCCCGGATCGGTTCGCAGTCGATCGAAGCGCACGGCGGCTTCCTGTTCACGCACCGCGGCTACAGCGGTCCGAGTGTTCTCGATATCTCGCACGTCACGGCGCGCGGTGAAAGGCCGGCGATCCGCGTGCAATGGGCGGCGCTCGACGACGAAGAACTGATGGCCGGCGGCGACTACTCGGTCGCGGCGATTCTTTCCCGCCACATCCCGGGCCGCCTGGCCGAGCAGCTCATGACCGAGTGCGGCGTGCTGCTCGATCGACGGACCAGCAGCCTGAAGCGCGCCGAGCGTGTGGCGCTCGTCGAGGCGCTGACCTCCTATCCGCTGCCCTGGAGCGGCAACGAAGGCTACCAGAAAGCGGAGGTCACCGGCGGCGGCGTCAAGCTCGCCGACGTCGACCTCAAAACACTCGAAAGCCGCAAGGTCGAGGGGCTGTATCTTTGTGGCGAGATGCTCGACGCGTTCGGCCCCATCGGCGGCCACAACTTCTCCTGGGCGTGGTCCACGGGTCGCGCGGCGGGCATCGCGGCCGGGGCACGCGCATGACCACGCGCGCGAGGGCCGGCCTCCTCGTCGGATTGTTGCTGTTCAGCGGCTGGTCGGTGTACACGCGCTATTTCGATCTCAACGCCTTCGACCTCGTCACCCGAATGCCGTTCCGCGAGCTGTCGCTCTCGCAGTATCACGACACGCTCGCCGGCACGCGACCCTTCCCATATCAATGGCGCGTGCTCGCCTCCTGGATCGTCGGCGCCATCGCATCGGTCACCAGGCTCGACCCGCATGTGATCGATGTGGTGTTGAAGACGCTGGCGCTGGCGGCGTCGACGGCGCTGCTCTACATGTTTTCGACCACCCTCGTCAGCACGATGGGTGCAATCCTCGCCGCCGTTCTGTACCTGTTCGTGACCGCCGCGGCGTTCAGCTCCGAGGGCTACGCCATCTACTTCACGAACGACTATCTCGCGGTGTTGTCGTGGTTCGCCGGCGCGGTGGCGATTCGCCGTCGCGCGTGGATGCTCGCCGCGCTTGCCGCCTTCGCGGGCGCGTGGGCCAAGGAAACCGCGGTGCTGATCGTCTTTCTCGTCGCCTTTGAGGCGTTGCGCAAGCGCGCGCCGTGGAGCGCGGTGATCATGTGCGCGATCGCCTTCGCGATTCCCACCGCCGCGCTGCGCATCATGTATCCCGCGCCGCTCTCGCAGTGGGCGTGGTGGGACACCTTCCGGCTCAACGTGCCCTTTGTCACGTGGGAAGGCCCCGTGATCGCGAAGTCGCTGCGCGACAACCTCAAGGTGATCCTGTTCCTCAACGTCTTGTGGTGGTGGGCGTGGCGGGCCTGGCGGCGCACCCAGGACGCCTATCTGACCTCGCTGGCGCTCACGCTGGCCTGCTACGTGGTGCTCGCCTGGATGGTGGTGTACATCCGTGAATTGCGACACATGCTGCCGTTCACGATCTTTGTGATCCCGATGGCTGTGGCCGAGCTGGAAACTCAGCTCAAGCCCTCCCGGCCGTCCCTTATATAGGCAACCTTCAGGTTGCCGGTTACCTTCAGGTTGCCAGTTACCTTCAGGTCCGTTCGCGGGTGGTTCGACCGGCCGCCTAAAGGCGCTCGACCGGCCGCCTAAAGGCGCTCGACCGGCCGCCTAAAGGCGCCCGACCGGCCGCCTAAAGGCGGCCTCTATAGGACATCAAAATCTGTAAAAATGGTCGGGCCCGGGAGGGGCATCTATGCGCAATCGCCTCATCACAATCGCCGCCGTCCTGATCTCATCGTCGGCGTTGATCGCCCAGTCACAAACGCCACCGGCCGCGTCCGGTTACTTATTGCCTCCCAAAGCCATCGTCGACATCCTCGACGCGCCGCCGCCGCCGACGGTCGAACTGAGCCCATCGCGGGACGTGGTCGCGCTGCTCGATCGCGTGAGCATGCCGTCGATCGCGCAGCTCTCGCAGCCGATGCACCGGCTGGCCGGCGTTCGCATCAACCCGCGCACCAACGGCCCGCATCGCGCGCAACTGGCGCGCGCGATCACCCTGAAGTCGATCGCCGACGGCCCGGAGAAGGACACTGTGAAGAAAGTCACCGTGCCGCCCAACCCGATGCTGTCGTGGATCGGTTTCTCGCCAGACGGCAAGCGCTTCGCCTTTACCCAACAGCGCGATAACGGCATCGAGCTGTGGGTCGGCGATGCAACCACGGGACAGGCCAAGTCGGTCACGACCGCGCAATTGAACGCCGCGCTTGGCACGCCCTGCGAATGGGTCGGCGACGGCGGCTCGCTGCTGTGCGAGTTCGTGAATCCCAGCCGGGGCGCGGTGCCATCGATCGGTGTGCCAACCGGCCCCAACATCCAGGAACATCGCGGCGGCACTGCGCCGGTCCGCACCTACCAGGACCTGCTGGCCAGCGCGTACGACGAATCGCTCTTCGACTATTACGCCACCAGCCAACTGGCGTTTGTCGACGCCGCGAGCGGTCAACGCACCGCCGTGGGCACGCCCGCGGTGTTCGGAACGGCGGCGCCTTCACCCGACGGTCAATTCATCCTCGTCCATCGTGTGCGGCGTCCGTACTCCTGGCTCGTGCCGTACAGGAATTTTCCGGCGAGCATCGAGGTGTGGAATCGCAACGGCACGCCGGTGAAGGTCGTGGCAGAGCTGCCAGTGGCCGACACCGTGCCAAACGGCGGCGTCTTGCCCGGGCCGCGCAGCTTCCAATGGCAGCCACTCGCGCCGGCGACGGTGGTGTGGGCGGAGGCGCTGGACAATGGCGACCCCAAGGCCACGGTGCCACATCGTGACAAGGTCATGACGATGAGCGCGCCGTTCACGGCCGCTCCCTCCGAGATGGCGCGCACCGAGTACCGCTACGGCGGCGTCTCGTGGACCGACGGCGGCGCTGCCCTGTTGACCGAAAACGATCGCACACGGCGTTGGACGCGCACCTGGGTCGTCGACAAGCCCGGCGCCACGGCGCGCAAGCTCTGGGACCGCAGCCAGCAGGACTCGTACAGCAATCCCGGCACGCCGCAGCGGCGTGAGCGGGCCTCGGGCGTCTCGACCATCCACCAGAGCGGCAACGCCATCTTCGTCGCCGGCGCCGGCGCCGCACCGGAAGGCGCCCGGCCGTTCGTCGATCGGCTCGACCTCACCACGCTCGAGACCGAGCGGCTGTTTCAAACCACGGGCCGCTCCTACGAGACCGTGCTCAGTGTGCTCTCCGACGACGGTTCGTTGATCCTGACGCGCTACGAGACCCGCAACGATCCGCCGATCGTCTACGTGCGCGACCTCAAGGCCGGCACCCGGCGGGCCATCACGTCGTATGCCGATCCGGCGCCGCAGCTCAAGGGCATCCAGAAGCAGCTCGTCACCTATAAGCGGACCGACGGCGTCGAGCTCTCGGCGACGATCATCACCCCGCCAGGCTGGACGCCGGCCCAGGGGCCGCTGCCGACGCTGCTTTGGGCGTATCCGCGCGAGTTCACCGATCCGGCCAACGCCAGCCAGGTCACCGGCTCCGCCGACCGATACACGTCGATCAACGGCGCGTCGCACCTGTTGTTCCTCACGCAGGGCTACGCCATCATCGACGACCCGACGATGCCGATCGTCGGACCCGGCGAGACGGCCAACGACACGTATGTGCAGCAACTGGTGGCGAGCGCCCAGGCCGCGGTCGACCGCGCGGTGAGCCTCGGCGTCACCGATCGGGATCGTGTCGTCGTGGGCGGCCACAGTTACGGCGGGTTCATGACCGCCAATCTGCTGGCCCATTCCGACATCTTCCGCGCCGGCCTGGCCCGCAGCGGCGCCTACAACCGGACGCTGACGCCGTTTGGTTTCCAAAACGAACAACGCACCTTCTGGGAAGTGCCGCAGATCTACGCGGCGATGTCGCCGTTCTACCACGCGCATAAGATCAACGAACCGGTCCTCCTGATCCACGGCGAAGCCGACGACAACAGCGGCACGTTCCCGATCCAGTCGGAACGGCTGTACATGGCGCTCAAGGGCCACGGCGCGACGGTCCGCTACGTGACGCTGCCGCATGAAGCGCATGGCTACGCCGCCCGCGAATCGGTGATGCACACGGTGGCGGAAATGCTGAACTGGGCGAATGAGTGGGCGAAGAACGCCAAGCCCCGAACCACATCGACACAGCAGCAGTAGAATGGGACTTCCCCCTGGAGCTGACCGCATGAACCGTTTCGTTCTCGTCACCATCGTCGCTCTCGCGCTGGCGACGCCGTCATTCGCGGACGTCACCGTCAAGGCTACCGGCACCGGCAAGGGCATGGGGATGTCCGGGACCATGGCCACGACGACCTACATCAAGGGGAACAAGATGCGCACCGACTCGGTGGTCGGTGACACGACACGGACGATGATCTTCGACGTCGACAACCAGCGGTTGTACTCCTTCGACGCGAAGAAGAAGGAAGCCGACGCGTGGGACATGCAGGCGTTCGGCGACAACCTCAAGGAGAGCGTCGACGTGTCGGGCATGAAGGCGTCGGTCAAGCCGAACAGCCAGACCAAGCAAATCGCCGGCAGGACCGCGACCGGGTACGACATGGAGCTCTCCTTGCCGGCTACCATGGGCGGCAAGAGCGGCATGAAGATGACCGTGATGATCACCGGGCCGCTGTGGATCGTGAAAGGCGCGCCCGGCACGGCCGAGTACATCAACTTCTACAAGGGCGCCGTCGAGAAGGGCTGGATCTTCAGCGATCCGCGCGGTGCGAAGGGCAATCCGGGCCAGGCGAAGGCCATGGCGGAGATGTACCGCCAGCTGGCGGCCACCGGCGGCATTCCGTATGAGCAGGAGATGAACGTCAAGATGGGCGGCGACGGCCCGATGGCGGGCATGCTGGCCAAGATGGGCAACATCACGTCGACGCACACGGTGCAGTCGGTCGAGACCGGCACGCTGGCCGCGGACCTGTTCGCGCCGCCCGCCGGCTACAGGATCAAGGAACAGAAATAGCTTCCTATCTTTCGCTGCTGCGGCGCGAGTCTTCGAGCGTAGTGGCCGTCGAGCTCCGTCCGCCGCGGGCGGAGCTCGCCGCGGTCGAGGGGATGGACGCGTGGATCGATACCTATCACGCGATCCGCTCGCTGACGCGTCACGACGTGCGCGTGATGGTCACCGACAATGCCGTCGGCGCGCAGGAAGAGAACAACCTCCGCCACCTCGTCACCAATCTCGGCGACGCCGTGGGCCGGCACCTCGTCATCCCGTTTCTCACGGCCAAGCACTCGCTCGAGTTCTGCCTCGCCTACGCCGATCAGGCGGTGCACGCCGGTTTCCCGGCGCTGGTGGTCCTGGGCGGGGACCAGCATGTGGGCCGCCCGCGCTGTCTCGAACATGCCTGGCAGTTACGGCGCGAGATTCGGCAGCGCCATCCTGGTCTCGAGCTTGGCGGCTGGGCCAATCCCACCGCGGATCCGCTGCGCCAGGTGGATTTCCTGCTGCGGCCGGACGTGCACGCGGATTTCTATCTGACCCAGATCGTCTCGCATCACCAGGCCGACCGCGTCAACGCGTTCCTCGAAGCCGGCCGATCGAGCGGCCTGTCGTTGCCGGGCGTGTTCGGGGTGTTCTACTACCGCAGCGCCAACCCGAAAACCCTCGAGATGCTGAGCCAGTTCCTGCCGGTGCCCGTTGACGCGCTGACGCAGGAATTCGCCGCCGGCGCGTCGCCGGTGGATGTCTGCGCGCGCACGCTCCGATCGCTGATCGAGCTCGGCGCGCGTCATTTTTACGTGAGCAACCTGCCGACGAAGAAGACGGCAGCCACGCTGAACGCGGTCCTCGACAAGGCGGGCGTCACGCTGAACTCTTAACGACCTCTTGATGTTTCGCGTTCTTCCAAACTCTAAACTGTTGACTCGAAACTCAACTGTCAACTGTCAACTCTCAACTGTCAACTGTCAACTAACACCCATGGGCTCCTTCTACGATTCCGTCCCTGTCTCCGCGATCGTTCGCATCCGCGACATGATGTACACCGTCAAGGATCCGTTCCGCCTCGACCAGGGCGACGTCTCATTCGATGCGCCCGACACCTTCAAGCAGGGTGTGGCGAAAGCGATGGCCGAGAACCGCACGCACTATCTGCCCACGGTCGGCATTCCACCTTTGCGCAAGGCGTTCGCCGAGAAGCTTCGTAAGAAAAACCACATTCCCGTCGGATCAGACGACGAGATCATGGTCAGCAACGGTGGGACGCATGGGTTGTACGCGGTGTTCCACGCGTTGCTGGAGCCCGGCGATGAGGTGATCATTCCCGAGCCCGAGTGGCCGCCGACGATGGCCATCGTGAAGACGGCTGGCGGGACCGGCGTGCAGGTGCCGCTCGGCGAGGAGCTGGGCTGGCGCTGGAACATCGACGAGGTCGAGCGCGCGATCACGCCGAAGACGAAGGTGTTGTACCTGAATTCGCCGAACAACCCGTCGGGCGGCATCCTGACCCGCGCTGACCTCGAGCGGCTCGCTCAGATCGCGCGCGATCGCAATTTGTGGGTGGTGTCAGACGAGGCGTATGAGGATGTGGTGTTCAACGGCGAGCACATCAGCATCGCGTCGCTGCCGGGCATGTACGACCGGACCATTCCCGTCTACACGATGAGCAAGACCTACGCGATCACCGGGGTTCGGGTCGGTTATTTCGCGATGAAGGACGAGAAGCTGCGCGATCGCGCGCTCAAGGTCGTCCTCTATACCACCAGCAACGTCTCGTCGATCGCGCAGTACGGCGCGGTGGCGGCGATGGACGGCTCGCAGCAGTGCATCGAGGACTTCCGCACCGAGCTGAAGTTCCGCCGCGATTTGTTCTACCAGGGCCTGCAGGAATCGGCGCCCGGCGTGTTTGCGGGCGCGCCGCCGGACGGCGCGTTCTACGCGTTCGTGAAGATCAACGCCGACTGGGCCAGGAGCGCCGGCATCCAGGGCAACTCGTTGTCGTGGGCGATGGCGGAGTTCCTGATCAAGCACGGCCGCATCGGCTGCGTGCCGGGCGTCGACTTCGGCCCGGGCTGCGAAGGCTATATCCGCTTCTGCACCTGTCGCTCGCGCGAAGAGCTGACGGGAGCACTGGCGTCGATGAAGGACACACTGTCGCGAGTTCCCGCGCAATAGATCATTCTTTAATTTTTGCTTTTGATTTTTTAATTTACTTGACGTGTCTTCCGCCGTCGACGCGAATGGTTTCGCCGGTCACGAAGTCGGAGTTGATGAGGAACATCACCGCTTTCGCAATTTCCTCTTCACCGCCCCAGCGGCCGAGCGGCGTGCTCTTGACCACGCCGTCGCTTTCTTCCCTGGTCATCTCGGGCGGCGCGAGAATCGGTCCGGGCGCGATGGCGTTGACGAGGATCTGGTCGGCCGCAAGCTCGAGCGCCAGCGTTTCGGTCAGCGCCTTCACGCCCGATTTGGCCACGTAATACGGCGTGTAGCCCGGGTAGCGCGGCCGCGCGCTGGCGGCCACCCAGTCGCTGAAGTTGATGATGCGCCCGCCGCCGGCCTGCGTCATCGCCGGCGCGGCCGCATGCGCGAACAGGAATGTGGCCCGCAGATCGACGGCGAGCTGCCGATCCCAGTCGGCCGCGGTGAGCTCGCCGAATGATTTCGACGCATACCGCGACGCCATGTTGATCAGGATGTCGAGCCGCCCGAGCTCGCGCACCGTCGTCGACACCGCGTCCGCACAGGCGCGCTCGTTGGTCACATCCGCCTGCACGAGCAACGCGCGGCGGCCGAGA
>CAZEMI010000156.1:0-23388 GCA_964513235.1 uncultured Acidobacterium sp.
GAACATCCCGGGCCTCGACAAGCCGGTGCAGCCGCTCGAGGTGACCTATAGCGGCGCCTACGTCCAGGACGAGTGGGCGGTGAACGACAAGTTGAAGCTGATTGGCGGTGTCCGCATGGACGTGCCGACCTTCGGCGCGACGGGCTTCGCCAACGCGAACGCGAACGCCTTGACGTTCCGCGACGAGACCGGTGCGGCGGTGCAGTACGACACCGGCAAACTACCGGACGCCAGCCCGCTGTGGTCGCCGCGCCTCGGCTTCAACATGGACGTCAGCGAGAACCGCAGCACGCAGCTGCGCGGCGGCACGGGCATCTTCACCGGCAAGCCGCTGTTCGTGTGGATCTCGAACCAGATCGGCAATACCGGCGTGTTGACCGGCTTCATCCAGAACAACAACAGCACCGCCAATCCGTTCAACCCGGATCCCAACTTCTACAAGCCGACCAACGTTACCGGCGCACCGGCGACCAGCTACGAGCTGGCGATCACCGACCACGACTTCAAGTTCCCGCAAGTGTGGCGAACCAACGTGGCCGTCGATCACCGCCTGCCGTGGAACATCAGCGGCACCGCGGAGCTCATCTACAACCGCGACGTCAACGGCGTCTACTACATCAATGCCAACCTCCCTGCGCCGCAGGCCGCGTTCGCCGGCGCCGACAACCGGCCGCGCTGGACCAGCAACCGCATCAACAACGCCACGGGCAACCAGATCTCGAACGCCACGGTGATGAAGAACCAGAACGTCGGCCGGGCGTGGAACGCCGTGTTCTCGGCTCGGAAGAACATGACCTACGGCAACCTGTTGGCCGCTTACAACTACGGCGAGGCCAAGAACACCATCGACCCGGGGTCAATCGCGTTCGGCTCGTGGAGCAACAACGCGCAATCCAACGATCCAAACAACCCCGGCCTGTCATTCGCAGGGGCGTCACCCGGTCACCGCTTCTTCATCAGCGGGTCGGTGCGGCGCGAATACTTCTCGTTCGGCGCCACGTCGCTCGCGGCGTTCTGGGAATCGCGGACGATTGGCAACACCAGCTACCTGTTCTCCGGCGACCTGAACGGCGATGGCGCATCGTTCAACGACCTCGTCTACGTTCACCGGGATCAGGGAGAAATGAACTTTGCGGCGTTCACGACGGGCGGCCGCACGTTCACGGCGGCGGAACAGGCTGCGGCGTGGGACAGCTTCATCGCGCAGGACCCCTACCTGAGCAAGCATCGCGGCGAATACGCGGAGCGTGGCGCCGTCTTCCATCCCCTCGTTCACCGGCTGGACCTGAGCCTGACGCAGGACATCTTCAAGAACATCGGCGGCGAGCGTCACCGATTCCAGTTCCGGATCGACTTCATCAACCTCGGAAACCTGATCAACAAGAACTGGGGCGTCGCACAACGGCTCGTGTCGAACTCGCCGCTCACCAATCCGGGCGCCGACTCCCAGGGCCGGGCCACGTATCGGCTCCGGGTGGTTAACAACCAGCTGATGTCGAAGTCCTACGAACAGACCGCCGACCTGAACGACGTCTACCGTCTGATGTTCAGCCTGAAGTATTTCTTCGGTTCCTAGGGACCTGGGTCTTGGGTCTTGGGTCTTGGGTCTTGGGACTTGGGTCCTGGGCCCGCTCTCGAGATCAACGGGCCGGGGCTTTTCGCCCCGGCCCGTTTTGTTTACGCTAAGATTCATCACATGACGAAGTCCGCCTTGGCCGTCGTTTCCATCGTCACGCTGATGTCGGGCGCGCCGGTCGCCCAGCAGAACGACCTTGGCACTATCGACTTCCCCACCTCGGGGTCGCCGGCCGCGCAGCCGCACTTCATCAAGGGCGTGTTGCTGATGCACTCCTTCGAGTACGACGATGCGCGGGAGGCGTTCGTCGAGGCGCAGAAGGCGGATCCCGGGTTCGCCATGGCCTACTGGGGTGAGGCGATGACGTTCAACCACCCGGTGTGGCAGCGCACCTCACCCGATCTCGCGAAGGCCGCGCTCGGTAAGCTCGCGCCCACGGCGGAGGCGCGGCGCGCCCGGACGCCCACCGAGAAGGAAAAGGACTGGCTGGGCGCCGTCGAGCACCTCTATGGCGCCGGCGCTTCGACCCTTCGACAAGCTCAGGGTCGCCCCGAGCAGAGTCGAGGGGCGACTTCGCTCAGCGCAAGCGACAAGCTCGCGCGCGATCTCTCGTACGCCGACGCGATGCGCCGCTTGCACGAGAAATATCCCAACGACGACGAGGTGAGGTCGTTCTATGCGTTGGCGCTGCTCGGCACCAGCCATGGCGGCCGCGACTTTTCGATCTACATGCGCGCCGCGGCGCTCGTCGAACAGGTCTATGCGAAGAACCCGCAGCACCCCGGCGCGGCGCATTACCTGATTCATGCCTACGACGATCCCGTCCACGCGCCGCTGGGCGTGCGCTTCGCCGATGCGTATTCGAAGATCGCGCCGGCCGCCTCGCACGCGCTGCACATGCCGTCGCACATCTATGTGGCGATGGGGATGTGGGATGAATCAGCGGCGATCAACGAGCGCTCGGTGAAAGCCGCCGACGCGCGGCGCGATGCGAAGAAGCTCGACGTCGATGCGCGCGGCTTCCACGCCTTGTTGTGGCTGGTCTACGGCTACACGCAGCAGGGCCGCTACGAGGACGCTCGCGGCGTGCTAGCCCAGATGGACGCTGCCGCGAAGGAAAGCGGCTCGGTCAGGACGCGCAGTCACCTCGCGCTCGCGCGTGCGGCGTGGCTGATCGAGACGCGGAAGTGGGGCGAGGCCAAGACGCCGGTGATGGCCAAGGGCCTGCCCAAGGACGCCGCCATCGCGGACCTGTTCGCGATCGGCTTTGCCGCCCTGCGGTCCGGCAACCGCGCGGTCGGGTCGAACGCGCTCAAACAAATGGCGGCGTTGATGGAGAGCACCCCGGTCAACCTGGCGCCCGTGAAGCCGGCCGCCGGCACTGGCACCAAGCCCCTGCCGCCCGGTGTGACGCCGATAGGCCCGCGCGCCGTCCCGGCACCCGGCACCACGCCCGTGACACCCCAGGCACCCGGCACCAAACCCTTGGCACCCCAGGCCCCCGGGCACTCGGCACATGCTCCTGAAGCGGCCGTCGGGTTGCCAACGGCCGGAGCCTCGAGCGATCTGCGCGTCCCCCAAGTGATGGCCCAGCAGCTCGAGGCGATGCTGCTGTTCAGCGAAGGGCGGCGCGAAGAAGCCCTCGTCCTCGCCCGCCAGGCCGCCGTCGTCGAGGCCGGGCTGCCGTTCGAGTTCGGGCCGCCCCTGCCGGTGAAGCCGGCGAACGAGCAGGTCGGGGAGATGCTGATGGACCTGCGGCGGCCGAAGGAAGCGATGGAGGCGTTCGAGCTGTCACTCAAGCGCAACCCGAAGCGCGCCCTGTCGCTGCTGGGCCTCGCCCGCGCCGCTCGCGCCGCGAAGGACACTGCCACCGCCGAACGCGCCTACGGTGAGCTCCGAGAGATCTGGAAGAAGGCGGACAAGACGCTGCCCGAGCTGAAAGAAATCGGCGCCCTCCGTCCGCAGTCCTGATCGCGCGTAAGCGCGCGATCGGATCGAGGAACGCGGAAGCTGATGGTGGGCGGCCTTGCGGCAGGCGAGCGGGGACTTTTGCGGTACAAAACAAGGGGCGGGTCTTCCACCTTCGCGCTGCGCGCAAACGGTGGACAAGAAAGACCCGCCCCTACGATCGTTTGACCACCCCCGGCTAAAGCCGGGGGCTATATGGCTTAGAAAAAACTAGTTGCCGCCGCCCACACGGCCGGGCTGCGCGGCGGCGCGGCGCATGCCTTCGGTGATGATGCCGACCTTCTCGACGCCAGCGCCCTTGGCGGCGTCGATCACTTCGACGATGTCGCCGTAGCGCAGGCCGCCGTCGGCGGCGATGAACAGTGTCTTGTCCTTGCGTTCCTCGTAGATCTTACGAAGCGCGTCTTCGAGGTCGGCGACCTGCGTGTCCTGCTTGTTGATCGAGAGCTTCCGATCGGCGGTGTACTCGATCACGATCTGCGACACGTCGACCTGCGTCTGCTGCGCGGTCTTGGTTTCGGCGGGCAGGTTGACGTCGAGGCCTTTCTGCGACAGCGGCAGGGCGGCCATGAAGATGACGAGCAGCACGAGCAGCACGTCAATCATCGGCGTGATATTCATGTCCGACGAGACTTCGAGCTTCTTCGCGGTGATGACGCGGTCGGCGCCGAGGTGCTGGTGCGCGCGATGGCCAGCCATTAATTACCTCCCCCACCCAGCAGGTTCTGCCGCGACTTCGGATCGGTAATCAGCCCCATGTCCTCGATGCCGCTGGCGCGCAGCTCGTCCATCGCGTCCATCACGGCGGCGTAGCGCGCATCCACGTCAGCCTTGATGAGGATGATGCGCTCCTTCTTGGTCTCGAGGATCTCTTCGACCTTGGTCCGCAGCTGATCCTTGGGCACCGGCAGGCCGTTGACGAAGTAGCGGTCGTTCCGGTCGATGGCGACGACCGTCTGGTCCTGCGTCTCCGGCTTGTCCGCGGTGTTCGCGGCGAGCGGCAGCCTCACGTCGGCGCCTTTCTGCAGCAGCGGGGCGACGATCATCATGATGATGAGCAGCACCAACATCACGTCCACCAAGGGGGTGACGTTGATGTCCGATTTGATTCCGCCTTTGGAACCGCCGACATCCATTGACATAGAAATTCTCCCGGGCTTGGGTCTTGGGGCTTGGGGCTTGGGGCTTGGGGCTGAGGTGCGTTACCCCAGTCCCAGGTCCCAAGTCCCAGGTCCCTGTTACGCCGTCTTCTTAATAAAGTAGTCGACCATCTCCGACGACGAGTTGTCCATCTCGACGTTGAAGAACTCGAGCTTGCCCGACAGGTAGTTGTAGAACCACACCGCCGGAATGGCCACGAACAGGCCGAGCGCGGTTTCGACGAGCGCCTCGGCAATACCGGCCGACACGGCGCCGATACCACCCGAGCCCGACGAGGCGATACCGACGAACGCGTTGATGACGCCGACCACCGTGCCGAGCAGACCGACGAACGGCGCGGTGGCGCCGATGGTCGCCAGGCCCGAAACGCCCTTCTTCAGGTCGTTGGCGGTGAGCGCGGTGGCGCGCTGAATGGAGCGGCGCACCGTGTCGAGCAGGTCTTCGCGCGTGAGGTTCGCGCCGCTTTCCTGCTGGAACTGGTATTCCTGGAGGCCGGCGAGCACGACCTTGGCGAGGTGGCTGTAGCGGTATTCCTTCGCCGACGACAGGGCGATGGCTTCCTTCAGCCGGCCTTCCTTGAGGTGCTTGGCCACGAGGGGGGCATACATCTTCGACTGTTTGGTGGCCTGGTTGTACGTATAGAAGCGCTCAATGGCCACGCCCACCGACCAGAACGACATGATGAAGAGGATGACCGCCACGGCGATTGCCGCCGGCCCCATCTGCTCGAACATGTCGATGAGGTCGAGGCCGGTGCCTCCCTCCGTCTGGGCAAACGCGGAGGTGCTCATCAGCAGCATCGCGAAACCGGCACCGGCAATCCGACCGAACTGAATCTTCCGACCTTCCATCGCAATCCTCCAAGAATCTAGAACGGCTGAACCCTGAAAAAGGCCATGACCCGCAGGCGGGTCTTCCACCTTCGCGCTGCGCGCTACGGCGGACAAGAATGACCCGCCTCTATTGCAACGTGAACTGCACCGTGACCGTCATGATGACCGGCACCGGAACGCCGTTCAGCAATGTCGGAGTGAACACCCACTGGCGGACCGCATCGAGCGCTGATTGGTCGAGCAGCGGGATCGAGCGCAACACCTTGGCGTCTTTCACCGCGCCGTCGGGGCCGATGGTGGCCTCGATGATCACGATGCCCTGCACGCGCGCCGACTGCGCGATCGGCGGGTAGACGGGACGGACGTCGCGGGTCTTTTGGGGCGGCTTGATGTTGCCGCCGACGCGCACCGGGGCCGCCGGTGGCGGCGGGGGTGGCGGAGGTTCCGGGATGCCGCCGGTGATGCCACCGGCCACGCCGCCAATGATGCCGCCTTCGACACCTGACGAGCGTTCGAAGCCGGCTTCCAGGCCGGTCTCGGCTTTGATTTCTTTCGGCGCTTCGAGCGGCGCCGCATCAGGACTAACGTCCATTGGCGGTGGCGGAGCCTTCGCCTCGGGCGGGGGGGGTGGCGGCGGGGGCGGCGGGGGCGGCGGCGGCGCCGCGACAAACGCCATCATCGAGGGCGGCGTCGGCATCATGCCGGTCGCCATCAATGGCACGATCACCAGGGCTGCGACGACCGTCGCCTGGAGCAACATGGTGAGCGGCACCGTGTACCACATCTTGTTGCCCATCTTGATCGACGGATCGACGATATCGCCGAACATGTCGCGTGGCACTACATCCTCCTCAACTGCGTAATCACTCTTCGACGTTGCTCAGAGTGACCCTGAGCGATAGTCGAACGGGTCAAAGACCGCCGATTATCCCTTCGACTCGCGAAAGGCGCAAGCGCCTTTCACTCGCTCACCCCTCGACTTCGCTCGGGGTGACCCTGAGCCTGTCGAAGGGGTCAGGGCAGGTCCTTCGATTCCCCCTGGGCGAGTTCCTGAAGGGGGTCCCAGTCTTTCAATTAGACACCGGAACCTTGCTCAGGCTCCCAACAAAGTACGTCCCTAAACGAGCGGTCAAACAAAGGGGTTCAGCTTAGTCGCGCTGAAACCCCTCCGTCAACGGTCGGGATGGCCTCCATGCATCAAAATGACTCATGGAGACGAACATTTACAGACCCAGCGTGGCGCCGTTGCCGTTTACGACTCGATGCGCATGCCGTAGAACGAGCGATACACGAAGACCATGCTGGCCACGAAAAACACCGCGGCCAATCCCAGTGTCAGCGGAGCGCCGGTACCGAGGTAAACGCCGAGCTCCACGGCGAGCAGGCCGAACAGCGTCGTGAACTTGATCACCGGGTTCATCGCCACCGACGAGGTGTCCTTGAACGGATCGCCGACCGTGTCGCCCACCACCGAGGCGTCGTGGAGCGGCGTGCC
The DNA here is from genome assembly GCA_964513235.1 of uncultured Acidobacterium sp. Taxonomy (GTDB): domain Bacteria; phylum Acidobacteriota; class Vicinamibacteria; order Vicinamibacterales; family UBA2999; genus 12-FULL-67-14b. The sequence goes on from CAZEMI010000156.1 coordinate 7,034, forward strand.
CTTCATCTTGAGCTCGGTCTCGACAATCTTCTTGGCGTTGTCCCACGCGCCGCCGGCGTTGGCCATGAAGATCGCCTGGTAGAGGCCGAACAGCGCAATCGAGATCAGGTAGCCGATGAAGAAGAACGGCTCGACGAACGCAAACGCCAGCGTGGAGAAGAACACGCCGAGGAAGATGTTGAACATGCCGCGCTGCGCGTAGATGGTGCAAATCTCCACCACCTTCTTGCTGTCTTCCACCGACGCCTTGGTCGAGCCTTCGAGCTTGATGTTCTTCTTGATGAACTCCACCGCGCGGTAGGCGCCGGTGGTGACGGCCTGCATGGACGCGCCGGTGAACCAGTAGATCACCGCGCCGCCCGTGATCAGCCCGAGCAGGAACGGCGGATGCAGGATCGAGAGCATGGCAATCGCCGCCTGATCCTCGAGGCCACGGGTCAGCGCCATGATGATCGCGAAGATCATCGTCGTGGCGCCCACCACCGCGGTGCCGATCAGCACCGGCTTGGCGGTGGCCTTGAAGGTGTTGCCGGCGCCGTCGTTCTCCTCGAGGAGTTCCTTGGCCGTCGCGAAGTTCACCTTGAAGCCGTACTGCGATTGCAGTTCCGCTTCGATGCCGGGAATCTCCTCGATCTGCGACAGCTCGTACACCGACTGCGCATTGTCGGTCACCGGGCCGTACGAGTCGACAGCGATCGTCACCGGGCCCATGCCCAGGAAGCCGAACGCGACCAGGCCGAACGCAAAGATCGCCGGCGCCACCATCAACGGCGCGCCGCCAATGGTGGCCGCCGACAGCTCCATCGACGACAGGAAGTAGGCGCCGGTCATCAAACCCATGATCGTCAGGCCAAGCCAGTAGGCGCTGAAGTTGCCGGCCACCAGGCCCGACAGGATGTTCAGCGACGCCCCGCCTTCGCGCGACGAGGTCACCACTTCGCGCACGTGACCCGAGTGGGTCGAGGTAAACACCTTGACGAACTCTGGAATGATCGCGCCGGCCAGGGTGCCGCAGGTGACCACCGACGACAGCTGCCACCACAGCTCGCTGCTGCCGCCGAGGTCGGGGATCAGCAAGTACGACAGCACATAGGTGAGCGCCACCGACACGATCGACGTCAGCCACACCAGGGACGTCAGCGGCGCTTCGAAATTCATCTTCACCGCGTTGGCATACTTGCTCGTCGCCACCGCATTGTTCACGAGGTAGGAGCCCGCCGACGCCACCACCATCACCACGCGCACCATGAAGATCCAGACCAGCAACTGCACCTGGGTGGCGGGATCGTTCACCGCCAGCATGATGAACATGATCAGCGCCACGCCGGTCACGCCGTAGGTCTCGAAGCCGTCGGCCGTCGGGCCCACCGAGTCGCCCGCGTTGTCGCCCGTGCAGTCGGCGATCACACCGGGGTTGCGGGCATCGTCTTCCTTGATCTTGAAGACCACCTTCATCAGGTCGGAGCCAATGTCGGCAATCTTGGTGAAGATGCCGCCGGCGATGCGCAGCGCCGAGGCGCCCAGCGACTCGCCAATCGCGAAGCCGAGGAAGCACGCGCCCGCGTATTCACCGGGAATGAACAGCAGGATGGCGAGCATGAAGAGCAGCTCAACCGAGATCAGCATCATGCCGACGCTCATGCCGGCGCGCAGCGGAATGTCGCACACCGGGAACGCCTTGCCTGCGAGGCTGGCAAACGCGGTGCGCGAGTTGGCGAGCGTGTTGATGCGGATGCCATACCACGCCACGCCGTAGCTGCCGGCGATGCCGATCAGGCTGAACAGGATCACGATTACGATGCGCGAGAACTCGAGCCCGGTCAGCCAGAAGTACACCACCATCACCGTGCCGATGAACAGCTCGAGGATCATCAGGAACTTGCCCTGCTGGATCAGGTAGGCCTTGCAGGTCTCGTAGATGATGGCCGAGACGTCGGACATCGACTTGTGGACCGGCAGGTTCTTCACCGCCGTGTAGGTCCAGAAGCCGAACAGCAACCCGAGCACGCACACGACCAGGCCGGAGAGCAGGATCCGGTGGCCGGTCATGCCCAGGAAGTCGCCCTGGTTGAGATCCGGGAGCTGGATGTTCACCTCGCCACCGGGGCGGTGCTGCGCCGCGTCCTCGGGCTGCGCCGCCAGCAGCGCCGGCGCCATCAGCATCGCCAGCGTAACGACCAGGGCCACTCGTCGAATAAGCCTCATCGCCATCGCGTATCTTTTTCCTCATCTCGGCGGCACTAGAGTGGCGCCCTGCCGTTGTCCCCGCACGGCGCTTGGGAGCGCCATCCCACCCGTCAAGAAAATCCGTATGCCTTCTTCCACCGACAGGTCCGGATACATCGCCTGGCCGCGCGGGTAGACGAACACATCACCGAGATAGAGGTGATTGGTCGGCACGTACACCGCCACCATGGCTTCCGGACCCTTGCCGCGATCCAACGTGAACTCGCGCGTCAGGAACCCGAATACCATCCCGCGCTCGGCATCGTCGATGACCACGACCTTCTTGAAGCCCGTCTCGCTGTCGGGCGAAAAGGCCGCCACCAGCTGCTTCACGGGCGCGTACACCGTCTTGAACAGCGGCACGCTCAGCAGCCACATTTCGGTCCGCTGCAGCACCCGCCGTCCGATCACGTTGGTGGCCACCGCGCCGGTGAGCAGGATGAACGCCGCCGTCATCAACACGCCCAGACCCGGCACTTCGCGGCCGATCACCGCCACCGACAGCGGCCGCGCCACGCCGTCGATGAAGCGGAAGAACCACGCGAGCGTCACGACCGTGATCAGCAACGGCACCGTGACGACGAGGCCGGTCAAAAAACTGCGTCTCAACCACGACATCTCTCACCGGGCCTCCGGCCCGGATCGCTTCACCGCGTCAGTAACCACACCACCGTCACCGCCGCGAGCGCAAAGCGGTAATACGCAAACACCGCCAGCGAGTGTCCCGCCAGGTACCTCACGAAAAACTTCACGGTGAGATAACCGACAATCGCCGACGTGACCAGGCCGACCGCCAGGAGGGTGACCGGCACGGCCGCCATGCCCACCTCCGACAGATCCAGCGCTTCCTTCGCCGCCGCCGCGACAATCGCCGGCAGGCTCAGCAGGAACACGAACCGCGCCGCCGACGCGCGCTGCACGTCGAACAGCAGCGCCACCGTCAGGGTGGCGCCCGATCGCGAAATCCCGGGCGCGAGCGCCGACGCCTGCGCCAGGCCGATCAGGAACGCTTCGCCGTATCCGAGCGATCGCGCCTCGCGCGCCTTGCGGCCGATGCGCTCGGCCAGCAACAGCCCGATCGCGCCGATCGTCAGCGTGATCGCCACCACGAGCGGCGATCGCAGGCGCGTTTCGATCACGTCCGCGAACAAGCCGCCGACGATCACGATCGGGATCGTTCCCGCGATGATCAGGCGGCCGAGCCGCTCGTATTCCCCGTCACGTCCCGTCAGCGCGCCGGGCGCGGCGACGATCAGCTTCGCGACATCGGCGCGAAAGAACGCCACCACCGCCAGCAGCGTGCCCACGTGGCAGGCCACGTCGAACGGCAGCCCGAAGCGTCCCGAGTCCCACCCGAAAAACGCCCGCGCCAGAATCAGGTGGCCGGAGCTCGACACCGGCAGGAACTCGGTGAGTCCCTGGACGACGCCGAGCAGTGCGGCCGACAATAGTTCCACCGACGTCTCTTGGCCAGGTTCCGCGGCGGCTTACGAGGCCTTGCGCGAGCCCGCCGCCCGGCCCCTCGCCTGCCGGCCGCTGACGAGAATGGCAATGGCCGCGGCGATGAAGACCGTCGAATACGTTCCGCTGACGATGCCCACCAGCATCGTGAAGGCGAAGGCCTCGAGCACTTCCCCGCCGAACAGAAACAGCGACATCACCGCAAGGAAGGTCGTGCCGGCGGTGATCACCGTGCGGCTCAAAGTCTGGTTCACGCTCTGGTTGACCACGTTCTCGAGCGAATCGCGTCGCTTGGTGCGCAGGTTCTCGCGCACGCGGTCGAAGATGACGATCGTGTCGTTCACCGAGTAGCCGGTAATCGTCAGCAGCGCCGCCACGACGTTCAACGACAGGTCGTACCCCGCAAAAAACAGGAACGCCAGCGTGATGAAAATGTCGTGGAGGGTCGCCGCGATGGCGCCGATCGCAAAGGCGAAACGGAACCGCACGCCGATATAGAGCGTGATGCCGACAATCGACGCCAGGGTGGCGTAGATGCCCTTCCGCTGCAGGTCGGCGCCAATCACCGGACCCACCAGCTCCTGGTTGATCACCTCGAACGTGCCGAGATTGGCCTTGGTCAGCGCGTCGACCACCGCGAGCGCGCCCGATTCGAGCGAGCCGCCTTCCTCGCTGCCGATCATCGGCAGGCGGATCAGTTTCTGGTTGGCCGAGGCGTCGCCGTAGCTTTGGATTACCTGCTCGCCGCTAATCGACGCCACCAGGGCGTTGCGTACTTCATCATCGCTGACCGGCCGCTCGAACTGCACCACCATGAGCGTGCCGCCCGAAAAGTCGATGCCGAGCGGAATGCCACGCGTGGCCGCGTAAGCGAAGCCGGCGATGATGATCACCGCCGACAGGGCGAGGGCGTGCCAGCGCCACTTGATGAAGTTGTAATTCGTGTTTTGAAACAGAGCCATAGGTATTTTTCTGTGTCGTCTGCGCCTTCTGTGGCCCTAGATGGAGAGTTTCGCGACCTGCCGCTTTGACAAGGTCAGTTCGAACAGGGTGCGCGACACGAAGTAGGCCGTGAAGACGTTGGCGAGCAGGCCGATGGTGAGCGTCAACGCGAACCCGCGGATGGGACCGGTGCCGAAGTTGAACAGGAACGCGGCCGCGATCAGCGATGCGACGTGCGTGTCGAGAATGGTGAGCAGCACGCGATCGAAGCCGGCGCCGACCGCCGCCTTCACGCCCTTCGCCGTGGCGAGCTCCTCCTTGATGCGCTCGAAGATCAGCACGTTCGAGTCCACGCCCATGCCGATGGTGAGAATGAAGCCGGCAATGCCGGGGAGCGTCATGGTCGCGCCGGCATACGCCATCAAGCCCAACAGGATGATCAGGTTCACGGCGATCGCGATGAGCGCGTTGATGCCCGCGAGCTTGTAATAGGCCAGCATGAACACCGTCACCAGGGCCAACCCGCCGAGCGCCGAGATGACGCCGGCGCGAATCGAGTCCGCGCCGAGCGACGGCCCCACCGTGCGCTCTTCGAGATAGGTCAGGTTCGCCGGCAGCGCGCCCGAGCGCAGCACCAGGGAAAGGTCCTGCGATTCCTGCGTCGTGAAGTTGCCGGTGATGCGGCCCTCATCGTCGATGCGCGACTGGATCTGCGGCGCCGAGATCACGCGATTGTCCATCACGATCGCCAGCTGCTTGCCGATGTTCGCCTGCGTGAAGTTGCCGAACTTCCGCGCGCCCTCCTGGTTGAGCGAGAAGCTCACCGCAGGACGATTGTTCTCGTCAAGCGTGGGCCGGGCGTTCCGCAGGTCGCGGCCGGTCACCGCCGGCACGCGCCGCACCACGTAGTAGCCGGTGCTGGCCGGCTGGCCGGGCGCCGCTTCGAGAACGCCCGGAAGAATCTGCATGTCGGGCGGCACGGTGTTGCCAAGCGCCTGGCGGGCCGCCGCTTCGTCCGAGAACGGGCCCTGCTCCACCTGCTTCAACTCGAGCTGCGCGGTGGAACGAATGATCTCTTTCGCGCGATTCACGTCCGTCACACCCGGCAGCTGCACCAGGATCTGATCCGCGGCGCTGTGACGGGCCACCAGCGGTTCGGCCACGCCCAGCTCGTTGACGCGGCGCTCGATGGTCTGCAGCGCCTGGTTGACCGTGTCCTCGCGGAGATTGACGACGATGTTCGGCCGGAGCGCAAAGGTGTAGGTGCCCGCGCCGGAGGAGCGCTCGTAATTCGGGTCGAGCTCGACCAGCGCCGTCGACCCGCGGAACGCGGCGTCCTGATCCGGCGGCACCGTCACCGTGAACGACGTGGCATTTACCACGTTCGCGGTCACGGGAATGTTCGCCGTTTTCAGCTGCTCAACGACCCGATCCGCCGAGGTCTGCACCTCCAGACGCAGCGCATCGTCGGTGACCACGCGCAGCACGAGGTGCACGCCGCCCTTGAGGTCCAGGCCCAGCCGGATCTTCTGGTCCGGCGGGTAGAACGCAAAGATCGACAGCGCGACCACCGCGAGAATAGTGAGGAGTTTCCAACGTAGGTTCTTCGCCATGATTTAGGAATTCGGCGCTTCGACCACGGGGGCCTGTCCCTGGTAGCCGACAATGGCGGCCTTGGACACGTCCACGCGGACATTCTGGGAAATTTGTAGCTGGATGGCGTCGTCGCCGAGCTTGGCGATCGACCCGTAAATGCCGCCCGAGGTCACGACCTTGTCCCCGACCTTCAGCGCCGCCAGGAACTCCTGGATCTTCTTCTGCCGCTTCTTCATCGGCATCAGGATCACGAAATAAAAGATGGCGAGGACGAGGGCAAACGGAATGAGCTGGACCAGCGGGCTGACCTGATCAGCGGACGCGGCGAGTGCCAGAAACATTCCGAACGGGGGATCCGTCGTGGTCATGAAATCAACGCGCGGCGGGTAAACGTCTGATGGAAACCCTGCCTGAAATCTTCGAACCTGCCGAACGCTATAGCCTCCCTAATCCGCCGCATGGTGTCAAGGTAAAAGCTCAGGTTATGCAATGTGTTAAGGGTGCCACCGGTCATCTCGCCGGCCATGTAGAGATGCCGCAAATAGGCCCTCGAAAAGTTGCGGCAGGTATAGCAGCCACATGCCGGATCGGCGGGCCCGTCGTCCTCGGCAAACTGGGCGTTCTTGATGTTGAGCGGACCTTCGCTGGTCAGGAGCTGGCCGTTCCTGGCGTTCCGCGTGGGAAGAACGCAGTCGAACATGTCCACCCCCCGCGCCACGGCCTCGACGATATCGAGGGGCGTGCCGACACCCATTAAATAGCGCGGCTGATCGGCGGGAAGGAGGGGAGTGGTGTGCTCGACCACTTGATACATGGTCTCGTTGGACTCGCCCACGCTCAGCCCGCCGATAGCGTAGCCATCAAACCCAATAGACACAGTGAGTTCCGCGCTTTTTTGCCGCAGGTCCGGGAACGTCCCCCCTTGGACGATCCCGAACTGGGCCACAGATCCCAGGGCCACAGAAGGCACAGATGCTCTTTTTTCCAGGAATCTCTCCCGACTGCGTCTTGCCCACCTGACAGTCAGTTCGAGAGACCGATCAATTACCGCGGCAGTCGAAGGAAGTGCTGGGCACTCGTCCAGTACCATCGCGATGTCCGCGCCTAAATTGGCCTGAATATCCACGGCCCGCTCGGGCGTCAGGAGATAAGAGGTGCCGTCCAGATGAGACCGGAACTCGACGCCGTTCTCATCTATCTTCCGGCGCTCGGCGAGGCTGAACACCTGGTAGCCTCCGCTATCGGTGAGGATGGGCTTGTTCCAGCCAGTGAACTTGTGAAGGCCGCCGCGGCGAGCGATCAGCTCGTCGCCGGGACGCAGCATCAGGTGATAGGTGTTGCCGAGAATGATGCTCGCGCCGATCTCTTCAAGGTGTTGAGCAGTCAGGGCTTTCACGGCGCCCTGAGTGCCCACGGGCATGAAAACCGGCGTCTCGACGCCGCCGTGCGCCGTGGTCAGGACGCCACGCCTTGCTCCGGCGTCGGTGTGGGTGAGGGTGAACATGGGGTCTTGGGACTTGGGACTTGGGTCTTGGGACTTGGGACTTGGGACTTGGGAAAAGCACGCTCAGGACCCAAGACCCAGGACCCAAGACCCAGGACCCAAGACCCAAGACCCAGGACCCAAGACCCAGGACCCAAGACCCAGGACCCAGGACCCAAGACCCAGGACCCCAAGACCACTGTGTATTATCCCCTAGTGAAGAAATTGCGGGTTGGGATCGTCTTCGGCGGCAAATCGGGCGAGCATGAGGTCTCCGTCACGTCCGCAGGATCAATTTTCAAACACATCGATCGCGGCAAGTACGAACCGATTGCGATCAAGATCGATAAAGACGGGCAATGGACCCTGCCCGATCAGCCGCCGATGGCGCTGAGCGCCGCGGAAGTGATTCAGCAAGCCAAGACCGCCACCGTGAAGTCGCAGGCGCTCGGCGGCGGCGAACCGGCGGTGCTGGGCGCGCTCAATCTGGATGTGGTGTTTCCGGTGTTGCACGGCCCGTACGGCGAGGACGGCACGATCCAGGGGCTGCTCGAGCTCGCCAACGTCCCCTACGTCGGTGCGGGCGTGCTCGCCTCAGCGGCGGGCATGGACAAGGCGGTGATGAAGGTGCTCTTCGCCGCGCGCGGGCTGCCGCTGTGCGCGTGGCGCGGCTTCGTGCGCGCCGACTGGGAGCGCTCGCGGGCGCGCGTGCTCGACGACCTGCAGCCGCTCGGCTTGCCGATGTTCGTGAAGCCGGCGAACCTCGGATCGAGCGTCGGCATCTCGAAAGTGAAATCGCAGATCGACCTGGTGCCGGCGATCGACCTGGCGCTGGAGTTCGATCGGAAAGTGGTGGTCGAAGCGGCCGTGCCGAACGCGCGCGAGATCGAATGCGCGGTGCTCGGCAACGACGAGCCCGAGGCCTCGCTGCCGGGCGAGATCATCCCGTCGCGGGAGTTCTACGACTACGAAGCCAAGTACCTCGATGATGATTCGAAGAGCGTGATTCCCGCGGACCTTCCCGCGGCGACGGTGGCGAGGGTGAAGACGCTTTCGATCGAGGCCTTCCGCGCGATCGATGCCGCCGGGCTCGCGCGGGTGGACTTCCTGCTGGCCCGCGACACCGGCGAGATCGTGCTGAACGAGATCAACACCATGCCCGGCTTCACGTCGATCAGCATGTACCCGAAAATGTGGGACGCCAGCGGCGTGGGCTACGCCGAGCTCGTCCACCGCCTCATTCAGCTCGCGCTCGAGCGGCACAACCACAAGCAGAAGTTGAAGACGAGCGTCTTGTGACAGTGCAGTGCACAGTGCAGAGTTGAGAGTGCAGAGTTGAGAGTGCAGAGCGGTCGCGCTGTTGCGGCAGTGTTTTCTGCACTCTGCACTCTGCACTCTGCACTTCCAGCGAGCGGCCACGAGCAGGCGCGAACGGGTTTCACCGCGGCCCCGGCGGTGGCCCGCGCCTACGATCTGATCCTCGACGCCGATTTCGATGGCCTCACCGGGGCGCTGGCATCGACCTGTCCTCCGGCGCCATCGGTTTCCTGCGTCGGCCTGGAAGCGCTTAGCCTGTGGTGGCAAATCCAGCTGGATCCGGACAGCCTGCGGCTCGACGCGCCCTTCATGGCCAGCGCCAATGTGGCCATTGCTGAAGCCGAGCGCATGACGAAAGCGGAACCGCGGCGGGCCGAAGCCTGGTTTTACCTCGGCGCGGCCTACGGGGTGCGGGCGCAGTTCCGGGTCCACCGGGTCCAGCGGCTCGCCGCCGCCCGCGACGGCAAGCGGATCAAGGAATCCCTCGAACGGGCGCTGGCGCTCGATCCGGAGATGCACGATGCCGAGTTCGGCATCGGCATGTACCGCTATTACGCGGACATCGCGCCGGCGGTGTTTCGCTTCCTCCGCTTTCTGCTGCTCATGCCCGGCGGCGATCGGGTGGACGGGCTCGCGCAGCTCGAGCGCGCGGCCACGCGCGGCATCCTGGTCCGCGGCGAAGCGCTCTACCAGATCCACGTGATCTATCTCTGGTACGAGAAGAAGTGGCCGCAGGCGCTCGAGATCATCCGCACGCTGCAGTCGCGCTACCCGAGGAATCCGTTGTTCCGGCAGATCGAGGCGGAGATCCTGGACGTCTACTTCCACGATGCGGCGGCCAGCCTCGAGGCCTCGGAGCAGTTGCTGGCGCTGGCGGCGTCGGGCGCGGTGCATCGCGCCGGGATCGCCGCCGTCGTGGCGCGGCTCAACGTCGCGCGCCAGCTGATCGCGCTGAAGGAGCCGTCCCGCGCCGCCGAACACCTCGATCAGCTGATTGCGATGCGACCCGCGGCGCCGGCGGGCGCACTCGCGCGCGCGCTGGCATTGCGGCGCACGCTCAAGTGATCAGGCTATTGATCCTCCCACCAGAAGCCGACACGACGTGATGCAGATGTGCGTGGAGGTGATCGATCGGCGGGCCAAAGCTGACTACAACAAACGCTTTGTGCTTGACAACTGAATTTTCTCATCCATAATCTACATCTGGTATGAGGGTGGAGGGCTCAGGCCACCAGTTGTGAAGAAGTAAATTGAAAAGGTTGAAAACTTTTCGAAACGTAGACAACTGGCGGTTGCCATCAGGCAGAGTCACCCCCCCATCAGGAGAGAACAATGGCGAAGAAGGCAAAGAAGGCGGCGAAGAAGAAGGCCAAGAAGCGCTAGGCCGCTACAGGGGCGGTTCTCACAGACTGCCCCACCCTATTCACCAAGACCGCGCGCCGACGTCCGAGGCGGTCGAACGAAACCGACTTGCCGGAGGCGAGTCAAACGAAGCCGACTCGCCGGAGGCGAGTCAAGACAAACGGCGCGCAGCAAGGCGGGAAGAGACCAAGCCGGCACGGGCAAGGCTGAGTGCCAGGCGGCAGAGGCCACGCAGTGCAGCGGCACATCTTCCGCATAACCCAACCTGAAGGGGGGGATTACAAATGGCTAAGAAAGCAAAGAAAGCGGCAAAGAAAAAGGCGAAGAAGCGATAACGCTTCTTTGGATCGCCAGAAGATCAAAAGGGAGCGCTCACGCGCTCCCTTTTTTTATTGTCCGATCCAGTTCACCCCGTCCCACACGCGGATCCGATCGATCGTGTCCCACTGCTGCAGTCGATCGACCACGTCCATGCCGGCCACCACCTGGCCGAACACCGTGTAGCGCCCATCGAGGTGCGGCTGCGGTGAGTGGGTGATGAAGAACTGGCTGCCGCCGGTATCCGCCCAGTCGAGCGCCATGCCCACGGTGCCGCGCAAGTACGGCCGCTGATTGATTTCGTCGCGAATGGTGTAGCCGGGGCCGCCTTCGCCGTCGCCGCGGGGGTCGCCGTCCTGCACCACGAAGTCCGGCACTACCCGGTGCAGCTGGACGCCGCGGAAGTAGTTGCGGCGCACCAGCGCCAGGAAGTTCGCCACCGTGCGGGGCGCGTCGAGCACCGCGAGCTCGAACTGAATCGTGCCCTTGGCTGTATCGACATACGCCGCCGGTGAATACGGCGGCGACACAAACGTGTCGAGCGCGGCCAGCTCAGGCACCGCCGGCGGCGGGGCGGGGCGCATCGCCGAAACGTCGGCAGTGGCATCCAGCCGCTTCACGTGCTCGGCGGCCCGCATGCGCACGGCCCAGTCGCGATCGGTGAGCGCGGTGGTGAGCAGCGATTTCGCGGCGGCCGGGTCGACGGCCACGAGCGCATCGAGGGCCGCCGTGCGCGCCACGTACAGGCCGTCGCTCCGCGCGCGTTGATAGGCTTCGATCAGCGCCGGTGTGGCGTTGGGCGCCTTGAGCGTCGCCAGCCCCCGGGCCGCCGCGGCGCGCACCACCGGATCGTCGGCTTTCAGCCGCGCTGTCATCTCGGCGGCGGCGTTACTGGCGCCGACCCTGGCCAAGGCCGCCAGCACCGACGGAATGACGCGCTGATCGGCGTCGCGCAGCATGCTGGTCAACGGCGCCTGCGCGCGCTCGCGTCCCAGGTCGCCGAGCGTGGCGGCCAGCGCGGCGCGCACCGACCAGTGCCGATCGGGATCGAGGCCGGAAATCGCGCTGATGAAGGTGTCGACGTCCGTGCGCGCCAGCGCGTTGAGCGCGGCGGCGCGCACCGACGGCCATTGCGCGGAGACCAGATCGATCAGCAACTCGACCGACCCGGCGCTGCGCACCTGCGCGAGCGCGGTCACCGCCTCGAGCTGCAGGTTCTGATCGACCTTCGGCGACACGATCAGCCGCCGCATCGCCGCCGCGGCGTTGGCATCGCCGATCAGGGCCACGCCGCGCACCGCCTGGATGCGGACCGCGGTCGGTTCGCCCGCGTTTTCGGCGATGGCGACCAGTGGCGCCGCCGCGCGGGGATCTTTCAGCTGCCCAAGGCCACGCGCGGCAAACGCGCGGGTGAGCTGTCCGTCTCCCTTCAACAACTCGAGTAGCACCGGCACGGCGCGCGCATCGTTGACGCGCTGCAGCGCGTAGGCGACCGGCCACCAGCGGCTGCGCGGACGGCCATTGGCATCCAGCACCGAACCGGCGATCGCGTCGTAGGACCCGAGCCTCACGAGCGCATACAGGCCAAGGCGCACCGCCTCAGCGGACGCCGTCTTGGGATGCGCCATGTCGTCCGGCGTGATGCCCGTGAGCGCGCCGGCGTTGATGTGCGAGCTCACCATTGTGGTCACCGACGGCGCCGCCGCCTTGTGCGCGAGCATGCCGAGGGCTTCCGCGGCGCGCCCCTGGATCAGCGGATCCGGGTCGCTCAACGCGGCAATCAACGCCGTGGCCGCCGCGGCGTCGCCGATGAGACCCATCGCGAACGCCGCCATTTGTTTCACTTCGACATCGGGTTCGCTCTGCAGCACCGACGTCAGCGCGGGGATGGCCTCGGGCAGCTTGACGCGGCCAAGCGCCAGCGCGGCGCGGCGCCGAATGCGGGCCTCGGGGTCCGCCAGCAGCGCCACGAGGTCGCCGCCGCCGGCCCGCACCCGCCGCTCGTCCTCGAGCTGCAGAATCCACCGCATCTTCTGCGCGAACACCACCGGCGCCGGGTCGGGTTTGGGGGCCGGCGCCGAGCCCGAGGCGCAGGCGTTCATCACCGCGACGCCGGCAACGAGTGAAAGGCGAAGCAACGTTCGGGTCATAGTGTCAGGTGCCGCAAAGTGGCCTGGTCAACGCGGTCTCGCACGATATTGACACCGATCCCCGGCGAGGTCGGAACGGCGATGGTGCCATCGGCGGCAATGTCGATCGACGGTTCAATCAGGTCGGGCTGGTAGTAACGCTTGCTGGCGGCAATGTCGCCCGGCAGCCGGAAGTTCGGCAGGCTGGCCAGGTGAATGTTGTGCGCGCGGCCGATGCCGCTTTCGAGCATGCCGCCATGCCACACCGGAATGCCGTTGGCCGCGCACAGATCGTGCAGCTCGATCGACGCCTGGTGGCCGCCGACGCGTCCGGGCTTGATGTTGATGATCTGGCAGGCGCCGGCCGCGATGGCGTCGCGCGCGATGCGCACGGTATGAATCGACTCGTCGAGGCACACCGGGGTCTTCAGCCGCTTCTGCAGCGCCACGTGGTCCATCACATCGTCATAGTCGAGCGGCTGCTCGATCAACAGCAGGTCAAACGGATCGAGCCGCGCCAGCAGCGCCGCGTCGTCGAGGGTATAGGCGGCGTTGGCGTCGACCTGCAGCGGTATGGCGCCGAACCTGGCGCGAATGCGCTCGACCGCCTCGATGTCCCAGCCCGGTTTGATTTTGATCTTGATGCGCTGATACCCGGCGGCGAGCTCTTTCGCGACCTTCTCGAGCAGTTGATCGAACGAATCCTGGATGCCGATCGAGACGCCGGACGCGATGCGATCGCGGGTGCCGCCAAGCACCTTCGACAGCGGCTGGCCGACGCTGCGCGCATAGAGATCCCACGCCGCCATCTCGACGCCGGCCTTGGCCATGTTGTGGCCGCGAATGCGATGCAGCGCGGGATAGATCTCGCGTGGATGGTCGAAGGTCGTGCCGACGACCAGCGGGGCGATGAAGCCGGCAATGATGTGCCACACCGTCTCGGTGGTCTCGCTGCTGTAGTACGGATTGGCTTCCGCCACACACTCGCCCCACCCCTCGTGCTGGTGGCCTAGAGCGGCCCCCGCAACGCGAACGAGGATGAACGTGCGATCGTACGAACGGCCGAAGCTCGTTTCGAAGAAATGCACCAGCGGGAGGCGGCAGAGGAAGAGCTCGATCTTCTCGATCTTCACGCCTACAAACTATACTCGGCGGCGGAGTGGCCTTTCACTACCTCGCCATCGAGGGCCCGATCGGCGTTGGCAAGACGCGGCTGGCCGAGCGGCTGGCCCACAAGCTCGACGCCACCACCATTCTCGAAGACGCGGCAAATCCGTTCCTCGGCGACTTTTATGCGGATCGTCCGGGATCGGCGCTGCAGGCTCAACTGTTCTACCTCCTCAACCGCCATCGCCAGCTGACCAGCAAGCGCCAGGCGGATCTGTTTCTGCAGACGACGATCTGCGACTACGTGTTCGACAAGGACAAGATTTTCGCCTACCTGAATCTCGACGACAACGAGCTGTTCATCTATCAGCGGCTGTTCGATCTGCTCGCCCGCGACGTGCCGCCGCCCGATCTGGTGATCTATCTGCAGGCGCCCACCGAGCTGCTGATGAAGCGGCTGCGGTCGCGCGAGGCGCGCGAGGACGATCAGGAGCGCAACGTGCCGCTGCCGGAGGAGGATTACCTGCGCGAGCTGAACGAAGCGTACCAACACTTCTTCTTCCACTACACCGCCACGCCGCTGCTGGTGGTCGAAACCTCGCAGTTCGATCCGGAATCGGACGATGCCGCCCTCGACGAGCTCGTCAAGCAGATCAAAGGCATGCACAAGGGCACGCGCTACTACGTCGCGCGGAAGTGACACGTCAGAGGCGAGAAGTGAGAAGTACTGACTTCTGACTTCTGACTTCTGACTTCTGACTTCTCACTTCCGACTTTTGATAGGATCACCCGGATATGGCCTGGTTCAAAAAGGCTCGCAAGCCGATTGCGACGCCCGCGAAGACCAGCCGGGTCCCCGAAGGCCTGTGGGTGAAGTGTCCGGACTGCGACACCGTCATCTACACCAAGGACCTCATCAAGAACCAGCACGTGTGCGGCAAGTGCGCGCACCACTTTCGCCTCAACGCCACCGAACGCCTGAAAACGCTCTTCGACGATGAGCAGTGGGAAGAGCTGGCGCCGAATCTGGCCTCCAACGATCCGCTGAAGTTCACCGACACCAAGCCGTATAAGTCGCGGCTCGCCGCCACGCAGAAGTCCACCGGCCAGAAGGACGCCGTGATTGTCGGCGTCGGCCGCATCAACGGCGTCGAAGCGGTGGTGGCTTCGATGGAATACAGCTTCATCGGCGGCTCGATGGGCGTCGTGGTCGGCGAGAAGATCGTGCGCGGGATCGAGCTGGCGCTCGAGCGGCGCGTGCCGGTGGCGATCGTCTCGTGCTCGGGGGGCGCGCGCATGATGGAAGGCGCGCTGTCGTTGATGCAGATGGCGAAGATCGCCGCGGCGCTGGCGCGGCTCGATCGCGCGAAGCTGCCCTACATCTCGATCCTCACCGATCCCACCACCGGCGGCGTGACCGCGAGCTTTGCGATGCTGGGCGACCTGAACATCGCCGAACCCAGGGCGCTGATCGGCTTCGCCGGCCCGCGGGTCATCGAACAGACCATCCGGCAGAAGCTGCCGGACGGCTTCCAGCGCAGCGAGTTCCTGCTCGAGCGCGGCATGCTCGACCTGGTGCTGGATCGCCGCGAGATCAAATCGACGCTCGGCCAGGTCCTGCGCTTCATGCACACCGCCGTCGCGCCGAATGACGCCCCTCGATAGACTCTTCGCGCTCGAGCGGTTCGGGATCAAGCTCGGGCTCGACAACATCCGGACCATCCTCGCGGCGATGGGCAATCCGGAGCGGGCGTTCCGGTCGATTCACATCGCCGGCACGAACGGCAAGGGGTCGGTGGCCGCCATGATCGACACGGTGCTGCGTGCATCGGGCCGGGCGACGGGCCGTTACACCTCGCCGCATCTCGATCGTCTCGAAGAGCGCTTCGCCATACACGGCTCGCCGGTGGATACCGCGGCGATGACCGAGGCCCTCGTGGACGTGTTCGGCGCCATCGACGGTCTGCTGCGCAAACAGGCGCTCACGGCTCAGCCCACGTTTTTCGAGGTGACGACCGCCGTGGCGTTCCTGCTGTTTGCGAGAGCGCACGTGGATGCCGCAATCGTGGAAGTGGGCCTCGGCGGCCGGTACGATGCCACCAACGTGCTCGAGCCGCGTGTGAGCGTCATCACGTCCATCGATCTGGATCACGAACGCCACCTCGGCGCGACGCTTGCCGCTATCGCCTTCGAGAAGGCCGGCATTGCCAAGCACGGCGTCCCACTCGTCGTGGGTCCGTGCCCGGACGATGCGGCGCGGGTGATCGCCGGAGCGGCAGCCGCCACCGGTGCGCCCGTGATCGGTGCGCTGGAGGGCGTGCGATGCCAGCCGGTCATCGATCGCGGCCGAGCCACGGTCGCGATCGCAACTCCGGTGCGCGCCTACTCGCCGGTGACGCTCGGCCTCGCGGGTC
>CAZEMI010000157.1:0-43467 GCA_964513235.1 uncultured Acidobacterium sp.
GCGTCTGTACGGCGCCGGTTGTTCCGTTGATCGTGACTGCGTTCAACTCCATGACGGCTGATCCGTCCGTGTTTGTCCGACCGGTGTCCCGCGATTCGAGGACGTAAATAGTGCCGTCCGGAGCCTGTGCCACAGCATGAATCCCTGGAGACTCATAGCGCCACGGTGGGGCATCACTAGGCCCGCCGAGCCTGGCGAGTCCTTCCTGATGGCCGAAGCCAATGCCGAAAATCAATCCGCCGAAGCGATCGGCCATCAGCGGCCTGCCCTCGACAGCCATGACCCACTCGACCTCGCCTTGTGACGAGAGGGCGCGTATTGTTGAGATCGAACCTGTAAGATTCTCCTCGTGGGCAAACAGTGCCGGAACGTTTGGCTCCGCGCGAGACGAATAGATCGGTGGCCGCGTGCCTAATCCAGCGACGGGCGTGGCGTCCAGCTTCCAGCGGACAGTTCCCTCTGGCAAGGCGGCGCCGCCGAGGACGTGAATCAGCGCTTCCGAGACGAGACCATCCTTCGTCGCTGCGATTGTCGCCGTTCCAGTCGCCAGCGCCGTGAGAATCGGAGGGTTGTCAGAGGAAAGCGCGATGACAGCAGGATCGCAGCTCCTGGCCGCGGCCGTCGCACGGCTCGCACGGCTCGCTCCACACTTCGCCGCGGCCGCCACAGCACGCGCGGTCCCGGCCGGCGTCGCCGACGGCGATCGCTTCAGCTTCAGCGTGTCGTTGCCGCGCGGGCCGCGCACGCGGGTGAACGTGCGCGTCATGTTGTCTTAACCGGCCCTCCGGGCCGGTGTCCTGACCGGCCTTCCGGGCTGGGCGGAGGTCTTTGAAACGCCACGTCGAATTCCTCTCAACGCTGTATCTCGTGTGGGGCGCGATCTTCGTGCTGGTGGCGCTCGCCGGCTTTGCGCTGGCGGTGGGCGCAGCGGCGATCGCCGAGTCCGCCGGTCCGAACCGCTTTGGATCGGAGATGGCGGCGCGCCTCACCGCGGTCACCATTGCCGTCATCGCCATCATCGCGATGGTGTGGGGCGCACTTCACCTCTTCATCGGGCGCACGTTGCGACGCCATCGGCCCTCGGCGCGGCTGATGTCACTGGGGCTCGCGCTCGGAAACTTGATTCTGTTTCCGTTCGGCACGGCGCTTGGGGCGTATGCGTGTTGGGTGCTTCTCAAGGATGAAGGGCGATCGCTGTTTGAGAACCAGGCTACCAATTGACACCGATTAGGCACAGATTGATCGGCGTTCAATCAGTGTCTAGCGGTGGCCAGGTTCCAGGGTGCCAAGGGGCTTCCGCCTTCGCGGCCAACGGCCGCTACGGCGGACCTCGCCGTAGCTCGCCAGCGCAGAAGTGAGCGGAGGCGGGCCAAGAGTTCGGTTCTGTTGGGTTACAGGTTCTGATCGTAGCGCGCGCGACGCACCTATGCCGGCCGATTGCCCGAGCGAGGCTAACCTCCCGCCAAGCCGCCGCCGCTTCGCGCTCGTCGACCAGCAGACGCACGGCTTGCTGTTTGAATTCGTCAGTAAAGCGCCGGCGTGGCCGCCGCTGGCAGCAAAGACATCGCATCCGACTTTCGAACTATCCACGAAACCGGATCAAGCCCAGTTCGGAACGCGCGCACTTTCAGCGTGTAGTTGTCAGGATGAATGATGTGCCTGAAGCGATCACCAGGCTCGACGAGGTGGGATCAGTGCCGTCGAGGGTCATCCGCAGCGTCGCTGTCGCCTCCGTGGTCGAGACCGTGACCAAGGTGCCCGGCGTATAGACCACTTACCGCTCGCGGGCCAGCGCCTCGGCCACTTCGGTAACATTTCGGCCGACGAAATTGGTCGCAAATGTCACCGATTTCCCTTTGCTGTTTTGGATGTGTTCTAGCACACCGTTGGCGTTCACTCTAAACGCAACTGAAGGGACGAGTTCTGTCCTTTTCGTATTGCTGTAGAGAACGACCAGATAGGTTTCGCCGGCATCAAACTGCCAGAATGTTCCCGCTGTTACGGCGACATCGCCGATCGTCGTGCTCCCACCATCGAACCCGAAGGTGACGGCGCCTGTCGTGGTAGACGTGGAGCGTACCAGTTGTTCGATGGTCGCGTTAACCTTTGTCCGCACCCAGGTGCCACCCTCTACTAACTCGCCTTGCGGTGCGGTGACTCGCACGACGCCGATGAATTCCGACGGCCGAAATCGTTAGATTTCCGCATCGAAAGATTCGCGCCGCCTAGGCGCCGTCACCCCCTCCAATTGCATCTTATAGACCGAGACTACTTCGTCGCTCGGTAACAGGCGGTCGGCGATTGGAACATTACGGTCGTACCGGATGACCCTTTCGGCAGATTGCTCAGCGAATACAGGGTGAACAGAACTCAACCCCAACGTTCCAACGACGATGAGAGTTACCAGTGCATTGGCATTCATCATAAACCTCCTCGAGCTACGGTTGACGATCGTAAGCTTCCTGAGCCCGACCGCTGTCGCAGGGGGTCACCATGGGCGGTACCCACCCTTTACTATCGGTGGCGTCTGAAGCCCCATTCATTATGGAAGAGCCATTTGTCCCGCTCACCCAAGACAACTGCGCGAAGCTGAACTTGAGATTGTGCCAAAGTCCCATCAGGTGACCGATTTCGTGAAGAGCAGTCTCTCTCTGCATTTCGAGTGTTTGAGCCATGAACCTCGCGTCATTAGTGATGTAGATGTCGACTTGTCTGAATCGGCGCGAATCCTCGTCCCAGTCAATTGGCTCCAGTTGACCTATCGTTTCTGGAACATCGCTTGGCGGATCCGCGTGCTTGAACAGGACATGAAACTGCGATGACGTTCCTTGCTCGAAGTGGAGCGTGTTAAACCCAATGCTTTGATTACTGATAGTCCACATCGCCATTGCGTCGAGAACCGCGACTCTCGTGGCATTTTCCCAGGATGAGTCAAACCAATACCTGATCGTTGGTCCCAATGGAGGTTTGAAGTTAGGCCGTTGAGGTTGCGAAAAAAGTCCAGTATTTTCGGAATTCGTATGCGCCCGCAGGCTGCTGCACCGTGAACGTAATAGGGGTGGACGGCGCCGACGAGCTCTTCGACCCATTCACATAGAACCAGTCCAAGTAGCTGCCGCTGCTGCCGGCCACATACAGGCCGACCCAGTCTGTGGAGGCCCCGGTGGTCGTAACAGTGACCGTGTCGCCTCTGTAGATCGAGAACGCGCTAGTGGTGCCGTTGGCGGTCAGGGTCTGCGCCGACGCCGAGTCGGCAGCCAGCACGACCAGCACACAACCGATCACGACGCGCGACAGGCGTGGAACAAGAGCAAACAAGTGATCAACTCTCCGCCGAGCAGGCTCGGCCAAAACCGGCACGAATCCATTGAGGTGTCCGAGGGAGCCATCGCCGACGCGCGATCTTCGCGGGGAGCGGAGATCAGAAACGCGCATCAGCGAAATTGAGTGGACGCCAACCAGACTACTACGGCTCGCACGGCGTCCACGTCACATCGAACTGACTTGCACGACAAAGTGAGATTTCTGCTCTCGATCGCTGAGATGAAAAGTGTGCGGGTGGTGTGCGCGCACATGTGCGCCACCAAAACTGAAGGCACCCCCGCGGGTGCCAATCGCTCCAGCAGTCCAAGGTGGAACCAATGGAACCGTTGGAGCCCGTCAAGGCGTGCCGCCCCCGGCAAGAGGTGCCGCCCCGGCTCGCCTTCGCGCCTACGCGCTTCGGCGGGGCAAGCAAGCGTCAGTCGTAAAAGACCGCTTTCTCTCCCCGCTTCGCCACCATCTCGGTGATCTGCTTCAACATCAAATCGCGGCGAATCAAGATCGCCTTCTTCTCGTTGGTCCCCACCCACTTGTCGAGCCCGCGGTCGAGGTCTTCGATCGTCAGCGCCGCCATCTTGTTCCAGAGCTCGCGATCCACGCGGCCGAGGGCCGCCATGCCTTTGAGATTTTTCTTGCCGGTGAACGCGCGCGAGTGATCGATCAGGAAGAGGTGCCAGTCGTGGTCGTAAATCAGGTTGCCCTGGTTGCGATCGATGTTGGCGATGATCAGGTCGAACATCTTCATGCGCGTGAGCTGCATGCTCCACGCCGGCTCGGGGCCTTGCGGCGGCTTCTCGACGCTCCAGCCGCGCGTGTTCTCCACCCACAACACCGCCGCGCCGTTGCTGCCGTTCATGTTGCGCTCGACGATCGGTGGCACCATGTTGAGGCCGACCATGCGGTCGAACTTGTAGGCGGCGATCTCGGCCTTGTAGCTTTCCATGAAGCCCCTGCTGTAGCCGGGCCTCAGCGCCTTCCACGCGAACCGCATCGAGGGCTGGCCTTCGAGCGTGGCGCGCTGCGGCTTGGTGACGCCGATCGGCACGTCCTCGATCTTCGCGACCTTGCCTTCCGCAAGCATCTTCTCGATCTCGGGCTCATGCCCGGCCCAGACAAGCGAGCACTTCCCCGCCTCGGGAGCGGGAATGACGGTTTGCCCTGAGAGTGAAACGGTCGCGAGAAGAAGGAACGCGCCTAACGTGACTCGCCGCATAGCAGTCCTTTCAGGACGTCACGACCTCACGGCCTCAAGCCCTCAAGTCCTCAAGTCCTCTGAATTCTTTTCCGCCGTGATTGTAACCGCGGTTGCACCCATGGCAACCCCCGTTGTCGGTAGAGAGACGAGGATTCCGGCCGAATTCGCTGGATCACGTCGCGTGGGCGCAACCGGCGTTTCCCTTTTCTGAAGTTACGCCGGCCGTCGTGATGCGGTTCCACGCCCGCAACCGTCGTGGCTGCATCGAGTTGCGGTGATTCCGGCGCCTGGGCCACGGTTTTGCTCCAAGGGCTGCCGCTGCGCGTGAGCTTTTCGGCGGGCTGCTCCTGACCACAACGAGTCGCTCAACGCGCTCGCGCGCAGTGAACGAACTGTCAACTGTCAACTTTCAACTCCCATCGGAGGAACCATGCGTACACAGATATTCATCGCGCTCGTCCTGGCTACGCTGATGACGCCGGCGCTCGCGCTGGCGTCGCCGCAAGCCCAGCCATCAGCCGCCGCTCAGAAGACCGTCATCAATCTCAATACCGCCACGATCGATCAGCTGATGACGCTGCCCGGGATCGGACAAAAGACCGCCGAGCGCATTCTCGAGTACCGCACCAAGAGCGGCGGCTTCAAGAAGATCGAAGAGCTGATGAACGTGAAAGGCATCGGCGAGAAGAGCTTCCTCAAGATCAAGCCGCTCGTCTCCGCGCCGCCCAAACCCGACAAGGCCACCGGTGACTGACGCGCGCGGGGCCGCTCTTCTCGACACGCTCGTCGCGGCGGCGTTGTCGCTGACGATGGCCGCGATCGCGGTACCGGTGATTGGGGGATCGCTGGACCGCGAGCGGACGATCATCGGTACGCAATACCTCGCCGGACAACTGCAACGCGCCAGGCTCGAGTCGCTCAAGCAGGCGCGGTCGGTGGCGGTACGGCTCGAGATCGTCGGCGAGCGGGCCCGCCTGCAGCTGTTTGCCGACGGGAACGGCAACGGCGTGTCGCAGCGGGATATCGACCGG
This sequence comes from uncultured Acidobacterium sp., assembly GCA_964513235.1. Lineage (GTDB taxonomy): Bacteria > Acidobacteriota > Vicinamibacteria > Vicinamibacterales > UBA2999 > 12-FULL-67-14b. The sequence continues at coordinate 5,548 of CAZEMI010000157.1, forward strand.
GCGATCGACCCGCCACTGGCGCCACCCGAATATCTCGACGATCGCTCGCGCGACGTCTCGCTCAGGATCAACCAGCCGGTCGTCGACATCAGCGGCGCCGGTCGGCTCGATCCTGGCGACGATCCGCTGCGGATCGGCAACACCGCTCTACTCGCGTTCAGCCCGCTGGGCGGCGCCACGAGCGGAACGTTATATGTCGCGGCTCACCGGGGACCGCAGATGGCGATTCGGGTATTCGGAGGAACCGGCCGTGTCCGCGTGTTGCTGTTTGATGCGCAGGCGCGGCAATGGCGGCACTGACCGATCGGTGGAGTGACCGTCGCGCGGAGCAACGCGTGGCCGCCGAACGGCTGCGTTGGCGCAGGAATGCGGTACTGAGGCCGGGTCAACCGGTCGTGCTGCTGAACATCAACAGCCGTGCCGCACTCGTGGAATCCGACGCGCGGCTGCGGCCCGGCGCGCACACCGAGTTGCAACTGTTTGGTGGGAACGAACGGAGGACCATCCGGGGACATCTCGATCGCTGCCATGTGGCGGCGCTCGAGCCGCTTCGCTACCGCGGCGTGCTGATCTTCGATCAGTCCCTCGAGTTAGACGAGGGCAGCAGCAGCCGGGAGTAGTAACTGCGCACCTGCATGGGCGTAAACGGGACTTCGTGGGCACTAACTACTCACAAAACAGGCGACCTAAAACCAATGAACGAAAATTCCGGCCCGAATCGAGCGCCACTGTCGTGTGAGCCGCTGGCATCGCATTTGTTAACCGTTCCCGCACCGGGGAGGAACGGCATGGATGCAAGCGGCACCACGATGATTTCTGCAAATAAACAAGGCCGCCGTGCCGATCGGCGAACGGGCGTCGAGGCGCTCGTCCAGCGCGTGACCTCAGATCTGCTGAATACCAACAATCGGCGCAACCTGGCGATGTTTCTTACGCAGCGGCTCGCGCAGCTCGCTCGCGTGCGCAGCGTGCGCTTGAACGAAATCTCCGGGACCATGTCGACCAGGTCGTTGCAGCCGATTCGTGCCCGGGATTATGTGGCCTATGCGGTCCCCGTGCGCGAAGAGGGCCGCCAGGTGATGCTCGAAGCCGCTTTCGATGCGCGCCACCGGCCGGACGACTGGACCTGCCAGTTGCTCGAGGCGGCCGCAAGTGTTGCGGGCCTGCTGCTCGAGACCGAACGGCTCGCCACCACCCCCGCGCCGTTGACCACGGCCGAGCGCGACGGCGCGGCCCCGCTGATCGGCTCCAGCGAGGTGATGCGCTTGCTCCGCGACCGGGTCGAGCGGGTCGCGAATACCAACTTCACGGTCTTGATTGAAGGCGACAGCGGCGTCGGCAAGGAGCTGGTGGCGCGACAGATTCACGCACTGGGGCCACGCCGGCAAGGGCCGTTCGTCGCGATCAATTGCGCCGCGCTGGTCGAAACGCTGATCGAGGCGGAGCTGTTTGGAATTGAAGAACGCACGGCCACCGGCGTACGCGGCCGCCGGGGCAAGTTCGAGTACGCGGACGGCGGCACGCTGTTTCTCGACGAGATCTCCGATCTGTCGATGGCCGCGCAAGCGAAGCTGCTGCGCGTGATTCAGGATTTGACCGTCGAGCGCGTTGGCGGCAACGGCCCGCGACAGATCGACGCGCGGATCGTGGCGGCGACCAATCGCCCGCTCTCCGATCTGGTCGATCGCGGCCTGTTCCGGACCGATCTGTTCTATCGGCTGAGCGGCGTCGAGATTCGTGTGCCACCATTGCGGCAGCGCAAGGCAGACATTCTCGAGCTCACACAGTATTTCCTGGCGCGCCACGACGGCCGTGGCCGCCTGACGCTGACCCCGGCGGCGGTCGACGCGCTGATCGCATACGACTGGCCCGGCAACGTGCGCGAGCTGGAACGGATGATCGAAGGGGCCATTGCCACGGCTGAATCACGCCAGATCCGCGTCGACGATTTGCCGGTGAGCTTACGGGGCGATTATGCGGCACATCTCGTGCCCGCGTATCAGCGCGGCGACAGCATGCGCGCCTGGGGCAGCCGGTATGCGCGGCTGGTGCTCGAGAAAAACGCCGGCAATAAGCGCCAGGCCTGCCGCGCCCTCGACATCAGCTATCACACGCTGAACGCGTACTTGAAATATCGCCCGGGCTCGACGAGGCCCGCGGCCGGCACCGAGCCGGCCGCCGAGCTCGTCACGCTGGGCTGATCACACTGGTTGCCGGAAGCCTCCGGCTGTTGTTCATCAAGTCGGAGGAGCCATGGTTCGAGTATTGGTGTGTGCCATTGTGCTTGCATTGCCCACGGTCGTCTTCGGCCAAGCGCGCGTCGCCACCCCTACGTTCAGCGTGGGCGGTGGCGAATATACGACGGTCGTCATGGTTGTCGTCCGCGTGACTACGCCCGGCGCCACGATTCGCTTTACACAGAATGGTCTGGATCCAACGGAGTCCGATCCGGTGATTGTTTCCGGGTCACGCATCGCCATCAACACGTCGCTCACGCTCAAGGCGCGCGCCTGGAAAACAGGCCGGCGTCCGAGCGAGGTACGGTCGGCGACCTATCACATGGGGTCGGTCGACACCGGACCTCCCATTGCAGCGGGGGATGCGGCGGCCGGCGGCGCGCAGTCCATTCTCGCGAGACCGGACGGGCGCGTGTTCACGTGGAACAGGGACCGGCCGCCGATGCCGATCGACGAGCTCTCCGCTGTCACCGCCGTGGCGGCCGGAACTTCGCACGCCCTGGCGGTGACGCACGGCGGCGAGGTCCACGCGTGGGGAGCGAATGGGTCCGGGCAATTGGGCGACGGCTCGCACACGAAGCGGCGGAGACCGATCCGTGTGCCAGGCTTGGTGCGGGTCGTGCGGGCTGTTGCCGGGCGAGCGCACAGCCTGGCACTGACGGAGGATGGCCGGGTGTTTGCCTGGGGAGCGAACGCCCGCGGTCAATTGGGCATCGGCTCGTCGAAGCCGTCGCGCACACCGATTGAGATCACGTCGTTATCCAACATCGTGGCCATCGACGCCGGGCACTCACATTCCGCGGCGGTCACGCGCACCGGCGAGATTTACACGTGGGGCGCCAATCACCACGGACAGCTCGGCGATGGTTCGCAAAAGGATCGCCCGAGCCCGGTTCGGATCGCGCTCGACGATGTGATCGCGGTGGCTGCAGGTGGTGACCACACGCTTGCGCTCGATCGCGAGGGTGCGGTGTATGCATGGGGCTTTGGCGCGCGCGGACAGCTCGGTACTGGAACGACCACGCGCACGCTACGGCCCACTCGGATCGACGGCTTGCTCGCATTCGCCGTTGGCGCTGGACGCAACTTTTCCGCCGCAGTCCGTAGCGACGGGGCGCTGGTGATGTGGGGCGCGAATGATTCCGGCCAGCTGGGTGATGGCACGCGGATCGACCGCACCACTCCGGTAGCGGGACCGGGACTGACCGGCCTCAGCACGCTCGCGCTGGGCGGCCGTCACGCGATCGCGGTGACGTCGGCCGGCGAGGTGTGGACGTGGGGGCGCGCGTCATCTCCTTCAACGACGCTCACCGGTGTCGAAGATTGGGGCCCGCCCATCGGTGCCGTGGAAGAACTGCAACCACCGGTCATGCAGCCGCCGTCGGCGGCCTACCCGTCTCCCGTAACGGTGACCCTGACAGCCGCCGGCGCTGATCAGACGCTGCGTTATACGCTGGACGGCACGGATCCGACGCTGGCATCGGCGATCTATGCCGTTCCGTTCGAGGTATCGGCGACGACCATCGTCACCGCCCGCGCGTTTTCAGCGGTTGAAGGTGTGCCCCCGAGCGCGGCCGTCAGTCACGTCTACACGATTGATATGGTGCCACCGTCGATCGTCGCTGAAGTGTCACCGCCTCTCCTGTCCGGTTGGATGACCGTGCCGGTCACGGTGACGTTCAGATGCGACGATAACTCTGGAACCGTTGCGTGCCCGGCGCCAGTTATTGTCAACGGTGATGGTGCGGACCAATTGATCAGGGGCATCGCGGTCGATCCAGCCGGCAATCACACCACCGCGTCGGTCACCGTGAGTGTCGATCTGACGCCGCCGTCGGTGACGCTCTTCAACGCCCAGGATGGCAGCACGACCGCGGACACCCTGATTCTGCTGAGCGGGCGAATCACAGATGCGGCTTCCGGCCTTGCCGGCGCGCTGCAGTGCAATGGTGATGCTGTGGCGGTCATTCTAGAAGCCTTCGAATGCCTGGTGAATCTGCGCCCGGGCGTCAACAGCATTGCGCTGCAGGCACGCGACGCCGCCGGACACGTCGCCGCGGCCGGAGTGACCATCACCAGGGTCGGCGCTGCAACGACGTTGACGATCGCGCCTGATTCGCGAACGATGGTGGTGGACGAAGTGGCGGCCATGAGCCTGCGGGACGAATTCGGCGCGTCAGTGGCAAACGCCACGTGGTCGTCCAGCGATCCGGCGATCGTGTCGGTGTCGAGCGACGATCCGCCCTTCGTGACGGCGATCGCTCCCGGCCAGGCGACGATCGCCGCGCACAAGAACGGCGTCGCGGCTGAAGCGGCTATTACCGTCGAGGCTGCGCTCGCCCTGTCGCCAGGCACCACGCGCTGGACCATCGGGCCGACGCCCGGCTTCACCATGCGGTCCCCGATTTTCACCAATCGAGTCGATGCCACCGTGCCCGACATGTTCGTCGTCGAAACGCAGACGTGGGGCGAGGCCACGCTGCGAGCGGTGACATCCGAAGGCGAGGTGCTGTGGAAACAGGAATCGCCTGGCATCCCGTTGATGGGTGATTCGTTCGGCGGCGTCCTGGCGGGCGTGCTGTACGACGTCAATCAGGGAGCCGATTTCCGGGCGTATGTGCGGCTCGGCAACGCGGGCGGTGTGCCGCCATGGCGGTATGAATCAGCCGGAAGCCTGGTGCGGCCGGCACAGGCCGCGGATGGGACGATATACGCGGTCGAATATGTGCCAGGCGGCCTCGACGCCAATGGCGAAGAAATCTGGGACAAACACGTCGTGGTGCTCGACGGCACAAATGGCGGCCTGCGGCGGCGGGTCACGCTCGCGCGTGAGGTCGTAACCTTCACCTCTGAGTTTGACGGCCAGGTGATCAGCATCACGCCGCGAATCGTGTGCGCGAGCACACGCCATGAGACCGCGCCCAAGACGCTTGGGCCCGTCGTGGGCAGCGACGGACGCGGCTACCTGCTCGTCCGCCGGCACGTCACACACAAGTTCGATACGTGCCGCGAACCGGCTCGGCCGCGGCGAACGATCGACCTTGGTGTCGACCTCGTCATTCTGGCGCCCAACCAGGAGCCCGTCGTTCAGCCGATCTACTCGAATCATTGCGATGTGCCCGTGTTCGTTCGGTCGATCTGCGATGTGCCGCCATTCTTGCACCAACTCGTGCCGGATGGCATCGGCGGCGTCCTGGCGGTATGGGAACTGGTCGCGAGCATCGTGAACGGCGTGGCCACGCTGCAAACGTTCGTCACGAGGCGAAACGAGGAGGGCTCCCTGGACGACACCCCGGTCGCTCAGAGAACCACGATCACCACGGTTGGACAGGCAGGACTCGCGTACGTCGCCGCATCGGGCGCCTATAGCGCCATCGACGTCACCTCGTGGACGCCAAAGTGGACCGCCAACCTCGGCCGCTTCGCTCCGCTTGCCGCCCATCCCGATGGCGGCGCCGCGGTGTTCGATCAGTTTTCCGGCGCCTATCGCACGGTCGACAGCGCTGGCCAATTCGAGGCGTCCACCGAAATGACATTGCCTCGGGGTTGGCCAGTGCAGGAATTTGGCAACTGGATCGGCGTGACACCGTTTGGCCTGACCTCGACCTCTGGTCAGTTTCCCGATGCCTCACGGTGGCAACCTGTTGGAGGAAACCGCCAAGGACAGGCGCAAGTCAGGAATCCAGGCATCGGCATCTTCCTCAAGAGTCACTGGGCCTTCGCGGGGGTCTCGACCTTCAAACACTTGTCGATTCGAATCGTTCCCAGCGCTCAGGATTTCTGGAGGAGAACTGACCCATCCGGATTCCTGCCTGAAGATGTGTATGGCAATCGCTTCATCAGCTTCGGAGCTGGCGTTGGACCAGACGATACAAACCTCAGCTGCTCCGGAACATTGACAAAGGGAACGAATCGGGATCGAGACATTATTGAGAAGCCCGCTACTCTCGACCAGTACCCGGTTTTACGAAGCGCCGAGAATGAAGTGATCTGGTCGTTGATTGAGGCGTTCAACCACTACGCCAACAACCTTCCCTACGCGTGCTTTCCTGAAAGCAATCCGGGTTTCTATAATTCGAATTCGTTCGTGAGGGGTCTGCAGGACGTCGTGGGTCTTCCAATCCCTACTCCGCGACCGGACCTGATCGCCCCTGGATGGTTCACTCCCGTTCCTGCACAATACTTTCGGCTCGGACAATAACAGCATGGCAAATCACCCAACAGTCCGTGATTATGTGGCAGGCATTCTGGCTGCCTTGACGATGGCGATCGGATGCATGGCGATCTTCATTGCCGTCGTGTTCATGGCTCCTGCCGCGGCTCCCGCCCTCTGGCTCGGTGTTCCAGTCGGAACCATCGCTGGAATGCTTGTCATCCACCGGCGATTTCCGGCAGACACTTACGTCATCGGGATCGCATTCGTGCCGGTCGTTGCCACGCTGTTGGGTTTTGCGGCGTTTCAAGTCTATTGGAGCGTTCTGGGGGATTCTCTTTGAGCAGGACGCTTCGTGTGCGTCGTGTTCAAGGACGGCGGCGGTGCGTTACGATGACTCATGCGTCCTGTCGCCCTCCTTCTCGCGCTTGCACTGGTCTGGACACCCGCGCAGCCGCTCTCGGCACAAGCGGCCGCCCGCATCGTGGCCATCGGCGACATCCACGGCGAGATTGCGGGCTTCAGGAACATCCTGAAAGCCGCCGGCCTCACCGACGCGACCGGGCGGTGGTCGGGCGGACGGACGCAGTTCATCCAGACCGGCGATTACACCGACCGTGGCGCCGGCACGCGGCAGGTGCTCGATCTCCTGATGGCGCTGGAGCCGCAGGCCAGACGCGCCGGCGGCCGCGTCTCCCCGCTGCTTGGCAATCACGAGGTGATGAACCTCATCGGCGACACGCGCGATGTGACGCGCGAGATCTTCGCCACCTTCGCCACTGCCGATTCGGAGAAGCGCCGGCTCGCGGCGTGGGACGACTACGCCAGGCTGGCCGCCGCCAAAACCGAGCAAGGCGATCCGGTGCCCGCGGTGTACTCGCAGACCCGCGAGGCGTGGCTCACCACGCACCCGCCCGGCTACGTTGAATACCGCGCCGCCTTCGCGCCACGCGGGAAGTACGGCGCCTGGCTGCGCGACAAGCCCATCGTCACTGCGGTCAACGGCAACATCTTCATACACGCCGGCATCTCACCGGCGATGGCGCCTGAGAAGATCGACGAGCTCAACGTCCGCGTCCGCGACGAAATCCGCCGCCTCGACCGCTTCGTTGATCGCCTCGTCGACCTGAAGCTGGCCACGCGGACGTTCGGCCTGATGGAGATTCTGCAGGTGGCCTCGAACGAAATCACCGTGGCCAACGCGATGATTGCGGCCGCGAAAGCCGCAGGCAAGGAACCTGATCGCGGCAAGCTGAACGTCCCGCTGCTGATGGAAGCACAGGAAATCCTGAAGATCGATTCGTGGGTGGTGGTGAATCCGGAAGGCGCGCTCTGGTATCGCGGCCTCGCGACTGAACCAGATGATCCGAATGGTGGTCCGTTCGCCGCGTTGCTGACGAAGTACGGCGCCAAACGATTCGTGACCGGCCACACGCCGCAGCAGACCGGCCGCATCACCGCCCGGTTCGGCAACCGTGCCATCCTGATCGATACCGGCATGCTCGCCAGTTATTACAAGGGCCGCCCCGTCGCGCTCGAGATCCTCGGCGACAAGCTGACGGCAATCTACGTGGACGACAAGGTCGCCCTTCAGTAATCCAAAGCCACTTCGCTTTGGCGATACCACTCCACCGTGTGACGCAGGCCTTCCTCGAGGCCGACGGTCGGACGGTAGCCGAGCATCTGCGTGGCCTTTGAAATGTCAGCCTGCGAGTCGCGCACGTCGCCGGCGCGCGCCTCCTGGTAGATTGGTTCGACATTCGAACCGAAGATCTTCTTCAACACCGCCAGCAGCTGGTTGAGCGACACGCGACTGTTGGTGGCCACGTTGAACACGTGGCCGCCCACGCCTGGCGTTTCCGCGGATCGGATCACGCCGTCGACGACGTTGCTCACGTAGGTGAAGTCGCGCGTCTGCTCGCCGTCGCCGTGGATCACCGGCCGCGTCCCCTCGCTGAGCGCCTTGATGAACAGCGAGATCACGCCCGAGTACGGCGAGCCCGGATCCTGGCGCGGCCCGAACACGTTGAAGTAGCGCGTGGTCACCGTCTCGAGCCCGTAGAGGCGCGTGAACATCTGCCCGTACATCTCGCTCATCAGTTTCTGCAGCGCGTACGGCGACAGCGGATTGGTCGGCATGGTCTCGGTTTTCGGCAGCAGCTCGGTGTCGCCGTACACCGACGACGAGCCCGCGAAGATCACCCGCTTGACCTTCGCGTCACGCGACGCGAGCAGGATCTGCAGCATGCCGTCGACGTTGGCGCGGTGCGATTCCTCGGGGTTGTCCACCGAGCGCGGCACCGACGGGATCGCCGCCTGGTGGAGCACGTAGTCCATGCCGGCCACCGCATCCCTGGCCACGCGCGGGTCGGCCACGTCACCTTCGACGAATTCCACGCCGCTCCGCAGGTTGCGCTGGTAGCCGGTGACGAAATTGTCGACGACGCGCACCCGCTGGCCGCGTGTGACGAGCTCTTCTGAAATGTGGGAGCCGATGAACCCGGCGCCGCCGGTCACGAGGTAGTTAGCCAATCAGCCAATCCGAAATCTGCAATCTCAATCAATCAGCCATCTGCCATCTGCCATCTGAAATCTCAGAGCCGCAGTGAGCCTGTAAGCCGAATTCTGTCTCCGCCTTTCGGCGGATGACGATCATTCCTCTAGTCCCGGCATTGCTGGCGGGATCGAGCAACCTACCCGGAAGCGCGGACGGGCCGTCCGTAGGCGGGTCCCCAGCGCGGCAGCCGCGCTGGGGTGCCAGTGCCTCCCTATTTGGTCTTGCTCCGTGCGGGGTTTGGCGTGCCGCGTCTGTTGCCAGCCGCGCGGTGGGCTCTTACCCCACCTTTTCACCCTTCCCCCTTCGACTCACCATCGACGCCTTGCGGCGTCAATGGTTCGCTCAGGGGAGGTTTGTTTTCTGTGCCACTTTCCGTCGGGTCGCCCCGCCCGGGTGTTACCCGGCGCACTGCCCTGTGGAGTTCGGACTTTCCTCTCTCGCGTCCGCCTTCGCCCTTTCGGGCTACGGCGGGACGGACAGCGATCGCCCGGCTCACTGCGGCAAACTATTAACTCCCAACTGTTTGACTCAACTGGCCATTGCCAAGTTTCAACTGGCAACTACCCGTCCCGTTCCTGAGATATCTGATACTGCTCCAGCTTCTTATACAGATTACTCCGAGGCGTATCGATTACCTCAGCGGTCTTTGAGATATTCCAGGTGTTTTCGCGGAGCCGCGCCACCAGATACGCCCGCTCCGAGCCCGACTTGAACTCCTGCAGCGTCGTCGCGTGCATCCACGCCTGCTCGCTGGTGGCGGTGACAGAGACCACTTCGCCGCCGACCGTCAGCATCGGCAGGTCGCCGCGGATGATGCCGCCCTCCGGAATGTCCTTCGCGTCGATGGCGTCGCCGCCCGTCATGATGATCAGCCGCTCGACGAAGTTGCGCAGCTCGCGGATGTTGCCGCGCCAGTGCTGCTGCCGCAGCTTGTCCATCGCCGCCGCGGTGAAGGTTCTGCGATGGAAATTATTCTCGCGCACGAACAAGTCCGCGAAGTGCCGCACCAGCGCCGGGATGTCGTCCCGCCGCTCGCGCAGCGCCGGCACGTGGATCGGCACCACGTTGAGGCGGTAGAACAGGTCTTCGCGGAACGTGTGCCTGTCGATCTCCTCTTCGAGGTGCTTGTTGGTGGCCGCGATCACGCGGACATCCACCTTGAGCACGCGGTTGCTGCCGAGTCGCTCGAGCTCCTGCTCCTGCAGCACCCGCAACACCTTGGCCTGCGTCTTCAGGCTCATGTCGCCGACTTCGTCGAGGAAGATCGTGCCCTTGTCGGCCTGCTCGAACTTGCCGATTTGCCGATCGGTGGCGCCGGTGAACGAGCCCTTCTCGTGGCCGAACAGTTCGCTCTCGATCAATTCGTCCGGGATCGCCGCGCAGTTGACCTGCACGAACGGGCCGTCGCGCCGCAGGCTGTCGCGATGGATGGCGCGCGCCACCAGCTCCTTGCCCACGCCGCTCTCGCCCCAGATCAGCACCGTGGCATTGGTCGGCGCCGCCTTCTGAATGGCGCTGCGCACCGCCGCCAATGTCGGTGAATCGCCGACGATCTGATACTTCTTGTCCGCGTCTTTGCGGTAGCTGCGGTTCTCGGTCTTCAGACGGCGCGTGTCCACCGCGTTCCGCACCGTGACCAGCACGCGCTCTTCCGCCACCGGCTTCTCGATGAAATCGAACGCGCCAAGCTTGGTCGCTTCGACGGCGGTATTGATGTCGGCGTGGCCCGAGATGACCACGAACGGAATCGCCTCCACCAGGTGCCGCAGCTTCTGCAGCACCTCGAGCCCGTCCATGCCCGGCATCTTGATGTCGAGGAACACCAGGTCCGGCGCCTCACGCTCGACCAGCTTGACGCCTTCTTCGCCGGTGGCAGCGAGCATCACCTCATAGCCGGCGTATTCGAGGGTCCTCTTCAGCGCGTCGCGAATCGCCGCCTCATCGTCGATGACGAGGACGCGTGGCTTCAACGCGACTCCGTGCGGACCGAACGGATGGCGCGCTGCTCGAGGTCGGGCTCGTAGAGATAGAACGCCAGCACATCCCCGGGGCGCGCCGCCTCGACGATGCGGCGGAAGCCGGCGACGGAGTTGACGGGTTGCCGGTTGATCTCGAGGATGATCGAGCCGCGCTCGATGCCGCCGTCGTACGCCACCGACAGGGGCTCGACCCGCTGCACCAGCAGCCCGGTCGTGCCGGATGGCACATCGAACCGGTGCGCGTTGCTATCATCGATCTCGATCAGGCTGAGGCCCAATTCACCGGGGCCGGAGCGCTCGGTCGATCGTTCGGCGGCCGGCGCCACGCGATCGATCGCTTGCCTGGGACGCTCGGCCAGCCGCAACGAGACGCTCTGCGTCCGGCCATCGCGCACGTATTCGAGCCGCGCCGCGCTGCCCGGCTGGCGTTCCGCGATCTCGCGACTGAGGCGGTCCTGCGTGCGCACGGGCGCGCCGTCGAACGAGACGATCACGTCGTAGGGCCGCAACCCCACGCGCGCCGCCGGCGAGCCGGCCTTGACATCCTGCACCAGCGCGCCGTCGCCGCGCGCGAGTTTCAACGACGATTGCAGGTCGGGATCGACGTCGCGGAGCGTGACGCCGATGTAGCCGCGCTCGACCCGGCCGAGCTTCTTCAATTGCGGCAGCACCGCCCGCGCCTGGTTGATCGGCACCGCGAAGCCGATGTTGCTCGCCTGCCGGCTGATCGCCGCGTTGATGCCAATCACCTGGCCGCGCGAGTTGATCAGCGGGCCGCCGCTGTTGCCGAAGCTGATCGCCGCGTCGGTCTGGATGTAGTTGTCGAGCGTCGGGTCGAACAGCTTGCGGCCGATGAAGCTGACCACGCCCACGGTGACGGTGTGCTCGTAGGCCAGCGGATTGCCGATGGCGCACACCCATTCGCCGACGCGCAGCCGCGACGAATCGCCGAGCATGGCGTGCGGGAACGGGCCCGTGCCCTGGACCCTGATGAGCGCAATGTCGGTATCCGGATCGGATCCCACCAGGTCGGCGCGGAGCGTGCGGCCGTCGGCCAGCTTCACGGTCAGCCGCTCGGCACCCTCGATCACGTGGTGGTTCGTGAGGATGTGGCCCTCGGCGTCGATCAGGAAGCCGGTGCCCGTGCCGCGCCGCGGCGGGTCACCGCGCCGGCCAAGGTCAAACGGATCCACCGGGCCGCGCCGCGCGCCTTCCTCGATCAGGCGGCGGGCCCGCCGCGCGCGGGCCGTGGCGTCGATGTTGACCCCCGCCGGATTGAGCCGCGCGGCGATGTCGGCGAAATTGATCGACGTCGGCGTCGACGCCGGCACCTCCGGCGACTCCGAAACGGTGGCGGGGGCGGCGGCCGCCGCGCGACGCTCCGCCTCGGATGGCGGTGCCGACGCCGGGCGCGGCATCGACAGCAGGATGCCGAGCAACACGCCAATAATCCCCGTCAGCATTGCCGTCGTCAGCACGAACAGCCGCGTCATGATTTCAATATTATAAGCCGCCGAAACGCCGCCTCATCGAGCGTCTCGATGCCAAGTGCCTGCGCTTTCTCGGTCTTACTGGCGCCCGGCTCGGATCCCACGATCAACGCGGTCGTTTTCTTGCTCACCGAGTTGGTCACTTTCGCGCCCAGCGCCTGCAGCTTCGCCTGTGCGTCCTCGCGCGACATGCCGCTCAGTTCGCCGGTGATGACATAGGTCTTCCCAGCCAGCGGTTGCGGCCCGGCCGGCGCGACCTTGCGCTCCCCTGTCAGCGTGAGGCCGGCCTTGCGGAACCCCTCGACGAGCTCCCGGTTGGCGGGCTCATCGAACCACGATCGCACCGACGCCGCAAGGACCGGTCCGACCTCGCGGACCTGCTGCAGCACGTCGAGCGAGGCGCGCTCGATTTCGTCGATCGATCCGAAATGGTCGGCCAGCACCTGCGCCCCGCGCTCGCCAACATGCCGGATGCCGAGCCCGTACAACAGCCGCCACACGTCGTTGGCCTTCGACTTGTCGAGCTCGCTCAACACCCTGGCCGCGGATTTCTTGCCCATCCGGTCGAGCTGCTCGAGCGTGGTCTGGTCGAGGCTGTAGATGTCCGCGTAGCTCTTGATCAGGCCCTTCTCGCACAGCTGGCCGATCAGCATTTCGCCCATGCCCTCGATGTTCATCGCGCCCCGTGAGGTGAAGTGCTCGAGGCCACGCCTCAGCTTGGAGGGGCACGAGCTGTTCTCGCAGCGCCACACCGCTTCGTCCTCGGCCTTCTTGAGCTGGCTGCCGCAGATGGGACAGGTGGTCGGCATGGTCCAGCGCGGCGTTGGCCGATCGGGGTCCTTGTTGACCGGACCCACGACCCGCGGGATCACGTCGCCGGCCTTCTCGACGATCACCATCTCGCCGGGGCGGATGTCCTTGCGGATGATGTCGTCGGGGTTGTGCAGCGTCGCCATCGAGATCGTCGAGCCGGCCACCACGGTGGGCTCGAGCATCGCGAACGGCGTGGCGGCGCCGGTGCGGCCGATGTTGATCTCAATGCGATGCAGCATCGCCTCTTTCTGCTCGGCCGGGAACTTGAACGCCGTCGCCCAGCGCGGGAACTTCGAGGTGTAGCCCAGCCGCTCGCGCAGCCGCGGATCGTCGAGCTTGATCACGACGCCGTCGGTCTCGAACGCCAGCGTGCCGCGCGTGTCGCGCCACGATTCGCAGAAGTCGATCACCGCGCCGATGCCGTCACAGGTCTTCCAGTTCGGCTCCACCGGCAAGCCCCACTTCGCCATGTCGCTCAGCATGGCGGCGTGCGATTCAAACTCCGGCGGCACCAACTGATACGTCCAGGCCGCCAGGCCGCGCCTGGCCACCAGCGTGGGATCGAGATTGCGCATGGTGCCCGCCGCGGTGTTGCGCGGGTTCGCGTAGCGCGGCTCCCCCGCCTCTTCCTGCTCCTTGTTGATCCGTTCGAAGTTCTTCTTCGGCAGATACACCTCGCCGCGGACTTCGACGCGGCCCTTGGGTCCGCCGCGCAGCACCAACGGGATCGCCCGCACGGTGCGGACATTCTGCGTGACTTCTTCACCACGCACGCCATCGCCGCGCGTGGCGCCCCGAACGAGCCGGCCGTCTTCGTAGGTCAGCGCAATGCTCAGGCCGTCGATCTTGAGCTCGGCCACGTAGGTTGGCGACATTTCGAGCCCGAGGCCCTTCCGCACGCGCTCGTCGAAGGCGCGCAGATCGGCTTCGTCGTAGGCATTGTCGAGGCTGAGCATGGGCTGAAGGTGCTCAACCGTCGCAAAGCCCTCCGCGGGCCTGCCCCCCACACGCTGGGTGGGTGAATCGGGCGTGCGCAACTCGGGATGCTGCGCTTCGAGCGTCTTGAGCTCGTTCATCAGCGCATCGAATTGAGCGTCGCTGATTTCAGGCGCGGCCTGGACGTAGTACAGCTCTTCGTGCCGTCGGATCTCCTGGCGGAGCTGGTCGACTCGTCTGGCGGGAGTCACGACCCTCTAGCGGTCGCGCAGGAGCACGTAGTCGGCGAGCGCCATCAACGCTTCGCGCTCGGGGCTGGGCGGGAACAGGCGGAGGCTGCGCTTCGCGGTTTCGCCGAATTCCACCGCGCGGCCGTAGGCGTATTCGATCGAGCGATGCTCGGCCAGCAGCGCCTTCAGGCGCGCCCACTGCTCCGGCATGATGTCGCGGTCGCGCACCGCATTGCGGATCAGGTCGCCGGCTTCCAGGCCGCCGTGCTCGAGCAGGTGGATGATCGGCAGCGTGATCTTGCCTTCGCGCAAATCGCCGCCAATCGGCTTGCCGAGCGCCTCGGCGGCGCCGGTGACATCCAGCAGGTCGTCCACGAGCTGGAACATCACCCCGAGACTGAACCCGTATTCGCGCAGGGCCTGTTCTTTCTCCACACCGACCTCGCCGAGCATGCCGCCAATCTGCGCGCAGCCGCCAAACAGGTACGCCGTCTTGCGCCGGATGATCTCGAAGTGTTCCTCTTCGCCCAGGTCGACCACGCCGTTCTTGGTCAGCTGATAGAGCTCGCCTTCGATCATCCGCAGCGTGACGTCGCACAGCAGCCGGACAATGTCGAGCGTGTCTTGCGTGAGGGCCATCGCCATCGACTTGATATAGAGGAAGTCGCCGGCGAGCACCGTGACGTCGTTGCCCCACTGCGAGTGCACGGCCTTGCGCCCGCGCCGCACGTCCGCATCGTCGATGATGTCGTCGTGCACCAGCGTGGCGGTGTGAATGAACTCGACCACGGCAGCGTTCAGCACGGCGCGCGGTCCGGCGTAGCCGCACAGCCGCGCGCTCATCAGCAACACCGCCGGGCGCACGCGCTTGCCGCCGCTCTTCAGCAGGTAATTGCCGATCTCCGGAATGACGTGGACTTGCGACTGGACCTGGCGCGCAAACTCGCGCTCGACCGCTTCAAGGTCGTCGCGGACAGGCTCGAACAGCTGGATCAGATCCGCTTGGGTCCGGGGTGCGGCGTTAGACACGTCATTAGATCAGAACATACGACAGCGACGGTGTCAACGAAACGGGACACTCGTGACCTGTGTCTAATCGGTGCCTAATCGGTGTCAATCGGTGGCCTGCTATCGGTGTTAATCGGTGGCCTGCTATCGGCAGCGGATGTTATGGTCTGAACAGGCGGTCGAAGTTGCGATCGGTTTCTTCCGCGATCGCCTCCGCGCTCACACCGCGCACCGCGGCCAGCTGTTCGACCACCTTGGCCACGTACGCCGGCTCGTTGCGTTTGCCGCGAAAGGGCACCGGCGCCAGGTACGGGCTGTCGGTTTCCACGAGCAATCGATCCGCCGGGGCGCCGGCCGCCGCCTGGCGCAGCGTGTCGGCCTTTGGAAAGGTCGCAACACCCGGAATCGAGAGGGAAAACCCTGTGGCCAGCGCACGGGCCGCGGCTTCGGTGTCCCCCGTGAAGCAGTGGAACACGCCTCGCAGGCGGCCGCGGCCTTCCTCAGTGATGATGCGCAGCGTGTCGTCTTCCGCTTCGCGGGTGTGAATCACGATCGGCAGATCGCGGCTCAGGGCGAGCCGAATCTGCGCCCGGAACACCGCGTGCTGGACCTCTTTGGGTGAGAAGTCGTAGTGATAGTCGAGGCCAATCTCGCCCACCGCGCGGGCCTCCGGCAAGGCGTCGAGCCGCTCGGCCACTCTCTGTGCAGCGCCTTCCGGGTTGGCAGCGAACACCCTGGCGTGATGGGGATGGACGCCAACGGCCAACCGGCACTCCGGCCACGCCGCGAGCACCGTGGCGGCCCGCGCGATTTCCGCGTCATCTTCCGCGGCGAGAATCACCAGCGCGCGCGAGACGCCCGCCGCCTTCGCCCGCGCCACGACAGCCGGCAGATCGGCGATGAATTCCTCGCCGGCAATATGGCAATGACTATCGGTCATTTTTGTTGAAGAGGGGCCAGACTGTGACAAGTGTTGAAAAGCAGGGTCTGGCCCCTCTTCAACATCTAAGCGCAATTTCTGAACGGGTGGGGCGGTTTTAGCGTACTCGTGTGCCCGGAGCCGCGGGCTCGGAGTTTAGAACCATCGCCTTGCCGTCGTCGGGGCTCGCGGCGAGCACCATGCCGTTCGACTCGAGGCCCATCATCTTTCGGGGCGCCAGGTTGGCGACGATGACGATCGACTTGCCGATCAGCGCTTCGGGTTCGTACGATTCGGCGATGCCGGCCAGGATGGTGCGCGGCTCGGCTTCACCGGCGTCGACCTTCAGCTTCAGCAGCCGCTGCGACTTGGGCATCCGTTCCGCTTCCAGCACCTTGGCCGTTCTCAACTCGACCTTCGCGAAATCCTCGATCGTGATCTGCGAAGGCTGCGCTGGAGCCGCCTGGGGTGAGCCTTGGGTCACTGGCTGCGCGCCCTGTGCACCTTGCGCACCCTGTGCACCCTGTTCACCTTGCGTCCCCTGATTCGTGTCACTCACGTTCTTCACTCCCTTGTCTGCTTCAATGCGCGGCCACAATGCGCCCGCGTTCAAGATCTGTCTCTCGCCCGACGTGCGCCACTTGGTGTCGGTGTCAAGGCGGCGCTCGTTCAGCTGCCGGTCGTCCCCCAGGCGACGCAGAATCTCCATCGAGGAGGACGGCATGATCGGGGCGAGCAACGTCGCGGCGATCCGTACCGCCTCCGCCGTGTCGGCAAGCACACCGTTGAGGCGATCCGCCTGCGCCGGATCTTTCGCCAGCGCCCAGGGCTGCGTCTCCGCGATGTAGTTATTCGCGGCGCTCACCAGCTTGAACGCCGCCGCCGCGCCCTCATGCAGCGCGTGCACGTCCATCGACGCGCGATAGGCCGATACCGACTCGGCGGCAATGCCGGCCAGAGCACCCCCACCAGTGGCCGTGATGCGACCCTGTTGGTACCGCTCGGTCATCGACGCCACGCGATTCACCAGGTTGCCGAGGTTGTTCGCGAGGTCGGCGTTGTATTTCTCCTCGAACCGCTCCCACGTGAAGTCCCCATCCCCGCCGTACGGAATCTCTTTCGCGAGATACAACCGCAGCGGATCCGGACCAAAGCGATCCGCTGCATCCAGCGGATCGACGATGTTGCCCATCGTCTTGCTCATCCGCTCGCCCTTGAAATACACCCAGCCGTGCCCGAACACCTGCTGCGGCAGCGCCACGCGCGCGCTCATCAGCATCGCCGGCCAGATCACGCAGTGAAAGCGGGTGATGTCCTTCCCGACGATATGGAGATTGGCGGGCCACCAGGTCTTCAACAACTCGTCGTTCCAGCCGTAGCCAACCGCCGCCGCGTAGTTGATCAACGCGTCGAACCACACGTAGACGACGCTGGCCGGATCGAACGGGACGGGAATGCCCCACGACTGCCCGGCGCGGCTCATCGAGATGTCCTCGAGGCCGCTCTCGACGAGGCGGAGGATCTCGTTCCGGCGAATCTCGGGCTCGATGAAGCTGGGATGCTGGCGGTAGTGATCGAGCAGCGGCTGCTGGTACTTCGACAGCTTGAAGAACCAGTTCTTCTCGCGAATCCACTCCGGCCTGGTGTTATGGACCGGACAATTGCCGTCGACGAGGTCCTTCTCCGGCTTGAACGCCTCGCAGCCGACGCAGTACCAGCCTTCGTAGGCGCCTTCGTAAATGTCGCCGTTGTCGAAACACGCCTGCGCCATTGCCTGCACCGCCGGGAAGTGGCGCTTCCGATCCGTGGTGCGGATGAAATCGTCAAACGAGACGTCGAGCCGCTTCCACACGCCGCGGAAGACCTGCTCCATCTCGTCGCAGTAGGCGAGCGGGTCCTTCCCTTGCTCGGCAGCCTTGCGAAACACGTTTTGCGAATGCTCGTCATTGCCCATCAGGAAATGGGTCTCGAACCCCGCCAGCCGGCGGTATCTCGCAATGATGTCGGCGGTGATCTTTTCGTAGGCCGTGCCAAGGTGCGGCCGGCTGTTCACGAAGTCGATCGCCGTGGTCAGGAAGTAGCGCATTCTCTCTGTCGTTATTCGTTATTCGTTATTCGTTATTTCTCAAGCCACGCCTTGTGCGCGAGCGCCTGCACGTCCTTGATTGGGATGCCGCGCTCGTGTGACAGTTTCGCAAGATCGTCGAACTCCGGCTGCGCGTTGAGCACCCGGCCATGGCGGCGCGCCACCTTGAATCGCACTGGGCCAATCGGCGTAGTCACCGTGACCATCTCGCGGTCGAGGCATTCACGCACCAGCTCCTGGTAGCGCACACCGATGGTGGTCGACTCGCGGAACACGATCTCGGTCATGGTTTCACGCTGCTCCGGCCCTGCCACTATGGTCATCAGCGTGCCGGGGCGGTTCTTCTTCATTTGCACCGCCGAATAAAACACTTCGAGGGCGCCCGCGGCATACAAGGTGTCCATCAGGGCGCCGAAGATCTGCGGGTTCATGTCATCGATTTCGCATTCGAGGACGACGACAGCGTGGGGCTTGGGACTTGGGGCTTGGGGCTTGGGGCCCTCAGCTTCGCCAACAATCACTCGGACAACATTGGGCGTTTCCTTCAACTCCCGATCACCGGCGCCGTAGCCGACACGATCGATCGTCATCGGCGGAACCGGACCAAACTCCGACGCGTACTCGGTCAAGATCAGCGCGCCGGTCGGCGTCAACAGCTCCGCCTGGATGCCGCTGGAGTACACCGGGGCATTCTTCAACAGCGCCAGCGTGGCCGGGGCGGGCACGGGAAACACACCGTGCGCCGACTTCACCATGCCACCGCCCACATTCATCGGCGACACGACGATGCGATCGGCGTTGAACCATTCCAGCGCGAAGACCGCGCCGACGATGTCGATGATCGAATCGAGGGCGCCGACTTCGTGAAGATGGACTTTCTCCAGCGTCGTGCCATGAATCGCCGCCTCGGCCTCTCCCAGCCGCCGGAACATGCCGATGGCGCGTCGTTTTCCCGTGTCGCTCAACGCCGATCGCTCGATCGCCGCGAAAATGTGCTTCAGATGGTGATGCTGGTGCTGATGCGCGGCGCCCGGCTCTCCGCCTTCTTGGCCGAATGGCCGCTCCGGCGCAACCTCGCCGGAGCTCGCTTCGCGAGCGTAGGCGGGCCCGCTCCCGGCTCCCGAACGGACATGTTCATGCACACGGAACTTGGTGGCGGTCACGCCGGTCTTGATCACGCGATCGACCGAGACGTCCCAGCCCTCGACAGCCAGGCTGCCCAGCGCGCCCTTCAGCTCGTCGAACGGCAGACCCGCATCGAGCAGCGCGCCCAGGATCATGTCGCCGGCCGCGCCCGCGAAGCAGTCAAAGTAGAGAATCTTCACCGTTTCGACTCTTCCTTGAAGCTGAAATACGTCTTGCTGCCAAGAATGATGTGGTCCATCACCTCGATGCCCATCACGTCGCCGGCCTCCATCAGCCGCCGCGTGATCAAACGATCCGCGGTACTGGGCAGCGGATCGCCGGACGGGTGATTGTGAAACACCGCGACGCTGGTGGCCGACGCCAGCGCCGCGGCCCGAAACACGTCCCGTGGATGCGAGATGCTCGACTCGGCCGTCCCGGTCGACAGGATCAGGCTGCGAATGACACGCTGCTTCTGATCCAGCAACACCACTCCAAAGCGCTCAACCGCGAAGCCCCCGTAGCGCGGCAACAGGTAGTCCGCGAGATCGCCCGTACTCAACATCTGCGGCCGCTCGTGGTCGTTGCCGAACAACGTGCGCCGCCCCAGTTCCACCGCCGCCAGCAGGCGCGCCGCCCGCGACGCGCCGACCCCGGGCACCCGATCGAGCTCGTCGAGACCGAGCCTGACGAGCCCGGGCACGCCGCCGGCCGCGGCGATTACGTCTTGCGCCACCACCAATGCGCCGCGCCGGCGGGTGCCGGTGCCGAGCACGATCGCCACCAGCTCGTTATCGCCCAACGCCACCGCGCCGACGCGCGCCAGCTTCTCGCGCGGCCGGTCCACGACCGGCACCTTTGCCATCGGGCCCGACCCTTCATGGTAGCTGATCACCGGCGAAGGTGGCGTCTCGGTCCGCCGAACGCGCTCGGCCCGTGACGTATACTCGTGAGACATGCTTCGCGTGGGCCGCCGCCTGGCGCTTGTCATCCTCATCCTCTCTGCCAGCTGCGCCGAACCTCCACACAAGGAAATCAACCAGGCGCAAGGCGCACTCGACGCGGCCCGGGCCGCGGGCGCCGATCGCTTTGCCGCCACGGAATTCGCCGCCGCCACCGATGCGCTCAAGCGATCCGAAGACGCCGTGGCCGCCGGCGACTACCGGCTGGCGCTGAACCACGCGATCGACAGCCGTGAGCGCGCGCAAAGCGCCGCCAAGATGGCGGTCGAAGGCCGGGCCGACGCGCGCGGCCAGGCCGAGCGCGCCATTGCCGAAGTGGCCACGCTGATCTCCCGCGCGCAGGCGCAACTGAAATACCCCGACATCGTGCGGTTGAACGGCCGCACCCTTCGCGCACCGCGGGCCACCGTGGCCGCCGCCGACAAGATGCTGCAAGAAGCGCGCTCAGCGCTGGCCGGCGAGAATTACGCGGCGGTCACCAAGGCCTTGAACGGCGCAGCCGACGATCTTCAGGCCGCTTTGACCGAAATCGACGCGGTCGCGTCACCCCGATCGTCGCGCCGCAAACGCTAGGGCGTCCCACCGCGGATCGCGAAATCCGCCAACCTCGCGCCCGGCGCGGTGATCAAAAAAGGATCGGTTCGAGGATCATCACCGTCGTGACAATCACGACGAACGCGACCAGATCGAGGAAGACGCCCTGGCGCACCATCTGCCCGGCATGACCACCCCGCGACGCTAGGTCCGCGTCGCCGGGGCTCCGGCCTCAGGCACCCACCGACCGTCGAACACCACTTCCGCCCACCCGGTCAGGAAGATCCCATCGTCTCGCCATTCGACGCGTTGCGTCCCGCCCGGGGCCGTGACCTGGATGTCTCGCTCGGCGCCACCGTGTGCGATGGCCGCGATCGCCGACGCACAGGCGCCGGTGCCGGACGCATGCGTGGGACCCACGCCCCGCTCCCAGATCAGGATGCGCACGCGGTCCGGGGCCTCGACCACGGCGAACTCGACGTTGGTGCCTTCGGAGAATCTCTGATGCGTCGACAGCGCGGGACCGAGGCGAGTGAAGCGCTCGGGGCCGGGCAACTCTTTCACCAGCGCCACGCATTGCGGATTGCCGATCGCCAGCGTCGTCACCTTCACGGACTCACCTGCCGCGTCGAGGGTTTCCTCGCGCACGCGTTCGGGCTGTCCCATCGCGGCGCGGAATGTGTACCGCGAGCCTTGCCAGCCCATCAGCGTGAGCGTCTTCCACCCCGCATCGGTATCGACGCGTACTTCCGACACGGCTGGACGCTTGGCCGCTTCGCGTTGATACAGGACCAGCGCCGCCAAACAGCGCAGGCCGTTGCCGGAGAGCTCCGACGGGCTGCCGTCGGCATTGATCAACTTCATCCGCGCCGTGGCATCGGGCGCGATCGAGTAGTAGATGACGCCGTCGCCGCCAAGGCCGGAGTGCCGTTCGCACAGCCGGCGCGACAACTCGTCGAGACGCAGACCCTCGGCCTGCTCCATCGGCACAAAGAGGAAGTCGTTCCCGTACGCGTGAGCTTTTGCGACGGAGAGCATCAAGGAATGGTGACGGCGTTGAAGACCCACGTGAAGCCGGCGGTGAAACCGATCTCGGGATCGCGCGGGGTCAGCCCGAGCAGGAGGCCGCCGTCGAGCCGCACTCCGGCGTGCGTGTAGCGGGCGCCGAAGCGCAGCAGGCCGCGATCTTCGGCGCCGGGGGTGGTGGTTTTGGCAAAGTTGGCACGCCCGACGAACTCGCCCACCACTTCCGTGGCCGCACTCAGCGCGCGCGCGACCGACAGGTTGTAGAACAGCAGGTCGTCTTGCGCGGCCGGCCGCGTGGGATTGCCGATCATCAGCAGGCCGACGTTGCCGACCACGCGGACCGACTGGATGGTCTTGGCCAGCAGGACCGAGGTCTCGAAATCCTGCATGTCCTTGCCGAGCCCCGACTCGTTGCCGGCATTCGGCAACCGCGTCGAAAAGCGGGTGGCGAGCGATGGCCGGCCGGCGGTCTCGCTCAGCAGCCGCACCTTGGCGCCGATGTGCATGTCCTCGAGGTCGTCGGTCGTGGCGCCGTCCAATTGAAGAAAGCTGGCAAACGGCGCCGTCGGCACTTGTTCCGTGATGGTCAGCTGCTGCCAGCCGCCAATCTGCATCTGAATCTCGGCGATCGAGCTCACGCCGAGACTGACCCCAAGTGTCGGCACCGTGAAGAGATTACCGCGCAGGCCGGATACCGGGTTATAGAGGTCGCGCTTGTAGTCGATGCCGCCCTCGATCAGGATGCGTCCCGCGCCGATCGTTTCAGGATCTTCGGTTTGCAAGGGGCGTTGTTGCGCGAACGAGGCGACGGCCAGCGCCATGAATGCCATGGCCAGAATCCAAGGACGAATCATCAAAACGTTTTCCTGCTATCGAGAAGGATGGTCACCGGCCCGTCGTTGACGAGCGCCACCTGCATCATCGCCTGGAACTCACCGGTCTCGACGCGCAGGCCACCGGCCTTCAATTCTCGCACGACCTCGTCGTAGAGGGCGCGGGCAATCTCCGGCGGCGCTGCGGACGCAAACGAGGGGCGGCGTCCGTTGCGGGCGTCACCGGAGAGCGTGAATTGGGACACGACGAGAACGGCGCCCTGCTGGTCGAGGACCGATCGGTTCATCTTGCCGGCATCATCCGGAAAGATGCGAAGGTCGCGGATTTTGGCTGCGCAGTAGTGAACATCCTGCGGGCCGTCGCCCTGTTCCACGCCCAGGAACACGAGCAGACCGCCGGCAATCTCGCCGGTAACGCGCTCGCTGACGGTTACTCGCGCGGAGGTGACTCGCTGGACGACCGCTCGCATGTGGTCTTGGGTCTTGGGTCCTGGGTCTTGGGTCTTGGGCTACTTCAGCATCAAGGGAATCAACGGCACGTCAGCCGGCACGTCGTCACCCACCTTCGCCAAGGCGTCGGCGGGCAAGAACTCCTCGAGCTTCGTCGAGATTGCGTTGCGAATGTCGCCGGCGGGATTCAACCGGCGATCGAGGAGATGTCGCGGCATGACGTTGCCAAGCGCCTTGATCATCGAGGCCTTGACGCTGGGATGCTCGCGTTCGAGCTCGACGATCAACCGCTTGACCCGTTGCCGCTGCAGGCTCAAGTCGCCGCACGCCGGGCAGCAGCACCCGATGATTGGCAGCTCGCGCTCCTTGCAGTACGCGCGCGCCTCGGCCTCGGTGATGTAGACCAGCGGCCGAATCACCACGTGCCGGCCGTTGTCGGACGTGAGCCGCGCCGGCATCGCCTTCAGCGCGCCGGCAAAGAACAAGTTCAGCAGCACCGTCTCGACGAAGTCGTCCAGGTGATGCCCCAGCGCGATTTTCGTGGCGCCGGTTTGTTTGGCCAGCCGATACAGCACGCCACGGCGCAGCCGCGCGCAGAGCGAACACGGCGTCTCGTCGCTGTCGAGCTTGTCGTCGATCACCGCGCCGATGCTGGTGTGCTCACTGTGGAATTCCCAGCCGCGTGCCAGGCATGCCGCCGCGACCTGCGTGTGCTGGTAGCCTTCGTAGCCGGAATCGACGTTGACGGCGACAATCGAGAAGTCGATCGGCGCGCGCTTCTGCAGGACGTCGAGAATCTGGATCAGCGCCCAGCTGTCCTTGCCGCCCGAGAGGCCGACCATGATCCGGTCGCCGTCTTCAACGAGGTTGAAGTCGACGATCGCCTTGGTGGTTTTCTTGGCGAGGCGCGCCTCGAGGGGCGTCCGATATCCCACCCGGCGATTATACTGTCGCTCACCAGTGATCATCGGCGACGAGGCGCGACGCCTCATCCTGGTCTCGGCGTTGTATGCGGCCCTCACGTTCGTGATGGCCTATCCGTTCTCCGCCTCACCGGGATCGCTGGTGGCGGCGGACCTGCCGGATACGCACCTCTTTATCTGGACGTTGGCGTGGGATACCCACGCGTTTCTGCACCAGCCGCTGCTGATTTTCGACGCCAACATCTACCACCCCTACCCCAACACGCTCGCGTATTCGGAAAATCTGATCGGCACGGCCTTCTTCGCGGCGCCGATCATCTGGCTGACCGGCAACCTCGTGCTGGCGATGAACCTGGCGGCTCTACTGACCTGCGTCCTGTGCGGCGCCGGCGCGTATCTCCTCGCCAGGCGCTGGGGACTCTCGCCGGCGGCCGCCTTCATCTGCGGCGTGATCTTCGCGTTTGCGCCGCCGCGGTTCTTCCGGCTGGGACAACTGCACCTGACCGCCGTGCAGTGGATCCCGTTCTCGCTCGCCTTCCTGCACACCTATCTCGAGCACGGCCGGCGCCGGGACCTCCTGTTGGCGATCGCGTGCTTCTCATTGCAAGTCCTATCGAGCGGACACGGCGCCGCGTTTCTCGTGGTCGCAATCGTGCTCCTGTTCGCCTGGCGGACTGCCTTTGGGCAGCCGCTCGCGATTCGACAGCGACTGAAGGACTGCAGCGCCACCGGCGCGTACCTGCTGGCGCCCTCGATCTGGGTGTTATTGCCCTACCGGGCCGCACAAGTGGACGCCGGCCTCAGACGCGAATACCCGGAGGATTCGATGCCGGGTCTCGCGGAGTTCCTCGCCTCGCCGTCGCGGTTCCACGAATACCTGCAGGGCATCGTGCTGGGGCGCACGATTAATGAAGAAGCGGTGGCTTTCCTGTTTCCGGGCATCCTTGCGATCCTCCTCGCGGGGCTCGCGATCATGACGTGGCGGCCCATCCGCGCCCGGTTATGCGCCGACCCCACGGGGTATTTCGCGCTACTGGCGCTGGCCGCCACGCTCATGTTCGTGACGTGGCCGATCGAAACCTGGCGGTACGTGTACTGGCTCCCCGGGTTCAACTTCATCCGGGTGCCGTCGCGCTTCATCCTGCTCCTGATGTTGTGCCTGGCGATGCTTGGCGCCGCCGCGTTCGATCGTCTCACCGTGCGGCTGTCGACGCGCGCCCGAGCGATCGCGGCGGCGGTGCTCGCCACGTTCCTGCTCGCCGAATACACGAGCTATCCGTTCGCCGGCGTTCCCTACATCCTGGAGATCCCGGCCATCGATCGCTGGCTCAACACGCTGCCCAAGCCGTTCACGATTGCCGAAGTGCCGGTGCCCAGTCCCGGGCACCTGGGCCAATACGAGCGGCACCACACCACCGCCATGTTGCACGCCACCGCGCATTGGCAGAAGACGGTGCACGGCTACAGCGGCATCCGCCGGCCGTTACACCACGAGCTGTATATGAAGCTGACGAACTTTCCCGACCCGGCCGCGATCAACGCCCTGCGCGAGGTTGGCGTCACGCACGTGGTGGTGCACACCGACCGGTATCAGGGCGAAGATTGGCGCGCGGTCGAATCACAACTCGCGCGTTCGCCGGACTTCGAATTCCTGCACGCGGAAGGCGCCGGCCGCGTCTACGCCATCCGCAAGACCTCAAGACCCTAGACTGCAAGTGGCTTACTTTCAGCCATTTGTGACGGAGAGGGTGGGATTCGAACCGGCGGCAGTATTCGCGTTGCCGCGCAAACGGCTAAATTCAGAGCAATAGAAGATATCGATCCATGGAATTCGTGGTTACGGGAACAAAACTGGAATACAAACGACGCCGAAGCGCGTCACCTGGCAGCCGAAACGGTACGCAAGCGACGCGAACTCTTGGAAGGCAAGCTGCTGCCCTTCTGCGACGCCGCTGGATACGACATCCTAAAACATCTCGATGTCGACGTGCTGCGGACGTTCCGCGCCTCGTGGCACCATGCGCCGCTCTCCGCGCGCAAGCGGCTCGAGTAATTGCGCCGTTTCTTCCGCTTCTGCCAGGATAGCGGCTGGGTCGGTTCCTGTACCAACAGATAACCGGGACACCGGTGTACTGTCCGATGCCTCCGCTGGTCGTCAAGCGTCTAACCGCGGTTCGAAATGAGAACCGACACTACTTCTTCTACGACGGCGTGAGTCAGCGACAAGAGCATGGTTAAGAGCTGGGATCGCGTATTCCAGAGAGTCTTTGCAACGGCAAAGCCGGTCGTGAAGGGTGGTGTGGATTCTACATGTCTGCGGACGATTGAAGTCGAGAAACCGCGTACGGCTACGACGCGCGAGCACGTGAGTACGGAAACCGCGCCTTCAGTCCGAGAATCGGCGCCTCGAACAACCGCCACGACAGCCACGCCAGCGCGAATGTCGGCGCGGCCGCTGCGCCGTAGAACAGCACTTGGGCGATCCACGGCGCAATCCCGAGCGTCTCGTGCTCCAACGGGTTGAAGACGTACTCGCGGACGGCGAGCATGACCGGCGGGTGAATCAGGTACAAGCCATAGCTGTATTTGCCGAACGCGCGCAGCCATCCCGCAGACAGCATCCGCGGCCACAGGCTGTCAGCCGGCCGGTTGATGGCACTGACCAACATCGCGCCCCCGACGACCGCGATCAGGGAGTAGCCGAACTGCTGCATCCACCGATTCCACCACCACGTATGGCCGCCCAGGATCGTGACGGCGATGAGGCCGGCGACTCCGGCAATCACGACGGCCGGCGCCAGGCGATCGAGCGCCGGCATGATGCCGCGCCGCAGCGCTACCGCCAGGAGCGCGCCGATCACGAACCCGTCGAGCCTGAACCAGGTGACGACGTAGATCGGCAGCACCGCCACGTCGGATGCCCGCGCGAACGAGCGGCCGAAGACCTGGGCCACGAAGATGGCCGTGCACAGCCACACCACCAGTCGCGGCGGGCACAGCCAAATCACCAGCGGCCAGACCAGGTAGAACTGTTCTTCGATGGCGAGCGACCAGCCCACGTCCACCCAGGCATGCCCCCACCCGCCTTCGGCGATCGAGAAGTTCGTCAAGTACAACCAATACGGCCACTGCGGCGGCAAGTCGGCATGTCCGGACAGCACCAGGTTTACCGCCGGAAACTTCGGCAGCACGACGAAGGCGAGCATCAGCACCAGGTAGTAGAGCGGGAAGATGCGCAGGGTGCGGCGCGCATAGAAGGTGGTGAAATAGCGCTCGCCGCCCCGGGAGTCGAGCAGGATCCCGGTAATCAGAAAACCGGACAGCACGAAGAATAGATCGACGCCGGTCCAGAAGAAAAACAGCACGCTGCCGATCAGTGCGTCGAGACCGGAGGTCGGCCGTAAGGACGTGAAATGGTGCAGCATCACGAGGATGATCGCGATGCCGCGCAGGCCGTCGAGTGCCGGGATGAAGCCTGCCGGGAGCCGTCGGGTCAAAGTCGCGTGTGCCTCATCTGATTTCCAGGTCGGCGCGAATGGCCGCGAACACCGTCTCCGCGACTCGCCGGTAGCCGAGCGGTGTCAGGTGCAGGCCGTCGATGCTGACGTTGGCTTCCACGTCCGGCAGCAAGGCGCCGTACAGGTCGACCAGCACCGCGCCTTCGCCGCGCGCGATCTGGCGCACTCGCTCGCTCATGAACTCGAGCGCGGACCTCGAGATCTGGATGCGCCCGGGTCTGCTCGGCGCCAGCGTGCAGATGAACACGCGCGCGCCGCGCCGGCGGGCCTCGCCGGCCAGTTCGCTGATCCCGGCTAATGCGTTCGTGATACCGACGGACTCGTTGACGGCCTGTTTGATGTCGTTGTAGCCCTGCTGCAACACGACCACGTCTGGCGCGTCGGTCACCAAGTTGTCGATAAGGCGCGACAGCGCCTTCGACGCCTGCTCGCCGGGCACGCCCCGGTTGATAACCGTGATGGTTTGATCGGTGTAGCGTGCCGAAAGCAACTGCCGCAGCACTGTTGGATAGGCGGTTTCAATTGGGTGGACGACATTGTAGGGATCGCTGCCAAGTACCGTCGCGCCCTCGGTAAGACTGTCGCCGAACGCCATGATCCGCGTGCGGCGCAGGCGCGGCGGCGCTGCGACAGTCACCGAAAAGGTGCACGAGGCGGTTCGGCTCAACGAATCCGTGGCGACACACTCGGCCTGCGTCACGCCGACCGGAAACCTGGTGCCCGAAGGGGGAGTGCAGGCGACCGACACGGTGCCTTGGCCCTTCCGGCTTTCGGGAAGCGCGTACGAGACAGCGGCGCCCACGCTAGTGAGGGCCGAGACCGTGACAGGCGCCGGGCAGGTGACCTCCGGCGCATCCGCGACGGGCGGTGACACCGGCGCCGGGGTCGGCGCGCTCGGCGTGTCGTTGCATCCCGCGCAGCAAATCAGCGCGAGCAGCGTCAGGAAAACCCTTATCGTACCGCCGCCTTGGTTCTTGAGCTGGCCTTTAAACACCGTCAATTCCAGATACCTGCGTGCATGTCGTTATATCGGACAGAGGCGAACGGTCGCGTAGCACCTTGAGAAATTACATTGTCTGATGCAGTCTAGTGCAATTCAGGTGAGCCAAGGATCAGTTCGCGGAGCGCCTGGAACTCTCACCGATGGTCGCGCGCGTCGCGCAGAACCTCGAAGACCTCTGAGAGTCCCTTCCCACGGAATTCCGCATCGAGATCGGTTTCACCTGGGAACATGACTCGGTTATTACATGGGGTGCTTCTTTCGCCACTCGTCGGTCCCCTTGATGTTGTCGGTGACGCGTTGCCGCGCTTCCTCCTCGGTTGCGCCCTCGATGCGCGCTTTCAGGTAGACATCAAGAATCCAGACCCCGATCGCTTCGCCGTCCGGCTTGCCGTCGCGCATCAGGCCGCCAGGGCGCTGCAACCCTTCGGGCGCGCGGTAGAAGTCATCCAGCCACTGCACCACCGCCGCCATTTCCTCGCGGCGGAATTTGAGTTTTTCGGCCGCCAGCGTTTCGACGCGAGTCTCGAGCGCACGCTGCGACTGCTCCAGCTCGGCGCGAAGCGCGCTCATGCGCATGGCCTGCCACGCAGTCTGGTAAAGTAGTACCAACACCACCACCGCCAGGACGGTGTTCATGACATTCATGCGGCGCGACCGTGGTTCTGACATGTCCGCATTCTAAAAGAAAAAAGGCCCGTCGCCTCCCGGGCGCCGGGCCTTTCTCCAATCTGCGTAATTCTACGAAATCTGCGCTCTAGAACCTGCCGGCGCCGGTCCAGAAGGCGGGCTCTTCACCCGTAAACACGCGCCACGTCAGCGATGGGTTGCCTCCGCAGTGTCCGATCAGCATGTCGACCAGGTGGACGTCGGGCGAGCCCTCATCGGGACCGGGTCCGTAGTGATACGCGGCTTCGTCGCCGGCCGCGGTCACGGGGAAGCCGCCGTTATTATCCGGGCTTTGAGTCGGCTTGCCGTTGTACCCCCACCGTGAATCGATCTGGCGGAATGCGTCGATCACGCGATCCTGCCATGGGTTGTTCACATACTTGAGGCCGCGCGGGCACGAATCGCTGCTATCAGAGAACCGGGCGAGCACTCCCTGCATGTCGGGCAGCGGTAGAATCTGGCCGGGAGGCGGATCCGCCGGACGCGGACCGGTACTGGTCGGACCGGGCGTGGTGGTAGTGGTGCCGCCGGGGCGAACCGTGGTGAAGGCGAACACCTCCGACCATGGACCAACCGCGTCCTGGAGCTCCGCGCGCACGCGCCACACGTAACGCGTGTTCTGCTGCAGCGCCGGCTCCACCGTGAAGCGTGCGATGTTCGACGCGTCAACCGAGCCGATATCGTTGGCCGCCAGCACATCGAAGGATTCGCTGGCGCTGACCTGGAACCGATACGCCAGCGCAACATTGGTGACGTTGCGGCCGATACTGCCTATCGCCGCCAGTGCCGGCGTGACGACGACGTTGGTCGCTTCGAACAGGGGCACGAGTGGAATCGCTCCCGACACTTTCAAGTTTGAGCCATCGGCGTTGAGCGACGCCGCTGTGCCTTTGACGGCGCTCGGTGACGACGGCGTGCCGGCACCCGCTCCACACGCGGCCAGAACGGCGCAGCCCGCGGCCACAAGGACATTACGCACTTGAAATAATTTCATAAGCACCAGGGATTGTACGGGCTTCCGAGAGACGAAGGCAATGATTTGTTCGCCCGCGCGGCTCAATCTGCCGCCGTGCCGAAATTAAAGGGTGATTGCATGCCGTTACTGCCTCAGCCGATCGCAGGTTTGCCGGGGCCCGGGGCCGCGGCCACGTATCAGGCGGCCTTCGCCGCGGCGTGCTCGCCCGAGGTCCGTTGACTGTAGGCGAAGAGGCCAATCAGCAGGAACGGGTAATACCAGTTGACGTAGACGCCGGTGCCGTGAATCTTCGACAACTGCCCGACGATGGCAAGTGAGGCGGTAATGAGCGCCAGCTGCTGCGGCGTGGTCTTCCGCGCCAGGAAGAACATGGCCGCCGCGAACCCGATCGTCATCAGGAACATCGGACTGGTCGTGAACTCGCCTGCCACGAGCGGCTGGCGCAGCCGCGCGCGAAAGTCGTCGCGCAACCCCCAGAAGCCGAACGGGCTCAAGCCGTAGGTGTCGGTCCCCTGATGGTGCCCGACCGTCTCGCGCACAACCGTGCTCAGCAGACTGCGCCCTTCAATCGGCTGCGACAGCGCCAGGACGGGCCCGCCGATCAGCAGGCCGGCAACAGCCACCCCTCCCACGAAACGCAAAGCCGCGGGCCGCCGGTCCCAGTAATGCCCCAGCCAGGCCGGGAAGAACAGGACCGGGTAAAATACCGTGCCCGCGCTGGCGACCAGCAGCATCCCGGTGGCGAGCGGCCACGAGTACGAGAGTGCGGCAAAGGCGAGTAGCGACACGGACGCCGGCGCAATGTGAGAAATGAAGGTCATTCCACCGATCATTTCGGGCGGGCCGCCAATACCCATCACATACGCACTGCCGCAGTAGAGCGCGGCCAGGCCCCACGCCACCTCCGGCCCGGCAAGCCGCCGCCCGACGACGATAAGCGCGATGACGCCGAACAAGTGGAACGTCACCGTCGTCAGCTGGCTCGCCAATGGCGGCGGCAGGTAGTATTGCGCCCCCGCGCCAATGTCGGACCGGGTCGGCGCAGTGCGGTTGAGCGGCTCGGGGTTCAGCAGGATCTGGAACGGCAGGTGACCAAGATAGAGCACGGGACCATAGCCCGCTCCCGCGCTGTTGGTGAGCAGCGGGTCTCCGTACGGCATCCGGCCGCGCTCGCGGAGGCGCTGAGCGCCGAGATTGGTGTAGAATCCGGCGTCATCGGGCGGACTGACCATCCCGATGAAGACGTTCAGGCCGAAGAGCAGCACCGTCAGCGTCACGAGCGCGCGGACCGGCAGATTCGGCCGCCACACATCGGTATGCGGGTGCCGTACCCTCCAGACCGCGACGCCGACAAAAAAGAGGCTGACCGCCATGATCCCGCCGTAGACCGCGTCCATCACGCGAAAGTACGTGGCGTCGTTCAGGAACTCGAAGAACCGCATCACATTGAAGAGCAGGAACCCGATCGCCAGCAGCGCCAGCAACTCGACGTTGCGCGGGTTTCCAGGACGGGAATAGTCAAAGGCCACCATCAGCGCGACGATGAGCGCGATCCACAGCACGCCCGACTGCCCCGGGAGCGCCTGGTACAGGAAGTCCGCGCCTGACTCGGACCGGAGGTCGGACCAAACGTTCGACAACACCTGGCGCACGCCCGGCGATGGCGGCGGCGGCTGGAAGTTGGTGTTTTCGAGGTGGCGTGGAATGAGCAGGTCGCGCTCGGACGACGCGAAGCGCGCGGCCACCAGGCTGCCGGCGATGAGCACCAGAACGGCGCACCCAACTGCGGCGAGGCCGCGCATATTACGCCCGGATTCAGACACGGTCCACCATTTTGTGTTGTGCGTTCATCACCTTGGTGAGCTCTTCCAGCCCTTCGCGGAACGAGACGCGGGGCTCCCACTCGAGCAACTCGCGGATACGCGATAGATCGGCCAGGGTCACGTCGGCGTCGGCGACACGCCTGGGCCCGTACTCCTGTCGCGCGGAGATCAGATCCGCCAGTGCCTTGACGGAGATACTCGTACCGCTGCCGACGTTCAGGCGGACCCCGTGCACCGTGCTGCGATAGGCCGCGAGATTAGCGGCGGCGACATCGCGCACGTGGACGAAATCGCGAGCCTGCCGGCCGTCTCCGTGGATCACCAGCGTCTGGCCCTGCGCGGCGCGGCGCAGGAAAATGCCCAGCACCAGCGCGTAGACGCCCTCCTCCGGCTGGCGCGGGCCGTAGACATTGAAGTAGCGCAGCACCACGCACGGCAGGCCGTAGAGCCGGTCAAACATCAGGCAGTACTCTTCGCCCACGTACTTCGACAATCCGTAAAAATTCAGAAAATCACCGGGCAGCTCCTCATGATGAGGCGCCGGTTGATTGCCGTAATAGGTGGACGACCCGCTGTAGATGACCTTGGCGACGCCAGCGGCCTTGGCGGCGATCAACACGTTCTGCGTGCCAACAATGTTGGCCGACGTGCAGACCTCGATGTTATCGAGCGACGCGGCCGAGCGGCTCATCGCGGCCAAGTGAAAGACCGCCTCACAATCCGCGCAGGCCCTGCGGCAGGCTTCCGGGTCGCGGATATCGCCCTCCATGAGCTCGGCCCCGGCGGGGATCCACTCGCGGCGTCCCAGGCTGAAGTCGTCCAGAATCCGAACGCGGTTCCCCTGTTGGATCAGCGCTTCACTCAGATGGCTGCCGATGAATCCGGCGCCTCCCGTGACCAGCAGCGGCTGTGGCGTCATAACGGCTTGAAGCGGTAACGAAACACGGTCCACAGGGCAATGAGGCCGTCCATCGGCCGAATCTTTTTCCCGTCCTCCACGCTGCGAGGATTGTAACGAATAGGCGCTTCGCCAAACTTCAGACCGGCGCGGTACAGCTTGACGGTGATCTCGTGATCCAGCTCGAAGCCGCTGGTTTCAAGCTGCAGCCGCTGCAACGGTCCGGCCGGGTACAGCTTCAAGCCCGTGTACATGTCAGGAACCCAGTGGCCCACCAGCAGAGACGTCCAGGCGCGAATCACGAGAGCCGCGCCCCAGGGCGCGACGCTCTGACGCGGATGCTTGCCGGGGAAGAGCCCGCGGCCGAACTCGCGGATCACACCGGCCAGGCGATTGCCATAGACTACCTGATCGCCCGATGCCAGCACGGCCAGTAGCGCCGGGTAGTCGGCGGGATCGTATTCGAGATCGGCATCCTGAAACAGGATGTAGTCTCCGGTGGCGGCACCGGTGCCACGCCGCAACGCCGCACCGCGGCCCTGATTCGGGTGCTGATTGATCAGCTTGACCTGCGGGTAGCGGCGTACCACGGCTTCGGTGCCGTCGGTCGATCCGTCGTTGACGACGATGATCTCTTTGGTGAAGCCGGACGGTTCGACATCCACCTTCAGGATCGCTTCGATCATCGACCCGATAAATGCCTCCTCGTTATAGGCAGGCACAACCACCGACAGCACTCGCATGATCTCAACCTCTCGACGACGCCGGCCTTACGTGATGCTGACCCGATAACGGAAGAGCGCGATCACCGCCTTGAGCCCGCCTGCGGCCGTGATCTTCTTGCCCGCGCTGCGGGTGCGCGGCTGATACTCCACCGGCAGCTCCAGCATGTATTCGCGCTTCAGCGACAGCTTGGCCACGATTTCGGTTTCCAGATCGATGCCGTTGGAGGTCAAGGCGAGCGACCGCAGCAGCCGCGCGTCGAATGCCTTGATGCTGCTCAGCACGTCCGACACGTAGCGGTTGTAGAGCAGCAGGGTCAGGATGCTCAGCAGCATCCCGCCGTATTTGCTGGTCAGGTACAGCAGACGGTTCTGGCCGTAAATCTGGTGCAGGCGCTCGGTCAGGTTCGTGCACTTGACGGCCCGTGAGCCGAAGACGACGTTGAAGTTCGATCGGACGAGGGCGCCGACCACCTCGATGAGATCGTCAGGCCGGTACTCGTTGTCGCCCGGAAAAAAGACGATGACATTGCCGCGCGCGCGGTCGATGCCCATGCGCAGCGCGGCACCGCGGCCCAGCGGCTGTTCGAGCTGGAACACGCGGACGCTGGTGATCGAACGGGCGATGTCGGCGGAACGATCGGTGGAGCCGCCGTCGGCGACGATCACCTCCTTGGTCAGGCCGAAAGCCTGGAAATCGAGCGCGACGACCGAACGCAGGACCTGTTCGAGGGTGCGTTCCTCGTTGAGCACCGGGATGACGATCGAGACCATATGATGCAGACGCTGCAGCTCGATGTCGATCTTGGCCTGAACGATCTGGTGGAGCTCGTCCACCACATAGCCGCCTGAGTGCCGGCCTTCCCCCGCTTCCCAGTCCCGGGCCTTGACGGTCTCGAGGGGGAAGGAAAAACGCTGTTCGTCGAACGGAACGTATTTGGCCTTGCTGAGGTCGGTGTCGGAACGCTGAACGAAAAAATGCGAGACCACGTCGAGCCAGTTGACGGCGACGCGGCCCCTGCGGCTCAGGCTGGAGAGGAGCTTGCCGGCAATATCGTTCGCGTCGTCCTCCTGGCTGTCGAAATCGCGATAAATGTTGCCGATGAAGATTTTGTCGGCCTGTTTGTTGGCGACGATGACTTCGGCGACGCCTTCAGTCAGGTACGACGGAAACAGCGACGAATGCTGGGTGCCGGGGCCATAGACAATGACGTCCGCCTCGGCGAGCGCCCGAGCGGCATCGGGGTTGATCGCCGGCGTGACGTGTTCTTCGCGGAAGAGCCGGCGCAGTTGGTCGGGCGGCCGATCCGTGGCATGCTCCACTCGCGCCCAGTAGGTCTCGTCGTCGAGGAGGAACAGCTCGGAGATCGGCGTCGACTCCTGCGCCGCCACCAGATCGGCTTCGGAGAGCAGCACGGATCCGTTTTCCTTTTCGGCGACGAGGAATAGATTTTCACCCGCCGTGATGTTGAGGAGAACATCCGGCGAGACCTCATAAAAGGTGCTGAACGCGCGGATGGCGCGATTGAAATCGCGTCCTTCCTGCAAATAGCAACCGGCGAAGAAGAGGTTGCCGAGGGCGCAATCGGTAAAGTCGAACGTGCGTCCGGCGCCTTCCTGCTCGTGGAAGTAGGCGACAAACGTGTCGAGGTGCGAGACCAGACCCTTGGCCTGCCCGACGGTCAGGGCGTCGAAGAGGCCGGCGAGCTCAGGGGATGTGGCCCGGAGGTCGCCGCGCCTGCACCGATCGATGAAGGCGAGGGCGTCATCGCGGGAGATGCCGGCGGGCAGCCGGGTGTCGGAAATCGCCTTGATGGCCTTGTGGCAGCGCTCGATCGACGGCATCAGGCGGGTGATGTTTTTCCGGACATCGGAAGGCCCCAGCATGCCGGGGATGAACCGGCGCAGCCTGCCGGTGGAGTGCCCGTCGTCGTAGGCGTTGATCAGGATCGTGAGCGAAATCTGCGGGTGCTTGAGGAGAGCCGTCGTGATGCTCTCCGTCCCGCTTCCGCCCGAGAACAGCACGAGATTGATCCGGGTGCGTGGTCCCGCTTTCGTGTCAGCTCGCTCGGTGTTCGGGGCTGGCATGGGAGCGTTGCAGGTAGGATTCCACCAATCGCGCGTCCGCGGCGGAATTGATGCCCACGGTTTCTTCGAGGGTCATCAGATGCGGCGTGAGTACGGTCAGTCCTTGACGAGCCGCCAGCGGTATGACGGGGAGAAGATTACGTTCTCCGGTCGAGCGGCCGCGGTCACCGGCGTCGGCCAGGGAACTGCCCAGGAGCTCGCGAAGGCGCGCAGTCTGGAAACAGAAAAAACCGGTGTCGCTCTCACCCGTGTCGGGCATGAGGTCGCCTTCGCGGGCCTGTCGCAGACCCGAAATCCGTCCAGCCGCATCGCGGTCGAAATGCACGTAGGGGCGCGCGCGCAACACGGTCGGGCACGTGACTGTGGGTTCGAGCGGGCCGGCATGCAGCCGCAGACAGGCATCGACGCTGGCACGCCGGAGCGCCACTTGATCCCCCCAGACCAGCGCCAGGCGAGGCGTATGGACGGCCGGCAGGGCCACTTGTACCGCGTCTCCCATGCCCAGCGGCAGTTCCTGAATGACGATTGCGAACCGGCCAGGGATCAGGCGTTCGAGCTCCGGTTCGACGACCTCCCTGCCGCCGGGAGACAGCACCATCACGAGACGCGAGCAGCTCGGTGCGAGAAAGTCGAGCAGCCATTCGAGAATGGCCCGGCCCGCGACCGGATAGAGAATCTTCGGCTGATGGAAACCGAGGCGGGAGGCGCGTCCTGCGGCCGGAACGACGGCCGTCCACTCGGTGGGAATCACCGCGGGCGCCGTGAACTGTTCCAGGTTCGTCCAGTCGAGGATCATACGCGTGAATTGTACAGGAATCGCGATGCTGACCTGCCGCAACCGCTAGACGAGCAGCCGCCGGATTGCCGCCGGCCATGTCATCGCTCGTGCCAGTGTCGTGCCGGCGTCGCCGAGGCGCGACGCGAGTGCGCGGTCGTCGATCATGCGGCGCATCGCCGTGGCCAGCGCCTCCGGCGTTGGCGCGGTCACGAAACCGTTTTCGCCGTCGTGCACCAGCTCGGACGGCCCGCCGCTGTCGTGACACGTGATCACCGGCTTGCCGCACATGAACGCTTCGACGGTGACAAAGCCGTAGTCTTCATTCCACGGCGGAAACACCACCGCGCGGCAGCGCGCCAGGTGATCGAGGAGCCCCGCCTCGTCGAGGCGGCCCACGAACTGCACACGATGATCGAGCTCGAGGTGACTGCGAAGTTTGACCAGTCGATCCAGCTCCGCGCCCTCCCCGGCGATCACGCACTTGATGCCGGCCGCGATCGGTTCTGCGAGCGCGCGCAGCACGAGGTCGAAGCGCTTCAACGGCGACAACCGCGACACGCCGAACAAGTAATCACCGTAGTAATCGTGCCGGTAGTCGCGCTTGGGCGGCGGTGGATACAGCACCTCGGACTGAATGCCGCCGAAGCGGCGGAGGCGCGCCTGCACGGTGCCTGAGATCACAAAACGCCGTTGCATCTTCTCGAAGAGGTACTTGTCCACGCGGTGGATGATGGCGCGGCGCGTACGCTCCTTGATCTTCCCCTTCCACGACAGGTGCGAGCTGAACTGGTCCCATAAATCGTAGTACTCGCGCATGCGATGGTTCAGCCAGAGCACGTGATTCGGATGCTGCACCGCGTATCCCGGAAACCGCAGGCTGATCACCTGATCGACCGTGCGTTCCTCGTGGGCGAGCTGGACATCCGTGCACCACGCGGCCAGGTAGGCACTCCCCTGCCGGCCAAATCGATTCTGCGGCGTGACCACCAGACCGGTGTCGTGCCCTTCCTCGCGCAACGCGCGCACCAGCTCGCGCGCCATGACGAGATGGCCGCCTTCGGCAAACGGCGGGCTCGACGTGACCACCGCAATCGAGGCCACTACTCGGGCTCCGCGTATTGCGGAATCACGCGCACCATCACTCCGAGGAACCGGCTGTCGGGCGCGCCGTTCTCGAACATCGGCAC